>CAYOIT010000326.1:0-4130 GCA_964404035.1 uncultured Verrucomicrobiota bacterium | reverse complement strand
CGGCAGGTCCATGCCCGCCTTGACTTCCATGGCCTGCAGGCAGTCCATGCCGGCCTCGATCAGCCCGGGCACCAACGGCTCGACATAGCCGCAGGAGTGGACAATGACCTTGCAGCCCTTGGAGTGGGCGAAATCGAACAGCCGCTTGTGGCCCGGCTGAACCAGCTCCCGGTACATGGCCGGGCTCATGAACGGCCGCTCCTTGAAGCCCATGTCCTCGTAGAAGAACATGCCGTCCGGCACGCCCTCGGCGGCGAACAGCTCTTCGAGGCAATTGACGGTCAGGGCGGAATAGACATCCACCATATCGGCCACCCATTCGGGCTCCAGGGCCATGCCGGCCAGCATGTTTTCGTGGCCGGTGATGGGGTGCATCTGCTCGAACGGCGCCACGCCGGCCCAGCAGAAGAAGCGCTTCTTGTCCTTGGCAAACGCCTTGGCCTGGCGATAGCTTTCAAACGGAATGCGACGTTTATCGAGCGGGCCGGCCAGGAAAGGCCGGGCGAACTCTTTCCAACCGGCGAAATCCTTGACCGTGAAGTCCACGTGCTCAGGGGTGGAGTCGTGCTTCTTGTGGCGCCTCAACTTGGCGCCGTTGCCATCCAGCCACAGGGCTTTGTCCTCGTCCTCCTCGATGATCACGTTTTTGAAATCCAGATCGGCCACGGAGCCCAGCCAGCCGCCCGACCGGATATCCATGTTGAAATGCTCACCCACATCCTCGCCCTCGCGGAGGTGCCCCTCGTCCGTCCAGCGCTTCACCGTGGCGCCCCACGGCCCCTCCATGACAGCCAGCCGGTCAACCGGCTTGCGGTTCAACGTGGCGTGCATCCGTTCGATACTGGTCATCGTGGCCATAGGTGTCTCCCCGGGTTATGAAAGGAGAAAGGTTAACCAATCGGGGGGGAGAGGAAAAGCATAATCCTGCCGGCCGCGGGGGACGCAAGTCGGTTCCATCAGGTAGGGCTGGTCCTCCGGCCGAGCCGTCATCTCCGCCTGCCCTGCGAAGCCTTGGCGAAGCAGGCAGCCTTTGTTTGTTGGCCGCCCCGCGAATGTTCCTCTTGTTCAGTCCGCCTCCAACAACTCGCGCACCTTGCGCGCGAGGTCGTCACGCGAGAACGGTTTCGACAGGAACTGGACGCCCTCGTCCAGCACGCCGCGTTGGACAATCACGTCAGCCGTGTAGCCGGACATGAACAACACCTTGACGCTCGGCTTGATCGCGCTGATGCGTTTCGCCAGTTGTCGCCCGTCCATCCCCGGCATGACCACGTCCGTCAGTAACACATGGACGTCACCCGGATGCCCGGCAACCATCTTCAGGGCTTCTCCCGGGGTCTCGGCCGCAAGGACTTTGTAGTCGAGGGCTTTCAGGAACAAGCCGCACGTCACGCGCAGCGATTTCTCGTCCTCCACCAGCAGAATGGTCTCCCCCCGTCCCCTGGGCGCTTCCGTCTTGCGGGTAACGGTTGTCTCCACGGTCTCCGCCGCAATCTCGGGCAGAAAGACCTTGAACGTCGTTCCCTTGCCCGGCTCGCTGTAGGCGTAGATGAATCCGTTGTTCTGCCTGACGATCCCGTACACCGTAGCCAGCCCAAGACCCGTGCCCTTGCCGAGCCCCTTGGTGGTGAAGAACGGTTCGAATATCTGCGCCAGTGTCTCCTTGTCCATCCCGCAGCCATTGTCGCTGACGGCCAGGAACACGTAGGCGCCGGGAGTCGCGTCCGGGTGCCTGGCGCAGGCGTCCGCGTCGATGGCGACGCTTCCGGTCTCCAGGGTAACCTCGCCGACACCGCCGACGGCGTCCCGTGCATTGACGCACAGGTTGGCAAGGATTTGGTCAACCTGCGACGGGTCGAGTTTCACCGGCCGCAGGTCCACGCCGGGCCGCCAGGCCAGGTGAATGTCCTCCCCGATCAGCCGCCGCAACAATTTGAGCATGCCGGCCACCGAGTCGTTGAGATCCAAGACCTTCGGTTCGATGAGCTGCTTGCGGGCGAAGGCCAGGAGTTGCCGGGTGATCTCGGCAGAGCGCTGTGCATCCCGCGTGATTTCATCGAGGTATTCCCGGATCGGATGGCCGGACTCGATCCGGTCCCGGCACAGTTCGGCATACCCCATGATGCCCATGAGCAGATTGTTGAAATCGTGCGCCACCCCCCCCGCCAGGCGTCCCACCGCTTCCATTTTCTGGGCCTGGCGGAGTTGGACTTCGAGCTTGCCCTTCTCATCCGCGGCCCGCTTGCGCTCGGTGATGTCGTCAGAGATGCCCAGCAGGTATTTCGTGGTCCCATCACTCCCCCTGATGCAGACCTTGCGCGTGTGAAGCAACCGCTCGCCTTTCCTGGCCGTCTGGATGGGGTCCTCCGGAATGTCCAACACGTTGACCCCTCCATCCAGAACCTCCCGATCCTGGGCGATAAAGTGGAGCGCCTGTTCGGGCGGGAAAAGGTCCAGGTCGTTCAGTCCGAGGAAGGCCTTACGGTCATGCCCCAGAAGCTCCTCTCCTGCGCGATTGAATATGACGAAACGCAGGTCCGTCGCTTCTTTGAGAAAGACCATGAGCGGGATGTGTTCCACGACCGATTCGAACAGGAGTTTCGCTTCCTGGAGTTTCGCCTCGGCCAGCTGCTGGTCTTCCGTCAGGCTCAGCAACGCCTGGCGCGATTGCCGGGCATCCCCGAGCAGTCGGCTCAGTTCAGCCTCGCTCTTCCGCAACGCCTCTTCGGCCTGCTTGTGAGCGGTGATGTCAATATGGGCCACAACGGCGCCTCCCAGTGCGCCTGACAGCGGGGTGGCGCGGAGCATGAACCAGCGCTGTTGCTCGGGAGAATGGCAAGGATAGGTGATCGTGAAAAGCGGGTTGGCGCCCGCCAGGACGGCTTGAATGCCGGCCAGCGTTTCCGCGACCCCTTCCGTGGATGTGCCGGTCGCGGCGCATATCGCGCCCAGGTAGTCCGCCCCCACGCCGGTGGCGGCCCCGCCCGCGGCATCGCCGTTCTCGCGGGCAAACCGTTCCCAGGCGCCGTTGACCGCCGTGATCACGCCGCGCCGGTCCAGCACGGCGATATTGGCGCCAATGGCCTCCAGCACCGCGTTGGTGAAGGCTTCACGCGCCAGCAGTGAGGCTGTCCGTTCCTGAACCATGGTTTCCAGCAAGCTGCGCTCCCGTCGCAGCGCATTCTCGGCCGCCTTGATCCGGAGGACGACCCTGATCTGGGAAACCAATTCGTGCTCGTCGATGGGCTTGGACAAAAAGGCGTCGGCGCCGAGATCCAAACCCTTGACCCGGCTTGGCGCATCGCTCCTGACGGCCGTGACCATGACCACCGGGATGGGCTGTGTCCTTGAGTCGGCTTTCAAGCGCCGGCAGGTCTCGAAACCGTCCATCCCCGGCATGTTGATATCCAGCAGAACGGCATCCGGCTGCGCCGCCAGCGCCTTTTCGATCCCCTCGGACCCGGATTGGGCGGTGATCACGGTGCAGTCGGGCATCAGCTGCTTCAGCAGGGCCGTGATGGTGGTCAGGTTGTCCCGCTTGTCGTCAATCGCCAGGATGGTTGGCATAGCATTCTCCCGCATTTCCCCATTCATTCTTTCTTGGCAACTTAACTACTCATGGCACAGGGCTCAGGGTATCAGGGTTCAGGAAGCTTCGATGAGGAAAGTGGGGAAAAGAAAAGGTGTTGACATCCTGGACGTCCAGTTCTTGTCTGTTTTCACCTGAACCCCGAACCCTGAACACTCCCCTTCTGAGCAGTAACCCCTTCTTTTCATACGCCTTCAACCTTCGCCCTTCTCGCTCCCTGCCATGGCCCGGATCTTCTTCAGCAGGGTTTCCCGATCCACATCCCCCTTCTGGACAAGCTGTTGGACATGGTTGGCGCTCAACCGCTTGAGGTCAGCGGGCGTGAGATCCCTGGCCGTGAGGATCAGGACCGGTATCTTTGACGTCGCCACCGTGCCCCTGATTCTCTCCAGCACCGCAAACCCGTCGATCCCGGGCATCGTCAGATCGAGAATGATCCCGTCGGGAATGGTGTGGGAGACATAGTCGATCGCCTCCTGTCCGCCCCGGGCCACGGCGACGGCATGACCGGTGGATTCGAGGACGGCCTTGACCTGGATGA
>CAYOIT010000325.1:0-4134 GCA_964404035.1 uncultured Verrucomicrobiota bacterium | reverse complement strand
GTCGGAACCGAAACGCCCGCTTTTTCGGCAATGTCGCTCAGGCGGGGCCCCGAGCGTGTCCGTTTTTTGATGGCCATCAATCGCTCCAAGAATCACCAGTCAGCATGCATTTAACAACATTATCTTTTAGCAGTCAAGTTAACTAATTAACCCATCGGTTGGCTGATCTCAAAAACGTCTTGCCCTGATAAACCAAATATTGTAGCGTCTTATCAACGTCTCAGTTCGACATGCGGGCCTGGCCGTTGCAGGCTGCGGAGTTTGTTTTATACTTGCAAGGCAAAGTCTGAACGGAAAAGGGTGATATGAACAGGACGGATTTGATTACACGGTCGCTGGGCGCGGCCTTGATCATGCTGTTTAACGTGCCGGCCACCGGGGCTGGCGTCGTCCTCGTCAGCGAGGGGCGGTCCCAGGCGGCCATCGTGGTCGATGCGGCCATTCTGGCCCCTGATGTTCCGGGCCTCAAGCGGCAGACCGATGAATATGACCAGGAGCAGTTGCGCATCCGCGTCAGGGAGTCGGTCAACGATCTGGCCGCGACCCTGGGCAGGATGTCCGGGGCGAAGATTGAAATCCTGACCGCCGCGCCCGCCGGCGGTATCCGGCCCATCTACGTCGGCGCGGCGGCGGAGCAGGTTTTCGGGAAGGTCGGGGCCCACGATGCTGCAGGGCAGGGCTTCCGCATCGTCGTGACGCCCGGGGCGGTCGGCCTTTTCGGCGAATCGCCGCTGGCCACCAGCTATGCGATCTATGAGTTGCTCGAACGCCTCGGTTGCCGCTGGTACCTGCCAGGCAATCTGGGCGAGTGCATTCCCGAGCGGAAAACCATCGACCTGCCGGAGACCGACGAGTCGATCATTCCCGGCACCCTGGTCCGCGCCCTGGCCGGCATGAACGCGGATGATGCCTTCATCCGCCGCACCCGCATGGGCGGCTTTCAGCTCCGGGCCCAGCACGCCCTGGAGACCCACCTGCCCAAGGAGAACCTGGCCGCCCATCCGGACTGGTACGTCAAGCGCCCCGGCGCAAAGAACCCCTACTACCGGGTCTGCTGGGGGACACCGGAAGTCGCCGACGCCATCGCCGACGCCATCGTCGCCCGGCTGGACGACCGCTACATCCCCTCCATTTCGCTCTCGCCCAACGACGGCCTGGGCTTCTGCGACTGCCCGAAGTGCCGCGCCCTCGATACCGGCGACATCGATCCCTCCTGCGGCCTCGTCTCCCTGACCGACCGCTACCTGCACTTCGTCAACCGGATCGCCGCGCGCGTGACGAAGAAGTATCCCGACGTTCTCTTCGGCTTTCTGGTCTACGGCCCGATCAGCCGCCTCCCCCTGCGGGAAGTCCCCCATCCCAACCTGATTCCGCAGATCGCCCCCATCACCTACTGCCGCGCCCACACGATGCTCCAGACTAACGCGTGCCCCTCCCGGGCTCTGATCCGCCCCATCCTCGAAGGCTGGGGCAAGACCTGCGGACGGGTCAGCTACTACAACTACATGTTTCACCTGGCGGAGACCAGCGCCCCCTACCCGATGATCAAGCAGATGAGCGACGAGTTGCCCCTGCTCTACGCCAACCGCGTCCTGCTCTGGCAACCCGAGACCCTGGCCAACCTGGAGTCCGTCCTTCCCGGGCATGTCCTGGCGATGCGGATGGCCTGGAACCCCGGGTGGAACCCCGCCGGAATCCTGGACGAGTTCTACACCCGGTACTACGGCTCGGCCGCACAGCCCATGCGCCACTACTGGGAGCGGGTCGATCAAACGTGGACCGGCAATCCCGAGCATGCCGGCAGCGGATGGGGTTATGGCCGGCGGTTTCCCCCCGAGACCGTGAAGGCGTTCCGTACCGCCCTGGATCAGGCTTTGGCCGCCTGCAAAACCGACATGGAACGCCGCCGGGTCACGCTGCAGGACGAGTCCCTCAAGCAGTTCGAGCTGTTCATGAAGCTGCGCCGGGATCTATCCGAGGGGCGGCTGGCGGATCTCGCCGCCGACGGCGAGCGCTGGCTGGCACGGCAGGTTACCCTGGCCGAGGAATACAAGGACCACTTCTGCTTTACACGCGTTCGCTGGGCCAAGCAGACGATCAGCGGCCACTATTTCGACCTGTTCTATAAAGCGACCTACGATGCCGCCAGCCGTGTCGCGAGGGACTATCTCGTCATCACACCTCCGCTGCGCGCGTGGCGGTACCAGGTGGACCGGGAGGACAAGGGTGAGTCCCTCGGCTGGCAGAACGCCGCGTTCGACGACGCCAAGTGGCCCGTCACCGATCCCTGCATGGACACCTGGTTCGATCACGGCATCGAGACCTACTACGGCAAGGTCTTCTATCGCACGACCGTGAAAATGCCCGCCGTGCCGCCGGGCAGGAAGATCTTTCTGTGGCTCAGCAGCACGGACGGGGGCGCCAAGGTCTTCGTCAACGGCCGACACGTGCCCTTTGTGAATGAAGCGGGTGAATCGAGCGAATGGTTTCCCCACACGAGCTACGGCAAGCCGGCGGCCTTCGACATCACCTCGGCGGTAAAACCCGGCGCCGACAATCAGGTCACCATCGCCGCCACCCACCCCACCATGAATGAACTGGGATCGGGCGGACTGATCGGACCGGTCTTTGTCTACCGGGAGAAGCCATGAGCCCGCGCCTCTCACGCATCAGACGCTTGCACGGGTGTCTTGCAGCAGGCGTCATGTTTTTTAACAGAATGAAAGGAGATCGGCGATGAGAACCAGCACAGCGAAGGGCGAACGGTTGATGATGCAGATTGCGGCAGGTGTTCTGGCGGTTTGCATGACGTGCGGGTTGGCGTGGGGCGCGCACTACACGTATGGAGACAACGGCGAGTTCGGGTCGGGCAGGTTCCAGGGCGCGAACGCCAGCATCGGCACGAAGATCGACTCGACGGACGACACGCTGTCCATCCGCTTCACGGCGTTGGAGAACGTCACCCTCGACCGCATTCACCTCCGCTACTCCTCCAACGGTTCGGCCACGTTCACGGTGGGAATCATGGCCGACAACGGGGCCGGAAATCCCGACGGCACATTCCTGGTGTCCACGTCGACGAACTTTACGTACACCACGCTGACCACTTGGGTGCCCGAAATCGTTTTTGGATCGTCCCTGAACCTTTCGAACGGATCGGTCTATCACATCGTGACGCAACCCACATCGATTCAGACCTCCATGGACTTGCGTTACCTCTACAACATCACGGTTAGTGATGTCAGACCCTTTGATCGGGCATACGACCCCAAAATGAATATCCTTCAGAAGCTTAACGGCGCTGCCATTTGGAATCTCAAGAACTACACGCCCTGGTTCATCCTCGCCAACGGGTCAAGCACAGGTTTCGTGCCCGGCCCCGGTCAACCTTACAACCTCTCGACGATCACAACCGTCAACATGACCGGCGGCGGGGTTACACGCAAGGCAAGGGGACAGACCTTCGTCATCACGGCCAGGGAAATTCCTGCCGATGCCTGCGTCTGCGTGACGCAAGCGGTCGTCAAGGTGACCAAGGCGGGCAGCGTGACCAACAACATACGGGTGGAGCTGCGCGACACGGATTCATCGCTGACACTCCTGGGCTCGGCGATGTTGCTGAACAGTCAGATCGCCGATACCGTGGCCGATACGCTGTTCTTCTCGCCCCCCGTGACGCTGCGCCAGGGCCGCAAGTACCTGCTGGCCTTTGAATTCGCGGGTGCACCGCCGGCCACGACGGCAGATGAGATCATCATCGAGGATATCCGCGCTGTAGGGTATCCCGAAGCGACCTGGGGCGGAAATACAGACGGCGTGGTCGTGGAGAGTGCCCCCAACTACGCCTGGACGTCGTACGCCCCCGTCGGAGCGTGGGTGGGGTATGATATGCGATTCAGCTTGACGGGCCGGGTCGCGCGGAACGCGGGCGGCACGACATTGTTGATCCGGTAGGCGGTACTGCGAGGAAATGCCTGTGCGAAACGAGCGTGCCAGTATCAGTGTCGGTGTGGCGGCGGCGCGGTCAGTACCGCGCCGTCTTGCGGGTTGGCTATGCCTGCTCTGTCTTTCATCGGCCGTGCACGCCGAGACCGTCTTTCTCGAGGCCGAGACCTTCCGGTCGGCCGCGGCGGG
>CAYOIT010000324.1:0-4144 GCA_964404035.1 uncultured Verrucomicrobiota bacterium | reverse complement strand
CGAGATACTCGAAGTTGCGGCCGCAGTAGGCGCTGCGATACATGTTCACGCCCGGTCCAAGCAGCACATCCATGCCGGCGGCGCGGAACTCCTCCGCCACGGCCTGGCCATAGGCGGCCGCGAGTTCACGATCCCAAGAGGCGGCCAATGCCAGGAAGGCCGGGAACGCCGTGGCCGGGATCGCGTCATCGCGCAATCCCATGCTGGCGTCGGCCATGTGCAGCTTGCGCACGCCCAGACGCGGCACGCCGCGCGTCCACATCCCGTCCACGCCATGCACCAGGTCAATCTTCTCGTCACGTGTCATCGCGGCCAACAGCCTCTGCGCTTCCTGTCGAATCGTATCGTTCATAAGTACCTTCTCCTGTTTCGCAATATCAAAGCCCCTATTATCAGGGTAATCGCTGGCATAAGTCACTCCTAGATTATGCTGTGTATTTCGTCAGTGGGGAGATGCCGTCGTTCTGCGGTTCACTTCCCCGCCGCTCCCGCGCCGCCTTCCTTCATGATCGTCTGAACCTCGGCGGGGGCAAGCGCCTTGCGGTAGATGCGCACATCGCTCAACAGGCCTCGGAACAAACGCCCGGCCTTGAGAGTTCGGCCAAGTTTGCAAGCCGGATCCGACAGGCGCGCCAGGAGGGTCTTTGTCTCGCGGCTACCTTTCTCCTTGCCGTCAACGTAGCAGACGGCTTTCTGTTCGTCGCACGTCAGCACCACCTGCTGCCATTGCCCCACCGCCAGCGTAACCGATTTTGGAGCATCGTCTCGACTCCCGTCCCGTCCCCCCAAGCCCAGCAGCATGTTGAGGGTACCGTCCTTCTCGATGACAACGCCCAGATATTCTTCATTACCTTCCGAGCCGTTCGCATCCGCGACTTCCATTCCCTGCTCCGTCAGGAAAAGCATCGAGAATGGCTTGTCTTCTCCCTTGGCAAACAGGGTCGCGGACTTCTGCGCCGCCGGCTTCACCCAAAACGATATCGTAAAGGGCAAGGCGAGCGCCTCTTTCGATCCAGGCATCTCCAGGACGCTGTCCTTCCCGCCATCGAATCTCACGGCCGCACGATTGTCCGCAACCGTCCAGTCAGCGCCCCCCTGCAGTGCGCCGCGCAACTTACTGCCCGAATCGTCAGCCACCACGCGCCCCTTTCCCTCGTCCAGCTTCCACCGGCCGTAGATCCCCGAATAACGGAACGTCTTCCGAGCATCCGGCGCCATGGCGTTGGGCTTGCGCGCCCTGTCCCGAACGTTCTTCGCCGTGAGCGCGTATTCCACCCCCAGGGACAAAGGCGCGGTGGTCAGCGTGACGGTGCGGCCATCCGTCCCGAGCGAAACCGCCACCACCTTGACGTCGGGCGTGATCGCATAGTTGGACGCCGTCTCCGCATCTTCCTTCACCACCGGTTCGCTGAAGGTCACGTTGCACCGGTCCGCCCGCCCCGGGGCCGTAACCGTGCTGAGGGTCGGCAAGACGGCGTCAACAGGTGCCACAATGATCGTAGATCGGGAAGCGACGGTCTTGCCCTGGTCATCTTTGAGCTGCAGAGAAACCTTGTACGTCCCCGCCTTCTCGTAGGTATGAGCCGCCGTCGCGTCGCCAGCCGTCGCCCCATCCCCAAAATCCCACTGGTATGAAACGACCTTCCCCGACAGCTTGGCGGCTGGCGTACCGTCGAAACGAACGGGCAGCGGAGCTTCGCCGCTTGTCGGTTCCGCCACAAACGCCGTCGGATCCTGGTAGGGAGGCAGCACCACCACGTCGTCGCGGCGCGATTCAGGAATCACGTTCAGGGCAACCAGTTTGCCGCCGCGAACCGTTCCTTCCACGGTCGTCCGCTGTGGCGCGTGGAGCTTGAATTCGACATCCCACTCCTGCGGCCAGGCCGGAAGCACCTGAAGCTTCCCCTCGTCCGCCTGCAACAGCATGCACTGCCATGCCATCAGCAGGTTGCCCCCGTGGTCCTGGTCGGGCATCCAGTCATTGCCGCCAGTCCAGCATGCCGGAAACCGGCTGCCGCTCTGTTTCGCGCCGGCGCGACGAATCACCATGTCGCGGGCCTCCTCCGTCAGACCCAGAAAAGCGGCTTGAACATCATCCTGGTACCAGCAACCGCCGCCGGCCTTGACTCCTCGGCGCTCGTAGGTTGCGCGACCAATGTCTAGGTCCGGTTTTCCGACGCCGTAGAGTCGGAACGGAAAGACGGCATACAACTCCGCGTTTTCGCTGTTGCCCCGACCGGAGAACAGTTCGCCGGCCGGCAGAACAAAGGTGGCGCCGTCCTCTTCCGTCATGGGAATGGGCGGCACTTTCGCATCGAGCTTTGTCCAGAAGGCCCTGCGCTCAGCGCCGGTCTTGTCCGCCGGAATGGACAGCAACCCGCGCAAAACCCAGTGGAGTCCGGCGACGTCGGGCGTTGGGTTGGCGGCGTTCTGCCAGGTTTCCAGCGCCTGCCCCGGGTACATCCGGATGTGCCCATTCTCATCGATCTTGTAGTGCTTGTCGAAGAACTCCAGGAGCGAGTCGCACACCGGCAGCAGCTTGTCGCGCAGGAACGGATCGTCACCGGTAAAGGTGTAGTAATCGAGCAGCATGGCCATCAGTTCCGGCGACGAGGTGTAGATGCGGCCGATCCAACCGCTTCCTACCACGCCGATCGGCTTGTGTTTGCCCCCGTAGTCGCCATCGTTGTGCAGGCCCCAGAAATGCATCATTTCCGGGAAGAACGCGCCGCCGTGTTCGTACCAGGTCTTCGTTCGATGCTCGGCCAGGGGCAGCGTGTCCAGGTAGGTGCGGAACAGCGGCATCATCAGGTCGAAGTCGCCGCTGGCGAGCATGGGCCAGTAGGCCAGTCGCGTATTCTGCCACCAGTAGCCCCCGCCCCATTCCCGACCGTCGGGGTCGCCGCCGCCCCAACCGACCGTGAAGATCGAGCCGTTGAACTTGATCGCGTGGACACCCCGGCCGCCGCAGGCATTGATCCAGCGCTGCAGCGTGTAGCCGAGTGTGATGGTCTCCGCCTGGGGCGACCCTGTGGCGCGGATCCAACTCCGGTTCCAGAACTCGTTCCACCAGGCGCGGTGGGCCGTCTTGTCCTGATCGAGACGGCTTGCGGCATTGGCGCGCGCGCTTTGATCGAGCCGTTCGAGCCACTCCTCGACCTTTTCGGTCTGCGCGCACAACGGGTGGATCGAAACCGTGAAGCGCTTCCGCGCCTCCGTGGATTCCAGCGTCACGGCGTCCTTGCGTACCAGCCCCTCACCCTCGATGCAGCCGCCAAACGTGCGGTTCAACAGCGGATCGGCGGCCTTCGGTATCCAGCTCTCCAAGCCTTGGGTCGTCAGATTGACCGGCCAGATGGACTTCGCGTTGCGGTAGTACCACACCACGCGGTCCTTCCATCCCTCGTAAATCGTGTCGGCCGCAGCAGGCTTGACGTAGTAGTGCCGGAACCCGCCCGAACCGGGATTCGAATCCGGTTTCGTGCGCCAGGGGTCCAACACGGCCGCCAGCGCGACAGGCGAGGCGCTCTCAACCTCGACCCGGATCACTGGCTGGTTCGCGTCCACCCAGATGAGAAGCGAAACAGCCTTATCCCCTTTCCCGCCCGCGATCCCGATCTCGCCCTGTCTCAGGCGCAGCGACTGCCGGAACGATCCGTCGCCGGCCGTGAACGGGTTGGGCGTCAGCTTCAACCGGACGCGTCCCAGCTTCAGCAGTTCCTGGTTCTCGCTCCACGCGTCCGTCTTGCTGAGCAACAGCACAATGTCACCATTGGCCTCCACCGAGACATTCATCCCGATGTCGCCATTGCCGATGGGCATGGAGGCGTCTTCTTTGTCGCTGGCGGCCGGCTTGTCCCAGACCACGTTGTACCGGTCCAGCGGATCGTTGGTCTCCGCGGCGACAGTTCGGATCAGGCAAACCAAAACGACGACCGCTAAACTGATAGGTCGGATAGAACACATAGTCTTTGCTCCTTGTGACCTACTTCCATTCCTCCACATCGAGCCCGGGCACCCCTTTTGCATCAAGCAGCTCACGTGTCAATACACTTACTCCACCCCCGGACTGAAGCCTTCCTCAATCAGCGCCATAAAGCCCAGCAGGCCGCCCCAATGGTAGAGGGCATCGCTGCTGGTGGTC
>CAYOIT010000323.1:0-4145 GCA_964404035.1 uncultured Verrucomicrobiota bacterium | reverse complement strand
ACTTGGGGACGGTGACCAACTGGCCGGTGGCGGTGCGCTATATTTATCTCAATCTGTGGGATCATAGCGGAACGAATGCGCCCGCCTTGCGCGAGATCATCTGGCGTGGAAAATAAGCGCCAACTCAGCCCTTCAGTCAGCCCGAAGACGGTAGCGGTTACGGGAGGGAGGAGTGACTGCGTACGTCGAGCCGGATCGTCGTGAAGGGGAGCGTTTCGCGTCGGTAAAGAGGTCCTGATCGGAGTCAGGACCTACGGGGAAAGAATGGGGTGACAGGGAAGGTTGGAAAACGGTGACGATCATTCTGTCGGAACGGTTTACACTTGAAGGGGTCTGGCCTGCCTTGAGGCCGATGGACTGAGCGCGGGATGCAGTCGTAAACAATTGGTCATCAACATGTAGTGGTTTGAATTTCGGATTTATCCGTTGAACCGGAATCTTGGTACACCATTTGCGGCTAGAGGCGTCTTTGGCGCAAGGGGAAGCGGATGCGTCTTAAGAGCTCTGTAGCCTCATTTCACGGGTGGCAACAGCGAAAATGAAGGAGCGACGATTGATATGCATTGGAGTATAGCAGCCCAGAGAAACGGTGCCGGCAAACTGCGGCATGGAGCCACAGAGGTCGTCCGTGTATCCAGAAGGAGTAGAAGGCCACTTCGCGGGCTTCTAGGTGCTGCCCTTGTATGGCTCGCGATGTCCGGTTCCGTCCTCTTCGCGGCGAATGAGCCCAATGCGCCTGATGTGCAGGACAATACAGATGTGTTCTTTCCCTCGGACGATGCGCTGCCGGACAGGAGAGTAAGGCCCATGGTGACGCGGAGCCGTCACGTGTTTATGGACCAAAGCCGGTTGGAGTCAGCTCGGGCCGTTGGACGGCAGCTCCGCTTGAATTTGTTCGAGGGCACTGTTTTTGAAGGACAGGTCGAGGCGGTGATTGATCGGGGAGAAGGCGAATATACGCTCCTCGGCAAGATTCAAGGGCGGCCCACCTCAGGATTCGCCGTGTCGGTGAAGGATGCTGTCGTTGTCATCAATGTGCGGACGACTGAAGACGGCACCTTTCAGGTCAGGTACCTGGGCGACCAGTTGTATGAGATCACCAAGATCGACGAGACAAAGTATCCCCCGTGCGGAGTCGGGCCGGAGCAGGCCGTTCGGCAGGCGGATTCGCTGGTACGGGCGGAGACGACTCCGGCTGAGCAGGATACGGGCGATGTCATCGATGTCATGGTCGTCTATACACCGGCCGCCAGAGCGGCGGTCGGCGGTACGGCGGCCATGCAGGCTCTGATCAACCTCGCGGTGGATGAGTCCAATACTGCGTACAGTCAGAGTCTGATCACGACGCGGCTCCGTCTGGTCCATCGAGTGGAGGTGGCGTACACCGAATCTGGAGATTTCTCGACCGACCTCGGGCGGCTGACGAGCAGGACCGACGGTTACATGGATGAAGTTCATGGCCTCCGGGACACCTACGGTGCCGACATGGTGAGCCTGCTGATCAACAACAGTCAGTACTGCGGGATGGCATGGCTGATGACCAGCCTGTCGCCGGCGTTTGAGAGCAGCGCATTCAGCGTGGTCTATTGGGATTGCGCGACGGGCTACTATTCCTTCAGTCATGAGTTGGGTCATAACATGGGCTGCGCTCACGACCGCGCGAACGCGGGTTCAGCTCTCTATCCTTACGGATACGGGTGGCGCTTCAATGGTAATTCCGGGAACCAGTACAGGACCATCATGGCTTATGCCCCCGGCACTCGCATTCAACGGTTTTCCAACCCCAATGTCCTGTTTGACGGCGTCCCTACGGGGGTTGCCGTGGGGCAGGCCAATGCCGCCTACAACGCCTTGAGCATCAATAACGCCGCCAGTACCGTGGCGAACTGGCGGCAGTCATCGGGGTCGATCACGGTGTCCGCGTCTGACGCGTTGGCGGGCGAGCCCGCCACCGGCCAGGGCGTGGGTACTTTCACATTCACCCGCACGGGTTCAACGACGGCGGCGTTGACGGTCAACTTCACGGTGGGCGGGACGGCCGGCAGCGGCAGCGACTATACGGCTCTGGGCACGACGGTCAGTTTTGCGGCAGGCTCGGCGACGGCGACCAAGACGGTGAGCGTGATCGACGAGAATACTGTGGAGAGTGACGAGACGGTGAGCGTGACCTTGGCGGCGGGCACGGGCTATGCGGTGGGGAGTCCCTCAGCGGCGACCGTGACAATTAAAGACGATGACTCGACTGTCACGGTGACGGCCACGGATGCCTTGGCGGGGGAACCGGCCACGGGCCAGGGCAGCGGCACGTTTACCTTTGCGCGCAGCGGCTTCACGACGGCGGCGTTGACGGTCAACTTCACGGTCGGCGGCACGGCTGGCAGCGGCAGCGACTATACGGCTCTGGGCACGACGGTCAGTTTTGCGGCAGGCTCGGCGACGGCGACCAAGACGGTGAGCGTGATCGACGACCTCCTGGTGGAGAGCAATGAGACGGTGGTGGTGACGTTGGCCGCAGGGGCCGGCTACACGGTGGGTAGTCCGTCCTCGGCTGCCGTGACCCTTCAGGATGACGACGTTGCGACGGGGCCGATGATCGTGGACAACGCCGATGGGGTAGCCAGGGTGCAGTTGGTGGGGGGGTGGACGGCAAGCACGTGGGCGCCGGGGTACTGCGGCAGCAATTACCTGCACGACGGAGCTACGGCCAAGGGAACGAAGAGCATCACGTTCCGTCCGAACCTGACGTCGAGCGGCAACTATGATGTGTATCTGTGGTGGCCGCCGCAACAAGCGACCTATGCCTGGGCGAGCAATGCGCCAGTGGATATTGTGGGAGCGGGCGGCAGCAATACGGTCCTGGTGAATCAGAAGGTGGGTGGCAGCAACTGGGTGTGGGTAGGATCGAGCTCCTTTGCGGTCGGGACCAACGGGTATGTGCGGGTACGCACCGAGGCGACGGCTGGGTACGTGGTTGCGGATGCAGTAAAGTTCGTGCCGGCCGGGGCCGCTTTGCCGGTGGTGACGGTGGCGGCGACGGACGCGACGGCGGGTGAGCCGGGCACGGGGCAGGGCAGTGGGACGTTTACCTTCAGCCGTACTGGTTCAACGACCGCGGCGTTGACGGCCAACTTCACGGTGGCGGGCACGGCCGGCAGCGGCAGCGACTACTCGAACCTGAGCGCAACGGTGACGTTTGCGGCCGGTTCGGCAACAGCGACCAAGACGGTGATCGTGATTAATGACGTGGTGGTGGAAGGTGTTGAGACCGTCGTGGTCACGCTAACGTCGGGTAGCGGGTATACGGTGGGTAGCCCTTGGACGGCCACGGTCACAATTGAAGACGACGACAGTGCGGCTTCCGTGGACGTGATTGTGGATAACACGAATGCGGCGAACGTGACGCTGGTGGGGGCGTGGACCGTCAGCACGTATGCGCCGGGCTATTACCGGGCGAATTATCTGCACGATGGGAACGCGGGCAAGGGAACCAAGAGTGTGACGTTCCGGCCGAATCTGCCAGCGAGTGGCGACTATCAGGTGTATTTGTGGTGGCCGGCGCAGTTGGCCGCATATCCGTGGGCGAGCAATACGCCGGTGGATATCGTGACCGGTACCAGGACGAACACGGTGGTGGTCAACCAGAAGCAGGGAGGGAACGCGTGGTTCCTGTTGGGGACGAACACGTTCGCGGCCGGATCGAACGGCTGGGTGAGGATCCGCACGGATAACACGACCGGTGGGTACGTGATCGCCGACGCGGTCAGGCTTCTGAAGGTTGGCGATGCGCCGCCCACTCCGGTGATTGCGGTGACGCCGTCGAGTTTGGATTTCGGGACGCTTACGGTGGGGGCGACCTCGAGCCGTGTGTTCCAGGTGCAGAACGTCGGGGGCGGGACGCTGAGCGGCAGTGCGAGCGTGGCGGCGCCGTTTTCGGTCGTGTCGGGCAGCCCGTACAGCCTGACCGCGAGCCAGACGGTAGCCGTGGTGGTGCGGTACAGTCCGACGGCGGCAGGGACGAACACGACGAGCGTGGCGTTTACGGGCGGAGGTGGGACGACGCGGCCGGTGATAGGACGGGCGACCGGCGGGGCGCCAGTGGACGTGATTGTGGACAACACGAACACGCCGAATGTGACGGTGGCAGG
>CAYOIT010000322.1:0-4150 GCA_964404035.1 uncultured Verrucomicrobiota bacterium | reverse complement strand
GTATCATGATGATCAGGCAAGCGTGGAAGAAGATTAGCTGGATGGGATTGGCCGCCCTGTTCTCGGGCTCGCTGGCCGTGAGCGGCGCGACTTATTACGTGGATGTCAGCTATGACGGATCGCTGGGTTCGCCCATCGGGACCACGAACCGGCCGTTCACGACTCTGGCCGCGGCCGCCGTCGCCTATACCAACGGCTCGGGACATGTGATCCTGGTGGCGAGCGGGTTTTACCAGTCCACCCTTGCCGGGGGACAGGAAACCTTCGGGACGAACGGCTACAACCTGGCGGCCAAGTCCGGATCCTGGAAAGGCGGCTACGCCGGCTGGCAGGGCGGCGCGTCGTTCGACTGGACGGAGGCGGGTCGCACGTTCCCGAATGCGGTTTCGCCCGATACGAACACCATGACCGTCATCAGCCTGACCAACGCCAATTCCCGGGCCTTCTACTCGAGCGGGGCGGATCACGTCCTGACGTTCGATGGCTTTATATTCCGGGATTCCTTCATCACCACCACCAATTACGACGGCGGGGCGCTTGTCCTGAACGGCGGCATGTCCGCCGCGGCCCTGTACAACTGCGCCTTCCTGAACAACCGCACCACCCGGAACGGCGGCGGCGCCTGGTATGGCGGGCGGTTCTCCATCTCCACGAACGTGGTGTGCATCGGCAATGCCGCCACGAACGGGCTCGGTGGCGGCCTGTATGTGCAGGCGGGCAATACCGGCCAGGAGTTCGCTGATTGCCAGTTCGTCGGCAACCTGGCCGCCAACGGCGCCGGGCTGGGAACCGGCGACTCGCAGACCTTCACGCTGACGCGGTGCCTGTTCGCGGACAACACGGCCACGAACTTCGGCGGGGCGGTGGGGGTGGGCAAGAAATCCATCATCAACGGCCGCTATTCCCGGTTCATGGGGAACAGGGCGGCCCGCGGCAGCGCCGCCGGGAACACCGACATCTACAGTGGCATCGGCATCAACCTGGACAACTGCCTCGTGGCCGACAACACCGCGACCAATGAAGGCTTTGCCCTGTTCGTGAAGGGAACCGGTGACACCGCCTCCTACATGACGATGCGCCATTCCACGGTTGCGACAAACAAAGGGGGCGGCATCTATTTTTATGGCGCGCGCCAGAACGAGCGGTCCATTTTCCAGTTCGACAACATGATTGTTCTGAACAACGGATCGACCGGCGTCTACTGCTCGATGCCCGCCGGTACGCTGGCGACCTACGGCAGCGCCCTGGGCCGCCCCCGGTTGAACAACTCCATCGTCTTCGGGCACGGCACCAACGTGGTGTGGGCCAACGAAGCGGTCACCAGCAGCGTGGTCACGGCCCTGATGGAGGTTGATCCGCAACTGGCGGATGCCGTCGCCGGCGATTTCCGCCTGGCCGCCGGAAGCCCCGCCATCGACGCCGCCCTGGCGTCGGGCATCACGAACGATCTCAACCGAGTCTTTCGCCCGACCCGTCTCGGATCGGACATCGGCTGTTTCGAGGAGTGGCAGATCCCGGTCATCACCAACTGCGCGCCTGTGGCCGACTCGGGTTCCGCCGAGGTGCGCGCCCAGTTCGTCTATGAGAGCACCGGCATCGTCACCTATGCCTGGTTTGTGCTGGATACGACCGACAAGGGCACCAACATGGCCGATTGGGCCGCTTCCTCCAATACGGGGCCCCAGGCGCAGGGCGTGATATTTGGTGCCCTGTTTTCCGGGCTGTTGCCGGACACGACCTATGCCTATCGCTGCATGGCCAGCAACGACTACGATGTCTGGTGGGGCCCCGCGGCCACGTTCAAAACCCCGGCGGCGGGCGGCGCGACCTGCGTGTGGACGGGCGGCGGCACCAACGCCCTGGCCAGCAACACCAACAACTGGCTGAACGGCCTGGCGCCCGGCACGAACGATTACGTGCTGCTGGATTCGCCCTACACGAACATCATCTGGAATACGAATGCAGCCATGTCGCTCGCCCGGTGGACGCAGACCGAACGATTCACAGGTATGGTCACGTTCGTCACGGTTTATCCGGGACGCGGCCCCTTCACCAACCTGACCATTGCGGGGGATTGCACGATCAACGGAGGCTTCTGGCGGCACGAATCGAATGCGGGCGGCGCGGACCGGCGCTGGTACCGGCTGTCCGCCACCGTGGGAGGCGATCTGCGGGTCGGGCCTCTGGCGGCCATCGCCTGCGATGGCATCGGGTACCGGGACCAGTCCGGCCCGGGCTATCCGGGCTGCCACGGCGGCCAGATTGGCCGAACGTTTGCCGCCACGCTGCCGAATCAGACATACGGTGAAATCCGCGCGCCGATCGAACTGGGCAGCGGCGGGGATTGGAGCGGGGACAACGCCGCACAGGGCGGCGGCGCCATGCTGCTGACGGTGTCCGGCGACTCCAGGATCGACGGCCGCATGAGCACGCTGCCCGCCGCTTCGGGAAACCCCCAGGGGGCGGGCGGTTCGATCTGGCTCCGCACCGGCACGCTTTCCGGCAGTGGCCTGCTGGATGCCTCGGCCATTGTGTCGTGGAACGGGGGCGGCGGCCGCGTGGCCGTCATCGTCACCAATTCGACATCCTTCGGGGTCGTGCAGATCCGGGCTTACGGCGGATCGATCACGCCCGGCGCCGCAGGAACGATTTACAAGGAAAGCGCGTCGCACACGCCCGGCAACGGCATCCTGGTGATCGATAACAACAATGCCTTTAACAACAACATTGGCCTCTCCTACTTTTCCTATGCGGCCACCCTGATGCCGACCGCCGGCACCTATAACGCGGCGGTGAACCTGGCCGATTTTTCCCAGATTATCGTCACCAACAGGGGCGTGCTCGGGATTAACCGGGATACGGCGATCAACTTGGGCAGCGCGCCGATCCAGTGGGCGGGCCGCGATATCTCCTATTTGGCCATCCGCGGCACCAACGCGTTGATCATCCCGAATCCCTACGCGATTTCCAATTACACGCTGCTGGTGGACGTGCCGGTGTCAGCGGCCGGATCATGGACCGTCACCCCGCAAGGACGCCTGGCTGCATCCGTCCAGCGGACGCTCAACTCCCCCAATTCCGATACGGCCGGGGCGCCGTTGCAGAATCCTCTGACCTTGACGTTGGATGGCGATTTGACCGTGGATGCGGGCGGCACTGTCACCATGTCTGGCGGCGGCTATGGCGCGGGGAACGGGCTGGGCCGCTCCATTGGCGGTCCGCCGGCCCGCGCCGCCAGCCATGGCGGTCAGGGCGGGGCGACCAATAACGTGCCGGCGCTGAACAAGACATACGGGACGGTCACCAATCCGGCTACTTCCGGAAGCGGTGGATTCTGGGGCTCCGACAATACGGCTGAAGGCGGGGGCGTGATGCGGCTGGCCGTGAGCGGCAGCACGGTGGTCAACGGGAGCATCGTCGCCACGGGCCTGGTGACGGACGGGCAGTCCGGCGGGTCGATCGTCCTGCGCACGGGAACACTGTCCGGCGGCGGGTCGATCGACGCGTCGGGCTATTCCGGCGGCACCTATGGAGGTGGCGGCGGCCGCATCGCCCTGTACCTGACGGCCACGCCCTCCCGCGGCGGCGTGGCGGTTCGCGCCTACGGCGGCGATGCCAATTACGACGGCGCGGCCGGCACGGTTTACGAGCAGGCGCCGGGCCAGCTGCAGGGCGCGGGCACGCTGTATATCGACAACAACGGGCTGAAGGTGACCACCAATGCCTACACCATCCTGCCCGCCATGACCAACGGGTCGGTTTCCGAGCTGCAGCTGGCCACCCTGATCGTAACCAACTATGCGCGGGTGCGGCTGGCCACGAACGTGGCGGTTCGGGACGCCTGGTTTTCCGCGG
Organism: uncultured Verrucomicrobiota bacterium; assembly: GCA_964404035.1. Classification (GTDB taxonomy): domain Bacteria; phylum Verrucomicrobiota; class Kiritimatiellia; order CAIKKV01; family CAITUY01; genus CAMBRF01. The sequence goes on along the minus strand of CAYOIT010000322.1, from coordinate 295 downwards.
GAACGGTGCTGGACCTGGCGTCCAACACGCTGACCATCCAGTCGAGGCCCCATGCCATCGATGCCACGGTGACGAATTCCGGGTTCATTGTCTGGAAGCCTGCTGCCAACGGAGCGTTGATCCTGGTGAGATAGTGGAGGATAGTCATGCGCATGATCAGTTCGATTCGATCCGCCCTTGTCCTGGTGTTTCTGGCGGTTTTGTCCGCCCAGGCCACCAATTATACCTATTATGTGGATGTGGATGCCCCCCCGGCGGGGACCGGCTCCGCGAACGCCCCCTGGCAGGCCCTCAG
>CAYOIT010000321.1:0-4177 GCA_964404035.1 uncultured Verrucomicrobiota bacterium | reverse complement strand
CTCATGAGGCTTGCCGCCGCGGGGAGGGGGTGTTAAGAATCAGCCCGCCAATCGAGGATGGGAAGACGACCATGACAGAAGTTGAGAAATATCAGGCGTTTCGTGATCGGCTCAGGACGGACCTGTGCTACCGGACGCCCGCCTCCCGGCGTGCCGGCTGGCGGTTCGGCGGATGGGACCGCTTGCGAGCCGCGTGTTTTCACCTGCGAATGGTATGGATCTACGTGGTGGCCGGCCGGATGATCCGGCGCGGGGTTTTCGATCTCGACGCGTACGCGGAACGTTCGTTCAAGTCCGTGTGTGTGGCCGAAGACGCCGGAGGGCTGATTGAGGTGACAGGGTTGAAACCTCTCTCCGATCTGGCTGGGCCGGCCGTGATCATCGGCAACCACATGAGTTCGCTCGAGACCATCATGTTGTCGTGTCTGATCCTGCCCTTCAGGAATGTGGCGTTCGTGGTCAAGCAGGCGCTCGTAGACCACCCGATCTTCGGCCCCATCATGCGCGTGGTTCATGTGATTCCCGTGGGCCGTACCAATCCCAGGGAGGATCTCAAGGCGGTCTTGACGCAGGGCGAGGCCCTGCTGAAGCAGGGCATTTCCGTCGTTATTTTCCCCCAAGCGACACGCTCGGTGGAGTTCGATATGGCCGCCTTCAACACCCTCGGGGTCAAACTGGCGGCGCGCGCCGGGGTCCCTGTGATTCCTCTGGCGCTCAAAACGGACTTTATGGGCAACGGGAAGCGTTTCAAGGATATCGGCCCGGTTGACCCTGACAAGACGGTGCATTTCGCTTTTGGCCCCCCGATCACCATTGAGGATAACGGGAGGCGGGCGCATGAAACCGTGGTGGAATTTATCCGGTCGCATATCGAGCAATGGGGCGGCACGGTCAAAGGAGTCAGTCAGTCATGATCCCCGATCTTCAAATGAGTGTTCTGTGCGATGATGTGCGTCAGGAACGATCAGGCAAGTTCATCCTGATCGGTCTTTTTGACGTGATCGGTCTGCCGGCATTTCCCTCAGTCTTCCCCAGGATCTGCATTGTCAACCGGTGGTGCTGCGGGCAGGGCGCGTTCCGGGAGCGAACGCGGATAGTCGGGCCCGGCAACGGGCCCACGATCGTGGAAGGCCGGGAGATTGTGGTACGGCTCCCCGATACGGAATCCTCGGTGACGAATGTGGAGTTCTTCCTCAACGTGAAACTCGAAACGGAAGGGGTCTACTGGGTCGAAATTCTGATCGAAGGCGATCTCAAGTTGCGCTATCCGATGCGGGTCAATCGCGTGTCGCCACCTCCGCCGCCGGGCGGGGATAAGCCGGCCCCGGAATGACCAGAGCTCAGGGGAGTGCCCGTGGGGTGAACGTGAACCGACTGAACGCCTGGACTGAGCTGGATTTCGAGGTGCTTCGCGCCAACCTGGAGGCTGTGCGCTCGGCACTGCCGGTGCCGGTTGAGATCATTCAGGTTGTGAAAGCCAACGCCTACGGGCATGGCATGGAGACTGTGGCGACCCACGCCTTCCGGAGCGGGGTGCGCTGGTTCCTGGTGGCCCGACTGGATGAAGCGCTGGCATTGCGCGCGGCTTTGCCGAAGGCGGGTATTCTGTTGCTGGGTGCCGTGTGGCCGTTAGATGTCAGCGAACTCCACTCAAACGCGATTATCCCGATTCTCGTGAGTGAAGACCAGGGGCGCTCCCTTGCGGCAGAAGCCCGCCGTCACAACCTTACCCTTGCCTGTCATGCCAAGATTGACACCGGTATGGGCCGACTCGGTCTGGCCTGGCAGGAGGCCGCCCGGGTGCTGGGTCAACTGAAGGCCGAGGGCGGTCTCGATATTCAAGGACTGTGCATGCACTTCGCCGCGGTGGGAGGATCGGACGATGCCTTCGCGATGATCCAGGGGGAAAGATTTGCGCGGGTTGAAACCAAGTGCCACGCGCTGGGCATGACGGGCCTGTTCAAGCACCTGTCCAACAGTGCGGCCTTCCTGGCCCATCCGCAATGGGATATGGACGGTGTGCGGCTGGGGATTCTGGGCTACGGATATGGAGAGAGGTTGCCTGGGGGGCGCGCCCGGACACGTCCGTTTCTTCAATGGAAGACGCGGGTGGTCCAGGTCAAGTACGTTCCCAAGGGCTTCCCCGTGAGTTATCTCAGCACGCATGTGACCGCGGAACCGACATGGCTGGCGACGATTGACGTTGGCTACTCCGATGGATTCTCACGGTTGATGAGCAATAAGGGACAGGTTCTGGTCGGCGGGCGCCGGGCAAAAGTGGTCGGGCGTGTGACGATGAACTTCACCGTCATCGATGTGGGGTCCGAGGGCGGCGTCAAGGAAGGCGATGAAGTCGTGTTGATCGGGGAGCAGGGCGATGAATCACTGTGGGCCGACGAACTGGCACGGTGGTGCCAGACCATCTCCTATGAGATTCTGACCAGCATCCGGAGTCAGCCGTGGTCCGGGAGGGCGGGTTCGGCATAGAGTTGAAGGACGAGTTCGCCCGTCTCCCATCGCTTCAGACGGTTCAGGTCGGTGGTCAGTTGCTGGGCCTGAGCCATGAGGGCATCGCGCGCATCGTCCTCGGCACAGCCTGCCGCCTGTTGTTCCAGTTCGAGCCGGCGCCGCTGGAGTTCGGTGCGCCAGATGCCCAGAATCAATCCTTCGACAGCCTGCCGGTGAGAGCCTTCGGCCCCTGCCTTTGACGGGGCGCTTAGCACTTCCGCGGCAAACGTCGAGAGAGACCTATCCTCGTCGTCGCGTTGGGTCAGCGTCTCCATCAGTTCGGCATGTTCGCGATGGCTGAAGATCATGGCTTCGACGAAGCGACGGCAGAGCGGATCGAAAATGAGGGTCAGGGGAAGATAGCGTTCGACGATGCTGACCTGCTCCGGACCGGCTCCGAGGTGTTCAGCCAGCATGACCTCGTGCGCCGGCCGCTGGACGCGTGGAGGTTTCACCGTGGGGGCTTCCCGCGGCGCGGATTGCCTGAGGAGGGGCCGCAGTTCAGCCTGGAGCGCCCCCACCGAGACGTTCAATCGGCGGGCGGCGGTCTGGAGGAGGACATCGCGCTGAATGGCGTTAGGGGTCTGGCTGATGGTCCCCAGCACCGCCCGGCAAACGCGCATCAGGCCGGCTTCCGAACGGACTTCCTCTCGGGATAGCAGCAGGTTGATCTGGAAGTCCAGGGCGGGTACGGCCTGTTGCAGGGCGCGTTCAAAGCCTTCGGGCCCTTCTTTGAGAATCAGGGAATCGGGATCCTCGCCCTGCGGCAGAGAGGCGATGCGCACCGCGAGTCCCGACTGCATGAACAGGGTGGTGGCACGCAAGGCCGCGTTGCGGCCCGCCTCATCCGAATCGAACACCAGGACGACACCGTCGGCATACCGGCGGAGAATGCGCGCATGGTCCTCGGTGAAGGCTGTGCCCTGGGCCGCCACGGCCGTCTTGAAGCCGGCCTGATGGCAACGGATGACGTCGATCTGGCCTTCACAGACAATGGCTTCGCGCTTCTCGACGATGTCGCGTCGGGCCTTGTCGAGCGCGTAAAGGATGTGGCTCTTGCGGAAGATCGGCGTTTCGGGGCTATTGACGTACTTGGCCGCCTTGGGATCCTGCAGGAGGGTGCGCCCGCTAAACGCCACAATCCGGCCCTGTTCGTTGCGGATGGGGAACATGACCCGGTTACGGAAGCGGTCATAGACGGCAGACGAGGACGAGCCCTCCTCTGTTTTCCGGACCACGAGACCGGCCAGTTCGAGCTTCTCGATCGGAAAGGATCGCCCCTTGGCCCAGTTCAGAACGAAATCCCATTGTTCCGGGGCATACCCGATCATGAATTCCTCGGCGATGGCCGCGTTCAGCTTGCGTTTCCGGAGGTAGTCCCGCGCGGGCTGGGCCATGGGTTCCTTCATGAGGCAGCGGTGAAACAGCGCGGCCGATTCCTCGTGAATGGCGAGAAGAATCTCTTTATCGCTCGACGGTTCCGAGCCCTTGTCGAACTGCAGCGGCACACCCGCTTTTTCAGCCAGAATCCGAACGGCACCGGGGAAATCCACCTGCTCGTACATCATCACGAACTTGAACACATCGCCGCCGGCACCGCACCCGAAACAATGGAACATCTGGCGTTGGCGGTTGACGTTGAACGAGGGGGTCTTTTCCTTGTGGAACG
>CAYOIT010000320.1:0-4194 GCA_964404035.1 uncultured Verrucomicrobiota bacterium | reverse complement strand
TGGAGTGCGGCAGTTCCTGACTGCCGCCTTCGCCAAGCCCCTGCCCTTCGCAGAAAGAAAGGCGGCAGTCCAACTGCCGCACTCCGAAGGATGTCGCTGCCGCGCCATCGAATTTGCGAGCTTTGCGAGCCTTTGGAGTGCGGCAGTTACTTACTGCCGCCTTTCCCCGTGATTCCGACGCCCCTAATTCTTCCCGTGGCCTTCTTCGAGCTTCTTGATCTCATCCCTTAGCCGGGCCGCCTCTTCGTAGCGTTCCTGACCGATCGCCTGCTCCAGCTGCGTCTTGAGATCCGATAAGCCCGTGCCCGCCGACTCGTCTTCACTCGTGGCCGTGTCGGAATCCTTGTCCTTGAGAACGATCCCGGCCTGTTCCATGACTTTCTTCACGACGTAGATGGGGGCCGCACACCGCAGGGCCAGGGCCACGGCATCGCTCGGCCGCGCGTCGATTTCCGTCTCCACGCCGTCGTGCTCCACCACAAGGACCGCGTAGAAGGTACTCTCAACCAGGTCGTTGATGACCACCCGCTTCAGCCTGCATTCCATGCAGTCCATGACCGTCTTGAGCAGGTCATGGGTGAGGGGGCGGGGAATGTCCACATGATCCATGTGGATGAGAATGGACTGAGCCTCGGCGCCGCCGATGAAGATGGGGAGCGTTCGCTCATCCTGCTCCCCGCGCAGCAGCACCACAAATCCAATATTCGAAAGCGATAAACCGGCCACTTTGACGTGGATCATGGTCCCCTCCCTCATTGCGGCGCATAGTATACCATCACGACACTAAGCGTCACAACAGGGATCGTTTCCCAGGGCTGATTCATCCTGATCGGTTCCCCTCCTTGGAGGGGCCAGGGGTGGGTTCCCCTTCCGCCACAACGAGTTACCAATCAGGATAAATCAGCCCTGGATCGGTCCATCCCCTTAGAGAATCGCTTTACCGATGAACACCAGCACGAAGATCGCCACAGTCTCGATGATGCCAAGTGCCATCAGATAGTTGCCCGCGCCCTGTCCGGTCTCGCCCAGCGCATCCGCCGCCGCCGCGCCGGCAACACCCTGCATCCAGGCCGAAACACCCAGCGCCGCGCCGCTGAAGATCCCCACGCCCACCAGATCCATCCAGTTTGCGGGAACCTTTTCGGCACCTTCCAGGATCTTATTCATGACAATCATGCCGTAAATCGTCTGCGAGAGCGGCGCCCCGATAAACGCCAGCAGCATGAACGGCGCCGCCTTCTTCTGGGCATAACACTTCTTCCACACTCCGATCGCCGCCGGGGCCGCCGCGCCGGCGCCCAAGGCCGACCCCAACGCCGACAACCCCAGCGCCGCCGCGCCGCCCATCTTGCCCAGTGCCAACATCGATTCGCCTGTCATGATCATCTCCTCCTGTTATGTTCTTCCACTCAAAAATGCCCCCGCCGCCGCAAGGACCCGTTGCCCTTGCCGGCCGCGGCCAACTCTATTCCTGCCCCGGCTCCTGCTTCCGGAACGGCTTGAACGGGATACCCGTCCACTGCATGCCCAGATGCCCCGAGAATTCGAGCGTGTTCAAACGCACCCCGTGGACAATCACCCCCAGCGCCGACAGCAGAATGTTCATCGCGTGGGCCAGAAACAGAATGAGCGCGGCCCCCACACCGGCCCCGAAACTCGAAATGCCTCCACTCAACGCCATTTCGTTGAAGGCGACGCTGATCGCCGTCCCCGCGCTGCCGACCGCGAACAACCGCACATACGAGACGACATCGCCAAAACTGCCGATGATCGACAAGGGCAGCATCGCATGGTTCGGCCAGTCCGTCTTCAGCATGCGCAGCGGGGTCATAAATACTACCACCCCCGCCAGACCGCCCATGAACAGAGGCAGGACAAACGCAGGCAAGGGCCGCCCGAGGATCATATTCATCGCCAGATAATACATGCTCCACGTGATGGCCACCCAACCGATCTGCGCCAGGGCCGCGAGACTGTTTCTCACCCGCCAGGCATTCCAGACATGGGCGATCGTCAGGTGGATGGAGCCGATCAGAAAACACAGTGCCATCAGGTGCACCTCGTCGGTGAGCCAGGCCACCCTCCCCTGACGCAACAGCGGGGGCAGCGACTCGAACCGGATGCCGAAATACGAACCGGTAAGCACCCCCCACACAATCGTGCAGACGCTGAGCGTCCCCAGCAGACGCGGCAGCTCCGGCGGAGCCTTTCGGGCGAAGAGCCGGATCGCCCCGGTCAACGCCAGGAACAGGAGACCGTAACCCGCGTCACCCACCAGCATGGCAAAGAACAAGCTGTAAAACAGCAGGAACACGCCGCTGATGTCAAATTCACGGTACCCCGGCACAATACCGATCATCTTGAAGATGGCCTTGATCGGTTGAACCCAGCGCGGATTGTGCAACAGCGTGGGAGCGGGATCGTCCGGCCCCGGATCTTCGATCAACAACCCCCAACCCTGCGCACGGCCTTGCGCCTGCAGCGCCTCCACGTTGGGAATGGGACAATATCCCTTGAGGTAGCTCACGCGCTCCCAGGTTCCCATGCCATCGCGCGCCATGAGGAAATGCTCCCGATCCTCAAGTGACCGGATCCGCTCCTCCACCCCGGCGCGCTGCCCCCGAAACCCCACCAGGAGCCGGTCGGCCTCATCCATCGCCCGGCGGGAGGCCGCCAATTCGGCCTCCACCGCTTTCAGGGCACGCGCGGGAAGGGGAAATTCGCGACCTCCAAACTCCACCGGCGTCCGGGAAATGATCGCCAGGTACTTGAAGGACTTGTCGTCGCTCAGAACCTGAACCACGGCGCCGTCGATCACGGGCAACGGCTCTTTCGACGGCACCTGGACAAGCTTCACCAGAACCTCGGCCGCCTCAAGCCGCCGGACGGCCGCGGGATCAAAATCCCCATAGGGCGCCACCGCCAGCCGCTCGCGCTCGAGGTTCTCCAGGCCGCCCTGCAGTTCCTTCCTGCGGCGGAGCAGTTCCTGAACCTTCTGCACCACGGCCTCGACATCGGCGCCGGAACTCGCGGCAGAACCCGCCGTGACCGGACCGGCCAGCGCATCGGCCGTTTCGCGGGCGGCGGCCAGCCGGGAGCGAACCTGCCCCAGATCCTCACTGTCCGGCGTCACCACCGGCGTCAGGTGCAGCACCCCCAGGTCGTGCAAAGCCGCCAGGGACCGTTCCTGGTCAGGAAGCAGGCACAGCAGAGTCACGCTTTTCATGGGTACGATCATGGGTCGCTCACCATCTCGAAGTCCTCTTCAGACTCCGCATGCATCACACCGCTTTCTTCAAAGTCCGCGGTGCGTCCCTTGGCGAACTTGGCACGCGCCACACCGGCCGTCTGCTGGTCGCCCAGGAAGATCTTGATCACCCGGATATGCTCGCGCGCCTCCGGGATTTTCACTTTCTCGAACAGGTTCACACGCTGCGACGTCGTGCGCAATTCCTCGCCGATCAGGCGTTTCTGCTCATCCAGCACCCGGATCGCGATCCGGTTCTGAATAAGCTGCTCCATAACCTCCATGGCATCATCGAGCCAGGGGGGCGTTTCGAAAAGATCCGGTTCCACACGTTCGAAGACCACATCCTTGAACACCGGCACGCTTACCCCGGCGATATTGGACTCGCCCAGGACAATCCGCGTGGCCCGGGTCAGGCCTCCCAGATCGACCGGCTCGGCGAACAGTTGCACCCAGCGCCCGAGGGAACCCCGCACACTATGCTCCTCAGCCGTCTTCTCGGCCACCTGGGCATCGATGCTCTGCAATTCCATCTGGAGCTGCATCTTCTTGAGTTGCAGCATGGGCAGAAAGCGCTCAAAGCGCCGCAACGCTTCGCGCTGCGACTTGAGCTCATTCTTAGTATGTTTGATCTTCGCCATTGGGAACTATTTCGGATTCTTCATTTGGAAATCAATCCCTCCGCACCCCGGCGGCAAGGGATTGCCGCCCTCCAAGGCCCTCGTCCCGTCCTTCAATTCTCCTTGGAGGGCGCCAATCCTTTGGCGCCGCGTCCCTATCTGGCCGGTAAAGGGGCACTTTCAGCACCATCTGGTATCGACATCCGACTCGTGAGTTCCGGCTGAGTTCCAGATTCAATGGGAGTCCTTTGATGTCCCTCGACCTGAAGAAGTCCCTCCGCACCCCGGCGGCAAGGGATTGCCGCCCTCCAAGGCCCTCGTCCCGTC
>CAYOIT010000319.1:0-4201 GCA_964404035.1 uncultured Verrucomicrobiota bacterium | reverse complement strand
AGTCAGTAGTAGTTGACATGGGGAGGCGTTTTCGCCATCATGCGCGCCCTGATCTGGATGGAATAAGAGAGTTGGAGTTGAATCATGTCCCAGCATTCAAGTTTGAAGTCGGCCCAGAAAATCGCAGCCAAGCGGAGCGTCCTCAAGCGTTTTGAGCGAGTCGATCTTCTGCGCAAACGCGGGAAATGGAAAGATGGAGACCGTGGACTCGGGCTCCCCAAGACCAAACCCGACGCGTAACGTCCGTCTGCAGAAGCATCTCGCGGCATGCGGATTAGGTTCGCGCCGTGCCTGTGAGACGCTGATTGCCGAAGGTCGGGTAAAGGTGAACGGCCGGGTTGTCTCGCAACAGGGGCAATCCGTCGACCCGCAAACCGATCGCATCGAGGTGGATGGCCGGTGCGCAGGCGTTGAGCGTAAGCTCTATCTTCTCCTCAACAAGCCCCGCGATGTGCTTTGTACGTCCCATGATACCCATGGGCGGCGTACCTTCCTTGATCTTCTTCCCGGCATTACGACCCGCCTTTTTTCGGTGGGACGTCTCGACCGGGATAGCGAAGGGCTCCTGATCGTCACCAACGATGGGGACCTTGCCCTGGCCTTGACCCATCCCCGCCACGAAGTTCCCAAGACCTACCATGTGCGGCTGAATCGATTGCTTGCCCCGGAGTCCATGTCGTTGATACAGGGCGGTATTCAGTCTGAAGGGCAGCTATTGCGGGCCGAAAGCGTGACGCTTCGTTCCGGCCGGGATCAGGAGTACCAGATTATCTTGCGTGAAGGCCGGAAACGGCAGATCCGTCGCATGGTCGAGGCCGTGGGGCTCAGGGTCGTGAGTTTGAAGCGGGTGGCTATCGGGGATTTGACGGCCAGGGGACTGCGATCGGGCGCGTGGCGTCACCTCATGGACGGGGAGATCAAATCGCTTCTTAGGCAGGCTGGCGGAGTCAGGACGGATCGGCGGGCCATCAACGATCAACAGGATACCGACGCGGGAGAAGAATAGATGAAGCCACAAGTCATGTTTTCTGGAATCGCCCTGCTGTACGCGTGTGCCGTGATGGGGGCGGGCGGTGAGGACGTTAAGGTTATCGGGGAGCGCGTCAATCTGAGGGCACGTCCGATCGCCGATTCGGAAGTGGTGGCACAGGCGGGGCAGGGGGATGTGTTGACCGTGATCCGTTCGGAGAGCGACTGGCTAGCCGTGCAGGCTCCCACGAATGCCGGCGTGTGGCTCAAGGCTGACCTTGTGAAGGACGGGGTGGTCCTGTCGGACCGCCTGAATGTCCGCTGCGGTCCCGGGTTGAGCTATCGGGATGTGGGCGGCGTGCGGAAAGGGGATCGCGTGGTCATCTCGGAGACCCGGGGAGAATGGTTACGGATTCTGCCCCCCGAGGGCGTGGTTGTGTGGGTCAGCCGCCGCCTGGTGGCTCCGGTGAATGAGGGCCCTGCCGTGCTGGTGGACAGGGTCACGACGGGTGCGGTGACAGGAGTTGTTGCAGAAGGTGATGCTCCTCCGGCACCGATGCACGACGGATCCTCCGCGAAGTTGCCTGACGGCGTGACGCAGGATCGGTTGGCGCCAGTGCTGGGACAGGGCGCTGTGATTACGCGGCAAGGGGTGGTGGAGCGTGTTCCCCTAGCCTTTGTCCGCGGCGTCGAATTCCGCCTCGTGGATCGGGAGAATGGGCGGAAGGCCACCACCTGTTACCTGCGAGGCGACGAGCGGCAAGTCCTTGCCTTGATGGGGCGGCGTTGCACGGTGACCGGCCGGGGCTACTGGCTGAATGGCGAACGCGTGCCGCTGATCTATGTAGATAGCCTGATCGCGGCCTACTCCCCTTAGCCGGCTAGCTCTGGGAGGTTGCCTTTCGGATCATGCCGATCAAGGTGGCCAACTCGTAAGGCTTCTGGAGGAACCCTGCGAGACCCTTCCCGGCAAAACGCTGTTCGATATCCTGCGGGCTGTAGCCGCTTGATAGGATGACCGGGATATCGGACCTGAAACGGAACATCTCGCGGAACGCCATATCGCCGTCCATATGCGGCATGGTCAGATCCATGAGGACACAGGCCAGTTTGTCACTCTGCTGTTTGAACAACATTACAGCCTCCCGTCCGTCGGAAGCGGTGATCACCGTATAGCCTGACCGCTCCAGCATGCGCCTGGTTACTGCGCGAACGGTCTCCTCGTCATCCACCAGCAGAATTGTTCCGCTGCCTTTCCATGAGGTGGGCGGGAGAAGGCCTTTTTCAACGGCGGCCACTTCGCCGGAGGCCGGCAGCAGCACGGTAAAGGTGGACCCGTTGCCCGGTTCGCTGCAGACCTTGATGGCCCCCTTATGGCCTCTCACGATCCCCATGACGGCTGCCAGCCCCAGCCCCCGGCCCGTGAACTTCGTGGTGAAGAACGGATCAAAAAGCCGTGACTGGGTGTCTTTGTCCATGCCACAGCCGGTGTCCTGGACCTCCACATAGACATACGGACCGGACTCTAGAGGAGTGTTGAGGTACATTTCACGTTGGCATTGCTCGTCGCAGTTCAGGGTGCCGGTGGTCAGCATAATGACCCCGCTTCTTTCGCCGATCGCTTCCGATGCATTGATGACGAGATTGAGGATCACCTGGTGCATCTGGGTGGCGTCAGCTTCAACGGCAGGCAGATCCGGGGCCAGGTTATAGCGGAGAACGGCCTTCTTTGAGATCGATATCTCCAGAAGCTTCGTCATGTCCTTAACCAGCTGGGAGAGATTCAGGGGGGCGACCAGGAACTTGCCTTTGCCGGAATAGGCGAGCATCTGTTTGCACAGGTCCGCGGCCCGTAATGATATCTGCTTGATCTGATCGAGGCTGGTCCGGATCGGGGACCTCGGGGGCGCATCTTCGATGGCCAGATCCGCGTTGCCGAGGATGGCCATGAGCAGGTTGTTGAAGTCGTGTGCGATACCCCCGGCCAGCAGTCCGAGTCCCTCAAGTTTTTGAACGTGCTGAAGTTGTTCCTGGGTCTTGAGCCGCTCTTCCGCCATGCGCTTTTGCTCAGTGACATCCGTGAAAATGCAGGCAAATTGGCCGGGCGTGGGCCGATAGGCGGTGACCTGGTAATGCCGGCCCAGACCGTGATGGAAATTCTCAAACTGAACAGGCACGCCGGTAGCGGTGACCCGGCTGTAGGTGTCAATCCATGTCTGTTCAGTCTGGGGAAGAACCTGCCGCACCGTCCGGCCAATGAGGTTGGCGGCCTGTAGACCGGTCAAACGTTCGAAGGCGGAATTGACGGCCAGAAACCGGTAATCCACCGGTTGGCCTTGCGCATCATAGATCATCTCGTGGAGCGCGAACCCGCTCACCATCTGCTCAAAGAGCATCTTGTAGTGGGCCTCGCTCTGGCGCAGGGCCTTGACCGTTGACAGCCGGTATTGATCGGATTGACGTGCCCGCGACTCCATCCACCAGGCACCGATGCCGACGAGGAGTGAAAGCAGAAACGCTGAGATCACTCCGACGATGAGCGCCCGGCGCAGGGCGGCGAGGCGTGCCACATAGTCGTTCAACCTGAGATCGACGCCGACGATGCCCACGTGGCGTCCTTGTGAGTCGTACAAAGGAGCATAACCACTCAGGTAGGTTCCCCATCGGTCCCGGATCGGTTCGCTGTCTGCCTGGATGCTTCCATTTGTGAGAGCCGCCAGCAAGGCGGGTACCGGAGTCTCGAACGGCTGCATGATCGGTGAGTGATCCTCGATTCCGTCCCCATCGGCATCGCCTGGCAGCGAGGCATCCAGGATGAAGTGCGGCCGCTGATGGCGGAAAGCCATGGTGTAGAGAAAACGAATCTCGGGGTGGGCATGGAGCACCTTGCGAAGGGGTTCAACCGCCTGTTGGTAGTCCGAGGTCTCTTCCTGCCGCGGATCCGTGAACGTCTCATGGAGGTCGCCGTCAACAAGCGTCGCGACCGTCTTGGCCATCTGGACGAGCGAGTGGCGGACTTCCTGCTTCAAGGCATCGACGCCCTGTCGGTACAACATGACCAGGCACACGCAACCCGTCAGCAAGGTTACCGACGCCAGTGCGCCGCCGTATTGCAGCGGCTTGAGTGATGGGGCATGGATCAAAGACATGACTCCAAGGCGAAACAGAACTCACCACAATCTACCAATTTTACCATCAGCGACCTCCCTCCGCAAGCGCGATGAAAGAGGCG
>CAYOIT010000318.1:2548-4296 GCA_964404035.1 uncultured Verrucomicrobiota bacterium | reverse complement strand
CGCTCCGCCCGCCAGCGAGCCCAGCGTTCCGGAGACGGTATACATATCGGCCGGCGGATAGGCTTGGTAACCGGTGAGGTGAATCTCAACAATCGGCCCGTTGCGCACGTTCAGGGTGAGGGCGCAGAGGTCCTCGGCGTCACCCCCCAGCTTATTCTTGAAACGCATCCGGCAGAACACCTCCGGATCCGTCTTCTCGTCAATGAACTGGAGCGCATGGTCCACGGCATGGGGCCCGGTGTTGAACAGCGCGCCGCCCAGGTTGCGCTGCAGGGTCTGCCAGTCCCACCGTCTCCCGAAGCCCCCCCAGTGACTGCGCACATGCAGGATCTCGCCCAGGACACCGCTATTGACCACATCCATCATCTTCAGGAAGAAGGGCTGCAACCGGTTATTCTGGAATGGCGCCAGGAGCCGCTTCGCCTTCCGCGCCGCGTCGGCCATCCGGTCGACATCGCGCACCGAACCCGCGAGCGGCTTTTCGCAGACGACGTGGTAGCCGGCGCGGAACGCCTCAATGGTCCCGGCGGCGTGCAGCGGCGTCGGCAGTGCGTTCACGAGCAGGTCAAAGCCGCCAGCGGCCAGAAGCTGCCGGTAATCGCGGTATGAGCGCGCCCCGAATTCGCGTTCGGCATCCCGCCGCCGCTCCGGAATTTCGTCGGCCACCGCCACGATGCGGTATTGTTCCGGCACCATCTTCAGCCAGTTCGCGTGAATCCCGTAGCCGCTGCGACCCTGTCCCGCTATCGCCACGCGGATGATCTTATCTGTATCCATGTCGTTTCCTCAATACATCAATATCAACGTGCCTTTAACTCCCTCATCATACAGCAGCACATCCTTGTTGTTCGCATCGTATCGCACCTTCAGGCCATAGTTCGTTCCCCGGTACTGGGCCTCAATGACACTGGTCGAGAACTTCGATCCGCCCAGCCCGCCCGTGCGCAGGAACCGGATCGGATAGAGCAGCGTGGGATCCGTGTTCAGCGCCACCTGCAGCGTGGCGCCGGCCAGATTCACCGCGCCCGTCACCGTCAGGGTGTCGTTGCTGCTGGCCAGGCTCCATGCCATCGTGCCGCCCGACTGCATCGTTAGATTTCCGGCCATCGTCTCCGGGCCGTCGGAGAAGGACAGCGTCCCGCCGGTGCCGACCGTCACGTTGCCCCGGTACCTCGACCCATTGATCAGCGAGAGCCCCGCGAAGTTCGTAGACGACACCGTCTGGAATGTGTAGGTCTGCCCGGCCACGTTGGTCGCACTGTTCAGCCGGAACGTGTTGTCGCCCAACCAGACAAGCTTGTTGGTTGAATCCAGCGGCTGCCCGCCCTGGTTGCAGAACACATCGGCGGTGGTAACGGCCCGGAACGACACCGTGCCGTTGGTGATCACGATGCTGCCCGCAGTGCCGTTGACCATCTGGTTCGCGTCAATGCCGCCGGCGAACTGGAAGACCCCACCCCAGTTGGTGATCACGCCATAAGCCCCCGTCGCGAGCGCCGACCCGGTCGCCCCATTGCCGGAGAGTTCCACGATCCCCTGATCCATCACGAGGAGACTGGCACTGCCGGAACTGCCCACGGTGATGGCCTGTATGCCCCCCGAGCGCGTCAACCACAGCATGCTGTTGGTGCCGGTGACCACGACGGAGTTGTTGGTGGCGGCGCCAGCCCCCCCTGAGACGCTCATGCTCTTGTTCAAGTTGACCCGGCCTCCATTCGTGACCACGAGGCGATTCCCCGCACTATAGT
>CAYOIT010000318.1:0-2538 GCA_964404035.1 uncultured Verrucomicrobiota bacterium | reverse complement strand
GAGCGCGTCAGCCACAGCATGCTGTTGGCGCCGGTGACCAGGACGGAGTTGTTGGTGGCGGCGGCCCCGCTGGAGACGGTCATGCTGGAATTCAAGTTGACCCGGCCTCCATTCGTGACCACGAGGCGATTCCCCTCACTGTTGCCCATCCAAATACCATAACCAGGCCCCATACTCAACACGCTGCCGGGGTCGGAGACGATGATCTCGTGCCCCGGGCTTGTACCCGCGGCGCCGACATTAACGGTGTTGGCCAGGTTGGAATTGCCGCCGTTGTTAACCACCAGGCGGCCACGTGCAGAGTAATTCTCTCCCATGTTAAAATTGCCCCACATGTAGAGCGTCGAGTTGGTGCCGGTGACCAGGACGGAATTGTTGGTGCCGGTGGGATGGCCGGCGTCACCTCCATTAGCAAGATGGAGTTCGTACCCGTTCACTGTCCCGCCGTTGGTGACCACCAACTGATTGTTCGGGCCCATGAGTCCCAGATAGGCGTAACCGCCAATGCTAAAGACCGACCCGGTGCCCGTGACCGTGATGACACTTCCAGCGGAGGTCGGATCGTTGCCAAGTTTTAGGTTTCCCGACGCAGAAACGTTCGCGCCGTTGCTGACGACCAGTTGGTTATACCCGCCGCCACTGTAGGCCCCATTCAGGCCAAAATTGACGGTTGTTGTCGAAACAACCGTGCCCGTGTCCGTCACCAGCATCTTACAGCCGGTGGCTGAGTCATTGATGCCGATGTTGAGCCCGCCGGCGGAACGCATGTAGGCGCCGTTGGCGACCGTCAGATTGGCGCCTGGGCCACTGTTGCCGACCGTCGTCCCCCCGTTGTTCGTGACCACCGAACCCGTGACCAGCATCCTGCTGTTGACGCTGGAGGCCTGACTGCCAACCGTGACCCCACCCGCCACCATCATTCCATTGGTCAGCGTGTAGGCCCCCTGCCCGCCGTTGCCGGCATACACCCCGCCTGCCACCAGCTTGCCGCCGGTTTGAACCACCGTACCCGTGGTCCCGGCATTGCCGCCGGCGGTGAACCCGTTAACGACCGTCCACACGGCAGACCCGGGATTGAGCGTGACCGTGCCGCTTTTAGGATTGAAGAGGACATTCGACACCGTCGCATCCGCCGACCAGCTCACCGCGTAGTCCGCGTTGTTGGTGAAATAGGTGTTATCACCGGCACCCGGAGCCACATTGCCAGACCAATTCGCACCGACGGCATAGTCACCGCCACCCGTGTTTATCCAATAATAGTCCGCCGCACCGGCCGGACTGGCCAGCACCAGCGACCAGGCCATCGCCACGCATCCCAGCCAACCGATCCTGTTACCGTTGCTTATACTCATTGGCGACCCTCCAGTTCGTCTCTAAAAGCTGCCCCTGACTGAAGGGGTATTATGCCTCCGCGGACATTATTGCGTCAACAAGCTTCATGCCGGCAGGGGTCAAAGACCGGGACGAGGGCGTCCCGGCTCCAAGGGCTTCGCTCCTCTTCCTCTCCGCTGGGGCCGGGGTGCCTTCACCCCGCCGTCTTCCCGGAACACGGGCGTCCAGGCTCCAGAACACTGAAGTCATGCCACGCTCGCAGATCCACTCCTTAGCGTGCGACCACCAACGTAAACGAAGCGCCGGAGCGTCGGGCCGGCAGGGTGATACGCCAGCGTCCGGTGTTCTTCATCTCCTCGCATGCCTTGGACGGCAACGCCTTTCCATCCAGCAGAACGCGGCGCGGTTTCCTGGCCAGCATGAGGTCAACGATGATCGTCCGCTCCGGGCCGAGAGGCCGCCCCTGCGGCTTGCGCCCGCGCAACGTTATGACTTTGCCATCATCGGACAACTCGAACCGCGTCTTGCAGAAGCCGTCCTTCTCATACCCCCGTGACTTGCCGTCATCCTCGTACAACACGGCCGAACCGTCCGCACCGGGTGCGACATCGAGCAGCAGTTCCGAGACATGCGCCGCCGCCGGCGCCACAGTCTCCGTCTGCCTCACGACAATGCTCCCCGCCTTGATGTAGACCGGCATATCGGCGAGCGCGGAGGTGACCCCGAAGGTTTGTCCCCCGTGGACCGGCTTCCCGCTCAGGTATTCAAACCATTCACCCGCGGGCAGGAAAACATCGCGGCGCTCGTTCATGGTCATCACCGGGGCGACCAGCAGGGCGTCGCCGAAGAGAAACTCGTCGAAGCGGTACGACCGTTCGTCGTCCGGCCTTTCGAGATACAGGCCGCGGACCAGCGGGAGGCCTGTCTCGTGGTGCTGGCGGGCCGCCGAGTAGATATAGGGCAGCAGGCTGTTGCGCAGACGGAGCCATTTCGCGGCGATCTTCTGGTTCGCGCCCCCGTAGTCCCACGGCTGGCGGCTGCCGGATCCCGGCGCGCTGTGGAAACGCAGCACCGGATTGAACACCCCGAACTGCAGCCAGCGGATGTAACGGACCGGATCGACCAGCGGCGAACTCGGATGGACGAACCCGCCTGTGTCGTGCGAGAGGTAGCCCAGACCCAGGTGCCCGGCGCGGATATTGAACT
>CAYOIT010000317.1:0-4303 GCA_964404035.1 uncultured Verrucomicrobiota bacterium | reverse complement strand
CTCTTGTCACGCCGAAGCCTGGCGAAGGCGGAACGCCGCCCGGCATCGGCCGCGTGCTCCGCCGACAGGTCCTTAGGCGAGAATTTGAGGCCGGAGTGACAGCTTGCCGTTCGTCCTGTCTCATGCTATTTTCATTCCATGATTGCTGAAGAAGATCTTGAAACCATCAGGCAGACTTCTCGCAAGTATGGTCTGAAAAGGGTCTTGCTCTTCGGTTCAGCCACGCGTTCGGAGGCCAAGCCGCGTGACATCGACCTCGCCGTCGAGGGCCTGGATCCACATCGGTTCTTTCAGTTCTACGCCGACCTTCTGTTTGCGCTGTCGTTACCGGTGGATGTTTTCGATCTTTCGCAGCCCGGTCGTTTTGCCGACCTGATACGCCAGGAAGGGGTTCCCATCTATGGCTGATGTGCGGGCACGAGTGGCCGCCGAAATGGAGAATATCGAGAGGACGCTCGACGAGATTCCCGAGGCTGCCCGATGTCCCTCTCTCTCCACGCTCGAACTGGCCGGTGTTGCCGCCCTCTTGCACAACCTCTACAATGGGGTCGAGAACGTACTCAAACAGATCGTCCAGGCTCAGGGTACACCGATGCCAACTGGTGACTCGTGGCATCGCGACCTGCTCTCACTCGCCGCCGACAGGCACGTCATCAGCCGCGAAACACTCGACGCCTTGAAACCCTATCTCGCGTTCCGCCATTTCTTTTCTCACGCCTATGCGCTCGATCTCCAGGCTCCGCTGATGGAGGAACTTGTGGCAAACGCCAGGAGCGTTCTGCGCCGTTTCCAGAAGGACCTTGACGAAGCGCTGGCTACTTGAACGTGAACCCCGACCCGCTCCAGACCGACGACAACAGATCGAAAACCGTCGTTCTGACATTGTAGGCCGGCGAGGCGTTCTTGAAGTGAATCCAGCCGATGTTCTCGCCCCAAGCGAAGCCGTCGAACCGCCCGGTCCCGGTATCGACGGTTACCTGCCCATGCGTCGGATGGAAATTGATCCACCCGACATGGCTGCTCCATGCATAACCCGACAGGTTCCCGCTCGCGTCCATGTTCACGCCCCAGTCCCCTGCCCCGGTGTTGGCATACGGCCCCGGCCCCGCGCCAAGCTTGATCCACCCGGCATTCTCCGTCCACACAAACCCCGTCAGATACCCGTTCGCTCCAGCGTTCACCACCGTCACCCCGCCATGCGTCGGCGCCCAGTTCTGCCAACCGGTATGGGATGACCAGGCGTACTTGTTGGTGGGATCGATGCCGCCGGTGACCAACCGGCCTGTGCCCGACACATTCACCACGTACGGCGTATTCGTGCTGTTGTTGGCAATGGAGACCGCGGCGGCCTGCACCCCCGTGACGCCCGGGCTGAACACGATCCAGAAGTTGCTCGCCGCCCCCGCCACGACCGTCGCCGGCATGCCAAGCACCCGGAAGTGCGCCGCTCCGGTTCCGCTGGTCGTCACACCGGAGATGCTCAACGTCGCCGTGCCACTGTTGGTGATGGCAAAGGTGTTGGTGACCGATGCGCCGACCGTCCGCGTGCCGAAGTCCGTTCCCTTGGGCACACTGGCCGCCTCCCCGTTGGCCACCGCCGCCCCGTTCACGCCGAGCACAGTTATTCCGGAGGCCAGAGCGGCAACCGTCAACGACGTGCTGCCCACCCCAACAGCCCCCAGTGTGTCCGTGACGCGCAAACGCACCGTGTAGAGACCCGGCGTCCCGAGACCCAGTCCCTGCAACTGTGCCCAAGTCAGCGTTGGGCTGGCGCCCGTGGCGTCGTTGAACTGCCCGTCGTTGTCTACATCCCATTCATAGGCGACAAGGCTATCCCCGTAGGCCGCGTCGGCATCGGAAGAGCCGCTCCCGTTCAGCGCCAGGTTCTGGCCGACGGTAACGGCATACGGTCCGCCCGTGGCGGCTGTCGGCGCGGCATTGGCCTTAAAGTTCGCCTGAATGCTTCTTGACGCCGTCATCGGCCCCACAATCTGAGTCCCGGCAATCGAGCACCCGCTCGTGTTCCCGCTCCAGTTCATAAACCAGGAAGCGGCCAGAGGCACGGCCGTCAGGGTCACGTTGCTTCCCAACGCCGTCCAGCCCGAGGCTGCGCTGACCGTTCCCGGCCCGTTCGTCGCGGTGGCAAGCCAGTAATTCGTGGTCCACAGCCACGTCAGCGTGGCGTGGTTGGTGATCGTCAGCGTCACGTTCGTCGGGCTAACCAGGCTGAAACTATTGCTGACCACTGCGGCGCCGGTGCAGACATACTGCGTGCTACCCGAAGTCACCGGCGAGTTGGTGATCCACTGGCTCAGGAATGTCCTTTCGTCAGCGGACTGGGTCCCGGGTGAACTGCCGCCATATAGCGAAACAACCGTCAGCCCGTGCCGCGGAAGCGGCTCAAATGACACACTGACGGTGCGGTCATTGGTCACGTTCGCGAACGTATAGGCGTTCGTTATGCCCACGGAAAAGCCATCCACCACCACATCGGCGATACGGTAACCGTCCGTCGGCGTCATAGTGAAGTTGGTGACCCCACCATCCGCCACCGCCACCGCGCCGCTCGGCACAATCGAACCGTTCGGTCCGGCGGAGGACGTGATGGTCCGAGACAGGCCACTGTTCCACTCATACGCCCCCATGTCCACCACGCCGTACAGAATTCGCGGCTTGCCGTCCAGATCGGCCGCTCCCGTCATCCACTCCTGATTTGTTCCGGCATCGGTGCAGGGCGAACCGGCCATCAGCCGGTAGTTGCCCGCATTGGTGCTCACGAATTGCGGATCGTTCGTGATGCAGCCGGCGCCATTTGCGCCGAGCGTACAGCAGTAAGTCAGGACAGATGAGGAACAGTTGTTGCTCGTACCCGCCGTGTTCCAATACACGATGCAGTTGTTCAGCATGCCACCGGACGCCCCGCCTCCGCCGGAGGAGGCGGAGTTGCCGCTCAGCGTGCAGTTGTTCAGCGTTCCATCGTACGCCCCGCCGCCGGAGGAGGCGGAGTTGCCGCTGAGCGTGCAGTTGTTCAGCGTGCCACCGGACGCCCCACCGCCTTGGGAGGAGGCGGAGTTGCTGCTCAGCGTGCAGTTGTTCAGCGTTCCGTCGGACGCCCCGCCGCCGGAGGAGGCGGAGTTGCCGCTCAGCGTGCAGTTGTTCAGCGTTCCGTAGGACGCCCCGCCGCCTTGGGAGGAGGCGGAGTTACGGGTGATCATGCAGTTCGTGACCGTCGCCATGGGCTCGCACCATACTCCGCCACCGCTCAGTTCCTTGATGGAGTCACCGCTGTTCCGCGTGAACCCGTTGGTGAACGCGAACCCGGCCAGTACCGCGCCATTGGTGACGTAGGCACACCGCACCGCACCGTCGCCGCAGTTGGTCCCGCCGGAGCCCACGCCCTGCCCCACGATGAAGGTGCTCGCCGGCCCGTTCACGCTCTGGACCGTGATGGCCTTGGTGAGGGCGACGCGGTTGGTCATGCTGCCGTAAACCGCCACCCCGCCCGCGTCATAAACGCCGTTCGAGACCAGCACCAACGCGCCGGGCAGGACAGTCGCATCGATCGCCACCTGGATGTTACTGGCCGCCGTGGCCCACGTCGCGTAGGGGGAAGCCGCCCCGGCATTACCCTTGACCACATAGTACACCGGTTGCGCGGCGATCTGCACCGTCACCGTGGCCGACACCCCGCCCGGCAGCGTGTCGTTGTAGGCGCTCAGCACCACCGGATAGGAGCCGGCGGCGGCCCAGGCGTGCGACGTGTAGGGTCGATTGCTGATGACCGTCCCATCGCCGAACGTCCAGACGCTGTCGCTGGCATGCCCGCCAATCACCCCCGTGAAGTCAATCGCAAATCCGGCGGCCGCATTGGTGTACGGGGTCTGAATCGCTACGTTCAACCCGCCTGTGGCCGTCCCGGCCACATACTCGTCGCACCCCATCGAGGGCGGGTTCTGCCAGGCCTGCCCGTCAATGTCCGTGCCGCCTGAATACGCGCTACTTCCCGCGCCAATGCAGGGCGACCCGGCCGCCAGGTGCGCAAAATCGGCCAGAAGCGGGTCTGCACTGTTATTGCCCGTCCCGGCCATAGCGGGCGTGGTGCAGGAATAGTTGACCGTGCTGTTGTAGCAGTTCGCACCTTGTCCAGCCCTGTTGTAGTAGACGATGCAGTTGTTCAGCGTGCCATCGGACGCCCCGCCGCCGAAGGAGGAGGCGGAGTTGCCGCTGAGCGTACAGTTGTTCAACGTGCACTGGCGCACCCCGCCGCCGGAGGAGGCGGAGTTGCCGCTGAGCGTACAGTTGT
>CAYOIT010000316.1:0-4327 GCA_964404035.1 uncultured Verrucomicrobiota bacterium | reverse complement strand
CGACGTCACCGACTACCGCCACCGGTACGCTCCAGGCGACCAACCGGTCGCCCGGCCCGCCCCGACGCCCCATGGCCTGGCCGTTGACAAAGCAGTCGCGGGCCTCGTCCATGCGGAAGCTGAGCGTCAGGCCGGGAACGGACGACGCAACTTGAAGCACGCACCCCGCGTTCACCACCACCAGTCCTCCGGGCAATCGCACGATCACATGGGCATTGGCGGGAAGCAGGCCGAAGCGCAAAGCCCCCGCAGAAACCGACAGATCCACGGGCAGGTTGGCTTTCACCGTGATGCCCGATTCGGGAAATTCGGCGCGGCAAACGCCGGCCAGCGCCAGCTCGCCATCCGCTGAGAGCAGGGCATGGCGGGCATCGGTGCGCCCCCCACCCCACGCGACTGTCTCCCGATTCCCCAGCAGAACCCGGTGTTGCCGTTCGCCGACCTGGACAAGCCACTGATCCTTTCCGACGGCACTCAAAGCCACCGGCACCACAGGCTGAGGCCGATGCAGGGTGACCGGGCCGCAGAGCGATTCACCGTGGAAAGAGGCGACCCGCAACTCAACTTCATTCTCGCCGATGCGGCAGGCCGGACCGATGTCAAACATCTGGGCGTAGTCGCTGGTCTTCCCCTCCAACTCGCTATCAGTCTGAGGATAGCGCGGCGCCACGCTGACACCGTTGACGCTGACCCGCAAGGAGAGCGTGGCCGAGGGAATGCGCAGGCAGAGAGGCCGGGCTGCAACATCCGTCAGGCTGAAACGGCGGCGGAAGAGGAACCCGGTCCCCGAGGGCCATTCGTCTTCTAGATAGAAGGCCGAGAGGTTCACGCCGCTGCGGGATTCGCCGGAGGCCTCCAAGGTCCACCCGGAGGAAAGATCATCGCCCTCATCGAGCTGACTCTGGATCACCATGCCCATGAGCAGGCGGGCTGCCGCCGTCGGTTCCGGAAGCTGGAACTCCAGGCGCGTGGAGGCGTTGCACGGGGCCTTGGGAAAACCCGGCACCGGGGTCAGCGCCCAGCGCCCGGCCTGGCCCGGCAGGAAGTCGAGTTGCAGCAGGCCGCCGATGTCCGCCCGGACATGGCCATCGGCCTGCCTCGCCTCCGGCCAGGTGAAGGCCTGCCAAGTGAGCCGGTGCGGCGTCTCTGAGGCCCAGTCATCAAGGCAGAGGACAATCTCCCCATCCACCAAAGCAGAGATGCGCCTGACCTTCGTCACGTCATAGCGGTCGCGGTAATAGTCAGCCGAGTCGCTTTCGATCACCTGCAGACCCCCGGCGTCGTGGACCGCCAGCCCCTGGCCGCCCACGGACCGGAGCGGGACATACCAGTTTTCACCGTCCACCACCAGGGAGTTGCTGTCGCCAATACCGCCCGCCACGGCGTGTCGCAGGGTGAGGGTGAGCCCTTCGGGGGTTTCGGGCTGACCAAGGTAGCGACGCAAGCCCTGCACGAGCCCCTCCGGCAGGTAGCGCCGCAATGCCGACTCATCCAGATTCAACAACCCGGCAGGCAGAGTCGGCGCTCCGTCCAGGAGCAGCGGCAGGCCGCACGACTGCAGGTCGATGGCGTTGGGATTCACATTGCTGCGGCCATTGTGTGGTGCGCCGCCGCACGGATCCCAATACTGGAAGAGGCGGGTCCGGGTGCGGGCATCCTGCAATGCGCCGGCCGTGGCGGGCTTCATCCAGGCATGGAACGGGCAGGCAGGTGCCGGCTCCAGCTTCCCGGGCCACCAGACCAGCGTCCAGAGACGGTCATCGAACTCCCAGGCGATATGGCTCGCGGGATACCAGGTGTGGGCGTCGCGGATCAGTGCCAGCGCCTCACGATCACCGTCGCGCTGGGCTAGGTAGGCCAGCGGTGAGCGGACGGCGAAGGGGTAGGCGCCATAGGCGTCCCAGCCAGGCAGCAATCCCGCAGGGCCGACCAGATCACGCGCCATGACCAGCCAGTCGCGCAACGGGCTGAGGGAGGGCGCCTGCCCCCGTTGGAACAGGGGGATGCCGGCGGTCTCTTCAACAAAGGCTCCGGCCAGGGTCAACAGCGGCATCACCACCAGCATGTGGTAGGTGCTCCCCTCGCCCGAGTAACAACCGTGCGGCAGACGGCCGAACTGGTCGAGAAGCCATTCCATGCCGACGGCGTGGATCCGGCGGGCCTGGGCGCTGTCGCCGCGGCGCACGCCGAGCACATGACCGGTCACGGCCGCACCGAAGGCGTTGGAGAAAATCTGGTTGTCGAACATCCGGGCGCGTCCCTGCAACTGCCGCATGGGCACCTGGGCGGCGAAGTCAAGCGCGGCGGCGCGGAAGGCGGCATCCTCCGCGGGGGTCAGCAGGTCGGTGTCCGCGATCCAGTCGTAGAATGCCATCAGGCGCCCCAGCGGCGCGGAGGCGGTGTGGGTGTGGTATTGCACCTCCTTGGTCAGCAGGCCGGCATCCTTGGTTTTCGTGAAACGCAGGAAGAGATCACGGGCAGGCCGCCGATACACCTCCTCGCCGGTGACGACAAAGGCGAGCACGTTGCAGGAGGAGAACCAGAACGGATTCTGCCGGGCGAGCAACCGCAGATGCCGCCAGTAGGTGGCAAGCGGCTCCGTCGCCTGACGGAGCTTGGCCTGCAGAGCGGCGCGGGTCTGACCCGCCATCAAGAGTGTGGTGCCCAGTGTCATCGGTTAGCGCCCGTGAGGGTGCCCTCACACCCTTTTTCGATCTCTTCGCAGAGTTGCCAAGCATACCATTGCATCCGCGGGTGATGGAAGAAGCTCTTCCACAGATTGCCTTTCAGCGGCACGGACACGCGTCCGTCGCGGTGCAGGTAGCCATACCATTCGCCGTGTTTCGGATCGGGGAAGTGCGCGTAGGACCAGTCGTGAACCAGTCGGTGCATCCGGGCGTATTTCTGATCGCCGGTCAATTGCCAGGCCAGCAGCGTGGCGATGATTGTCTCATCGTGCGGCCACCAGAATTTCATGTCGTGCCAGTATTCCTGTACGGGCTTGCCATGGACGTCGCGGAAATAGAAAATGCCTCCGTATTCGGAATCCCAGCCCCGCTCCCACATGTAGTCCAGCATCTCGCATCCAAGTTTGATTAGCCCAGCATCATTGCGGAACTTGCCCTCATGCATGATGAACCAGGCGCCCTCGATGGCGTGGCCGGGGTTGAGCATGCGTCCGTCGAAATGATCAACGATCTCCCCGTCCAGCCCGACCGATTCCATGACGCAGCGGATGTCCGGCTTGACGAACCAGCGACGAATCTCGTCTATACAGCGGTCAATCCAACCGGTCAGCACCGGGTCCTCGCCGAGGTTGGCGCGCAGTTCCTGGGCCGTGACGATGGTGATCATGCGCGGCCCCATGCCGATCATCGGGCGGGTGTCGGTGAATTTCGGCGGCATCAGGCCCGGAGTGAAATTCCAACGGGTGAACTGGTCGAACAACTCCCGTGCCCGCGTGGCCGAGCGGTCGCAGCCGGTGGCACGGGCATAGGCCGCATGGGCGATCGCCGCGAACGACTCGCTGTAGGCGTAGCGTCGTTTGCGGATCGGGCGGCCGTCGCGGGTGACATGGAAGAACATGCGGCCATCCGTGTCGAAGCCGTTACGGTCAATGAACTCGAGTCCGCTCCGTGCCCACTCCAACCATTCCGGACGTTTCTCGACCGTGTTATAAAGCGTCAACAACATCCACGCCATACGGCCCTGCACCCAGACCGACTTGTCGGTGTCCAGCAGTGTTCCATCACGGTCGAAGCAATGCAGGAACCCGCCCTGCTCCGTGTCCACCGCGCGTGGGAACCAGAAAGGCAGCGTGTCGGCCAGCAAGCCGTCACGATACGTGTTCCGTAAGGCAGAAAGGGCGGGATTCATATTGCCAGATTCCATTTCCGGAATGCCGCATAGCGCTCGGCGCCCGCCTGCTGGCGGCCGAGGAAATGCCCATATTCCCAGGTAATTGTCCGTTCCACGTACGGTCTTCCGGCCTCGTACTGGCCGGCGATCCGGCCGAGGTCGCCCGGCGACGGCCACGGCGAGGCAAACGTCTCGACATTGTTCCAAAACCGGATCCCGTGCGCCCGGTAGACCGGCGCCAGCGCCGCGTAATAGGGTGGGATCTCCTCGACGTGCAGATCGCGACGGGGAAAGCAGCCCACCCCGTCCTGCATGGCCAGAATGTCGAACAGGGGCCGGTCGAGAAAGGCGTCCCACCACGCCGCCAATTCGGCCGGCGGCAGCGACTTCGAGAAGAACGGCGACACGAGCACCGGCAGGCCGGATTCGGCACGCAGAGTCTCATAAATCCCATTGAGGCAAACCTGCA
>CAYOIT010000315.1:0-4353 GCA_964404035.1 uncultured Verrucomicrobiota bacterium | reverse complement strand
CGGCGGTGATCCTTGAACAGACTGCTGTTTCCGGCAATGCCAGCGGGTCAGGCGGCGGCGCGTATACCTCAGGTTCATCGTCTTTGCGGCTTGTCAATTCAACGGTTGACGGCAATATGGCGACAAATGGCAACGGAGGAGGCGTCTACAGTGCCGCCAGCTCCGCATTCGAGTGCTCGAACACCATCATCAAGGGGAATACGGCAGCCGCAGTCGGTGGCGGCATTTTCGCTGCTGGTTCAAGTCTTTTCCGGATGGTTAGCGGTGTTGTTTTCGGGAATAACGCGGGAACTGCCGCCGGAGCACTGGGGGCATTCTCAAGTGTAAGTCCAATTATACTTAATTCGATTCTCCGGTCCAATACCGCGCCATCGTACAATCCCGTCCATTATGGCAGTACCGCGCCGTCGATCACCTACAGCAACATTGAAGGCGGCTGGAGTGGCGCGGGAAATATCGATGACGACCCGCTGTTCACACGTCTTGGCTTCCGGTTGACGGCGGATTCCCCCTGCATCGGGACGGGAGTTTCCGACGGGGACCCACAGCCCGATATTGACGGCGAATCCCGCGGGACGGCGACATGGTTGCTGACAGGAGAGGTATATTTCAACTGGCCTTATGCGTACGAACAGGGCACCGATACATGGTTTTATTTCAACGAGTCCGATACATTGTGGGTCAACGGATTTGAAGCGGAAGGCTGGACCACGATCGGGGAAAGCGCCCTGGCCATTGGATGGTGTTCTTTCAACTGGCCATACGCGTATTGTTTCGCCAACACGACGTGGTACTACATCAATGAAGCGGATACGCAACGGGTTCGCAGGCACCCGGACGGAGAGTGGAGAACATTGGGGGTTCCTACGGTATCGCCCGACATGGGCATAGACCAGTTCATCGACACGGGCAGCAACGGGATGGCCGACATCTGGGAGATGCGCTATTTCGGCAGTCTCAACCAGTCGCCGGACGGCGACTTCGACGATGACGGGCTCTCGAACCAGCTCGAGTACGAATTGAGTACCGACCCGACCAACGCCGACACCTCCGGCAACGGGTTCCCTGATGGCTGGCTGGTCGATTATGGCTACGATCCGCTGGATCCCGATGCAATTGATCCCAATGGCGACGATGACGATGATGGGTTGACAAACCTGGAGGAATTCATCCTCGGTTCCGATCCTACCGACTGGGACACATCGGGCGACGGGATCTCGGACGGGGATCAATACACCAATGGCTACGATCCCTCTGCCCCGACGAACAGCACGGGATCCGGCTGGTTCCTCGTGACCGGCAACCTGTCCCAGGGCTTGGTAAAGACGAACGCCCGCTCCTACACGATTCCCGCTGGCGAGACCTGGAGCTTCGACGTAGTTCTCCACAGTGAGGAATATCCCGGATGGACCGGAATACAGTCAGGATTCAACGATGTGCTTTCATGGTCCCTGGTCCCGTCGCAGGGGCCGTCCGCCGCTGGCAGCCTAGACGTCAATTCCCGCCATCAGCATTGGTACACGGCGGAACAACAGGGCAAGAGCCAACTCGGTTTCGCTCCGGTGCATCTGGAAGAAACGATCCTGTTCAGCGCCCCGGCTCAAACAAGCCTGGTCATTTCCTGCACCATCACGGCGAAGAACGTCGCCGATGGAATCCTTCCCAGCACAGTCATCATCTACCCCCGGACGAATCCGTCGGTGGAGAACACCGCCGACGAGTCCGAGAACCATGATACGCAGTATGCCCTGACCGCCGACCCGATCAACGTGATCAACGGGAACGTCACGCTCACCGAAAGCGACCTGTTCATCCCCGCTCCAGGCATCCCTCTCTCGTTCGCCCGCCACTACCACAGCCGGGGGGCGCTCGACAGCGGATCTTCCGTCGGGGCAGGCTGGCGGCACACCTACGACCTTTATCTGGACCCCCGCACCAACGCCACCTACAAGGGCATCCAGGGCGACTGGATGGTGCTGTCCACTCCCGACGGGCAGCGGCACTGGTTCCGCGGGGACAACGGAGCCTGGCTCAGCCCGCCCGATAACAACCTGCGGCTGACCCGGACCGGAAGCACCTTCCGCGTCGAAGCACCCGGCGGCATCCTCCGTGACTTCAACACCAACGGTATCCTGCAATCCATCACGGACGCCTTCGGCAACACGCTCTCGCTCAGCTACGCCGGCACCTGGCCCTCGCAGACGCTCAGCCGCGTCGAGCATACCAACGGGCAGTTCCTCGACCTCTCGTCGTCCGCCGGCCGCATCACCACCATCGCCACGCCCTCGACCAATCTCGCCGTCTCGTTCAACTACAATGCCTCAGGCCTCCTGACCAACGCCGTGCGGCACATCTCCGGGACGCATGCGGCCTTCGCCTACCATTACGATCCGGTCCACGGCGTGCTCACCCAGCGCGTCAATGCCGTCGGCCACCGGTTTGACTACGGCTACGACGTCGACGCCCCCGGCGGACCGCGCGGCATCTCCATGCAGCTTGAGGGCCAGTACTACGCCCACACCCTCGACTACACCAACCAGGGGCCGAACCGCACGGAAGTCACCTACGACCGCGACGGCCAGCCGCAAGCTTTCGTCTATGCCCACGATGCCACCCGCAAGACGATTTCCGCCATCTACGGTCCCAACAGCATGGATTACGGTACGCTCCTGGCCCGCGATGACAACATGAACGTGACCGGCGAGACCCTGTTCGACAACATTCTGGGCGAATACCTCGTCACCGGACGCGAATTCGACAGCCGCAACAACGTCATCGCCCAGTCCATCGGCTACAACCAGGCCCCCTCCACGCAGTGCTGGCAATACGCCTGGCACGAGGACTGGAACCTGCCGGTCCGGATCACCGATCCGTCCGGCGTGTCCGTTGACTGGGAATATGTCAATGCCCTTCCCACGGTCTCCCGGATCAGCGCTCCCGGCGGGACCGACATCGTCACGACCTTCGGTTACATGACCAACGGACTGCTGGCCACCATCACCAATGCCAACGGCCACTCGATCACCTTCGCCTATGATACATGGGGGTTCCCGGCGTCCGTCACCCCCCAGGCCGGACCGGCCGTGAGCTTCACCGCCGACCGGCTCGGCTGGGTCACGAATATCGCCATGCCGGGGCTGTCCGGTCCCCGGAACACCAGGCTGGGCGTGAACGCACTGGGCTGGGTCACGAACGTGGTGTACCCGGATGGACTGTCGGAGACCTTCACGCACGACGCGCTCGGAAACCTGACCAACCATGTGGATCGCGCCGGCCGCGCCACGCGCTATACGTACCTTCCGTCCCGCCATCTCTCGGGCGTCATCCGCCAGCTCGGCAGCGGCAGCGTGACGAACACGATAACCTATGACCAGCAGTTCGGCGCCTTGACGATCACCGATGCGAAGGGGCGGAAGGTCGAACGCTACCAGTTGGACATCCGGGACCGCGTCGCGAGCGTCACGAACCTCGAAGGCCAGGTCATGACCTTCAACTACGGGGTCGGCGATATGGTCAAGTCCGTGACCCGATTCGACGGCACAACCGTCAGTAACAACTACGACGCACAAGCCCGGCTGACCGGCGTAAGCCTTCCGGGCGCAACGAACCGCTTCACCTACCTCGCCAACGATCTCCTCGAAACCGCCTCCAACAGCGTCGGGGTCGTGTCCAACACCTGGGGCTTCGCCAACCGGCTCATGTCCCGGAAATCCGTATCATCCGTGACCTCCGTGGTTTCCTACGCCTATTTCCCCGCCGGGCAGGTGTCGAACATGACCTCCATTGCCGGGACCATCGCCTATTCGCTGGACGCGGCCGACCGGGTCACAGGCATCTTTGGGCCGACGTCCTCGTTCCAGATCGCCTACGACCCGTACAACGGGCTCATGGCCGCCATGACCTGCACCAACACGGGCGTCGCTGTCAGCAACGCCTATGACGCCATGGACCGGCTGACGAACCTTGTCTACCGGAAAGCCTCAAGCGTGCCCGCCAGTTTCAGCTACCAGTACGACAATGCCGGCATGGTCACGCAGAACGTGGTGAAGATCGGCAGTACCACCGTGACGAATCGGTTCACGTACGACGATCTGGACCGGCTCCTGACCGATTCCATTTCGGGGGCGGCGACCTCGTCCGCATCGTTCAAGTACGATCCCGTGGGGAACCGGACAAACGCAGTCATCAACGGCGTCACGAACACCTACGCCTATTCCAATGGCTGCGACCGGCTCGTGAGCTGGGGCCGCACCAACGAGAGCCAGGCGTACTACAACCCCGCCGGGCGCCTGATGGCGCTGGTGTGCAGCGCCGCCCAGAAGCGGGGGCTGAAGCGGGACTCCGGAGACCGGG
>CAYOIT010000314.1:0-4381 GCA_964404035.1 uncultured Verrucomicrobiota bacterium | reverse complement strand
CACTTTCTTGCGAACACCTTCGCTTCTTCTTTTTCCCGCCTTCCGCTCCCCCCCCCCATCCCCTACTCCACCATCCTGAACTGCCGCCACAGATTGGGCAGCGCGTTGACACTGCTGTTGAACCCGCTGAAAGTCAGCCAGGAGTACTGCCCCCAGTCGTTGGTGTCCTTCTTGTCGGCCTTCTGCTGGTCCCAGACGCTCATGGACAGGCGGAACGCACCCCCCTTCGCCAGCATCAGTGGATAGAGGCTGGCCTTGGGATAGGCCCATTCGTACACCCAGCCGGTGGCGGTGCGTTTGACGGCGATCTCGGCGCCGTCCGGTTTCACCGGCCCGCTCGGGACATTCCCGACGCGCATGAACCCGGCCTTGCCGCCCTTGAGCGGCCCGAGGTGTTCGCGGTAGTAGCCGGTGTTCAGCGACTCGCCCATGTGCCAGCCCCAGGGATAGAGGCAGAACATGATGTTGTCATCGTTCCAGCCGGGCTGTTCCGTGCCGGTGACCACCGGAGTGTTGTCGGTGATCTCGGCGGCGAAATAGAGCTTCTCATCATCCCAACGACTGTAGAACCGGCCGATGAACTCCTTGGGATCGCGCGGGCCACGATGCCATGTCTCAAAGGGGTTCGGGATCAGTTCCTCGAGTTTCCAGTCGGACAAGTCGCCGTCAATCGTGATGGGGGTCCTGGTCTTCACGCAGGACTGGAAGCTGACGTCATCCTCGCAGGTGAGGGTGAACCCGCTCTTGTCCGCGAGGGTCGCCCGCAGTTCGTAACTGACGGCAAGGTTGGCCTGGTCGCGCGGCACCGGGAAACGCACCTCGGCCGTCCCCTGCGGGCCAACGGCGTACGCCTGTTCCATGACGGCAGGTTCGAACCCGCTGCCGAAGAAGCGGTTGGCCACCCGCACCGTGCCACTCATGGGAACATCGGCCAGGCTCCGGATGATGACCGCCACGGCCGGCTCCTGAGTCCTGGTCAGCGGCACGCCACTCATCTGCACGCTAAGCACTTCGCTAACCTGCAGCGGCTGCTTCAGCACCGACACGAGCGTGTCGCCGTCATAAAGGCGCGTGGTGAAGGTGTAGGTGCCGGCGGCTTTGGCCGCGGCAATAGCCATCGGCAGATCCACCTGTCCCCCCTTGCCGGGCAGGTTCCCGACGGTGGCGGGCGCCACCGCGGGCCAGGTGCCGTCGACCGTGGCCACCACCCGGAACGTGGTCGCCGTCCCTCCCAGCGGAGGCACAGTCAGCACCGCCTTACCGGAAGCGCCGCGGGGCATGGACGGCAGGGCCAAACCGCCGGCGACGGGCTTCAACGCGTCTGCCGCGGTTTTGGCGGTGTAAAGCGCCGGCACTTCACCCTCAAAAAGCAACACCAGCGGATCCTGAGTGGCGACCACCAGCGAGGTGCCGCCTGTGGGGGTGATCCGGTCGGTGCGACCGTAGAGGTCCTGCATGACGTACGGCACACCGGTGGCCAACGCCAGCGTGGTGGGCGCCTCGGGCTCTCGAAGGAAAAGGTAACACACGGTCTTGCCGTCGCGGGCATAGACATAGGCGATCGAACGCGGCGTGGGCTGGAACACCGTCTTGAACTCGGCGCAGTCCACGGCTTGAACGAAGTTGTAGTAGGCCGTAGTCTTGAGCATCGGCATCAGCGATGCGCCACGCTGGTCCGATCCGTAAACGCCCCGCCCCCAGTTTTTGTCGGCGATCGCGTCGGCCACCCGCGGCCGGTCGACGTACTGCATCCACTGGAAGCCGTCGCCGGGAAACTCGCCGCGGAGAACGGGCGCGGGCCTCGGCGTCGAGCCAGCCTCGTTGACATACATGAGGAAGTAGGTGACGCGGTCCATGCCGTGCGCGTGGGCGTCGAGCATGGCGGTGATCAGGTCGCGGCTGCTCTGGAGCTGGTCATTGCCGCCGACCCGGGCGAACTCGGTGGAGATCAGGCGCCGTTCGAGGCCGAGTTTCTTCAGTTCCCGGCGCAAGCGCTCCCAAGCCGTCCAGTCGATGGAGGATAGATATACATGGGTGTCGAAGAAATCGGCCACTTCGTAGAGTTTTTCCCTGAGGATCAGGTCCACCTGCTCCTCACTGGCATTGACCCCCCAGGTCATCATGCCCACCGGCAGGTCGGGAAACTCCTTCTTCAGCGCCGCGTAGGCCTTGCGCTGCAGGTCCAGCGTGCGCGCATCGATCACCCGCTCCAATCCGGAGGGCACCACCTGCGCCATGCGGGCCCGGTTGGCACGCACATACGCCACGATGTACGGCACATAGTCGTCCACCTCAAACCCTTTGCAGCCGGGATGCATCGGATCGTCGATCAGCGCCCAGTCCGGGGCGTTGCGGGTCATGTCACCCCACGGATGATTCGGCTTCCGGCCACGGATCTGCTCCAGGTTCGGGCAGTACACCATCTTCGGGAATTCCGGACCGGGCTGGATCGTGATCGGGCCGCCCTTGACCGGCTGGGCTTTGCGCCAACCGCTGTAATCCCAGTCGTGGACCAGCGAGACCCCCATCTTGTCGATGAGCGCCTGCCGTTCGTGCTTCGACCCGCCGTCCTTGAACCCGCCACCCTCGGCGAACTGGATGAAGCGGCATTTGGCATAGTCTTTCGCGTCGATCGGCCGCGGGTTGACGACCGCATAGGTCACGGTGTCCTCAGAGAGCACGCACTCGCCATCCATCAACTTCACATGGAGGAAGAACTCACGGCCCACGGCCTTCGCCGCCGCGTCGGGGATCAGCGCCGAGAGCCGCCGATTCTGCCCCCGCTTGGCGCCCACCGCCTTCGGCAGTTCCACGGGCGCCGCGCCGGCAAACGGAAGCGAACCACTCGCCACCTGAAAGCGCTCGTAGTCGGTGATCTCATAGCGGAGTACCGGCTTCTCCAAGTCACCCACCGGTTTGCCGTCGGTGGCGAACAACAGGAACTCGAATCGCAGCGGATCGTCGGCAAAGAAGAGGTTGGCGTTCGCGGCGCAACTGATTTCCAGAACGTGGCGGCTGGCGGCCGCTGCTTCGGAGGACGGGCGGGACGCCCGTCCCACGTCGCCGGGTCGCGTCTCCCCCGTGGGACGGGCGTCCCGCCCGTCCCTTTCCTGCCCTGCGACCGCCACGCGAATGTCGGTGAAATAGCATTCGCCGCGCCCCATCGCCTTGGGCCAGCAGAGGCGCACCCGGAAATGCTCACCGGTCACGCGTTTCACCGCCTCGTAGTATTTCCATTGCAGCCCCTCGCGGGTCAGGGTATGGCGGAACTGGGGAATCTGGCGCTTGTCGTCCCAGGGCAGCCAGGTCCAATCGCCTCCGTTCGAGGTCAGTTTCCCGTCCTTGTCGCAGGGCACCAGTTCAAAGGCGGCGGCATAGGAGAAGTCCTTCTGGGCGTCGTAGTTGCCCGCCCCCCAGAGCCCCACCTTGATCGGCGTGCCGGGATTCTTCAGGGCCGGGCTCAGCCAGGCGCTGTCAGCTTCGGCATCGGTGGTCTGCCGGATAACGAGGCTCCTGCCGCCGGGACGCCGGGCCAGGTCGGAGACGGTGGCGTTGTGAACCGCCGTCCAATCCTTGCCGCCATCCACAAACGACCACTGGCCGAGTTCCTGCGCGTTGAGAAGGCTGGCGTTCATCAAGGCACTAACCGCTACCAACCGGACTCGCCTATACATTGTCTTGGTTTCCATCGTGTTCCTCCATGTTTCTTCCATCTATGTCTTGAAGTACGGCAGAACATGCCGTACTCTAACCCGTATGAAGACGACGATCGACATTGACGAGGCCAAACTGGCCGACGTGATGCATCTGACGGGCGCCAAATCGCGGAAAGCGGCAGTGGACTACGCCTTGTCCTGTGCCGAGAGAGTCGAGCGACTCCGCAAGCTCTTCGAGAAACCCTTGCCCGACGAGGAGTACCGCACCGCCATCGATCCCGCCTACGATATCCTCGCGTTGCGCGAAAAAGATGAGCCGGTTTCCCATGTGGCTCGTTGACTCCAGCAAGTTCATCGACTGGATGCGCGGCGGGAAGAGCCCCACTCGAATCCTGCAGCCCTTCTTGATGGCCGGCCAGATCAAAACCTGCGGCATCGTACGCGTCGAGGTGATCCGGGGCGCAATCAAGCCGGCCGTCAGGGAAGAACTGACCGCTCTTTTTGACGTCATTCCGGAGATCCCGCTCTCGTCGGCTATCTGCAAGCGGACCACGGATCTCGCGTGGGCACTCGACAGAAAAGGACAGATCCTGCCGGTCTCCGACCTGCTGATCGCCTCTTGCGCACTTCACGCAAGCGCAAGCGTTGTGACTGTCGATCCGCACTTTGACTCCATTCCCGGCCTTCACGTTCGCCGGGACCTTCCTGACTTGTCGATTCACAAC
>CAYOIT010000313.1:0-4407 GCA_964404035.1 uncultured Verrucomicrobiota bacterium | reverse complement strand
GATTGACCAAGGCCGGGGCACAGACTCTGACCCTCTCCGGGGTCAACACTTTCACCGGGCCGGTGACGATCAATGGGGGCACGCTGAGCGTCGGCACCATTACCAACGGCGGAGTGGCCTGTAACCTGGGACAGGCCACGAGCGCCGCGAGTAACCTAGTCCTGAATGGCGGTACGCTCGAATGGACCGGCGGCACGGCCGCCCCGTCGGATCGCGGCATCACGATCGGACTGAACGGGGGTATGCTGTACGGAAACCCTAGTGCTAACGTCGGCCTCACCCTCTCGGGTCCTCTGGCACTCAGCGGCAGCGGTGCTCGAACGATCACGCTCAGGGCACTTGCCAGCAACCGGACTCATTCCTGGAGCGCAGACATCGGCGACAATGGCGGACCGACGACCCTTGTCTTTACTAATTCCGCCGCCTTGGATTTCTTCGGCGGCTCCTACTGGTTACTCACCGGCAACCGGACGTTCAGCGGCGGAATTGCCGTCTACGGGGGAAACCTTTTACTTGGCGGGGCGAACCAGAACAATTTCAGTGGACCGGTCGTGGTCAATTCCGCTGGATGCCTCCGACTCCATTCGCATTCCACGCTGGCCAACGATATCGTGAACAATGGGGCAATTGGCCAGTATGGCAACTACAACACGACCTGGTCCGGCCAGATCAGCGGCACGGGTATCTTTTGGAATGAAGGCGGTGGCGCCGCCACCATCACCGGGACCAACAACACGTACACCGGCCAGACAAAAGTCCAGCATACTTTCACGATCTACAAGATCGCCAACCTTGGGCAGGCGAGTTCACTCGGCGCCCCGACCACCGTTACGGACGGAACGATCGTGATGAAGGATTCGGCGGGCGCAGGCGGCCTGAAGTATCTCGGCGCCGGCGACACCACGGACCGGAGAATCGACCTCTATTACAATGGCTCTGCCAATCTCGGCATTGACTCCTCAGGCAGTGGGCCGGTGGTCTTCACCAGTGATTTCATCGCATCGCGTACCGACAACGCGGGCACGAGGGTCTTCAACCTGAACGGCACCAATACCGGCACCAATACGCTGATGGGCGCCCTCGTCAATGGCAGTGGCGCCAACCTTACGGCGCTCACCAAGTCCGGCGCGGGGCTGTGGGTGCTCGCCGGCAACAATACCGTCGCGAACTACTACTCCGGGCCAACGATCATCAATCACGGCACTCTGCGCGCGACGGACCTCACCGGCGGGAGCCTTGGCACCAACAACCTGAGTCTCGCGACAGGCACCGGGCAGGCGGCCATTTTCGAGTCCAGCGCCGATCTCGTGCGGCCTGGCGGCACGCTGGCTGGGCAGATGCAAATTGCGGCCCTGAACGCCAACGGCATCGGCTCCGGTTTCAGCGCCAAGGGCGGCAACATTAACGTCGCCTTCGGTTCGCTGGGCAGTCCCACCGCCCTGACGTGGAACGTCGCGCCGTTCAATCCCATGATGTCCACGCTGATCCTTAACACCGCGACCGCCGACAGCAAGTTGACCTTCCGGAACCCGATCGACCTGAACAACACCGCTTCGGCCGTGACCCGCACCATTCAGGTGAGCACGAATGTTGCCGAGATGAGCGGCACCCTGACCCAGTCCGGCGCGGGCGGTGCGAACCTGACCAAGACCGGCGGCGGCACGCTGATCTTGTCGGGCAACAATACGATGAGCAACGTGACGGTCAGCGCCGGCGCGCTGACGATGACCGGCACCAACACGTTCAACAACGTGACGGTCAGCGCCGGTTCCCTGACCCTGAACGGCAGCAATACCCACAACAACGTGACGGTGAGCGGCGGCACGCTGCAGCTTGGCGGCAGCAGGATCCCGGGTGGCACGGTAAGCTTCTCCGCCGGTACGCTGGTGCTCGACTACACGGTCGACAACAACGACAAGCTCAATCCGGCCAATTTGCTCACGCTCGGATCTGCCGGCTCTACCGTGGGACTGACGATCCTCGGGCATCCCAGCGCACCCTTCACGCAGGTCGTTAACGGCCTCACGCTGGCGGGCGCTGCGAATACGGTCGCCATGTCCGGGACGACGACCCTGAGCCTTGGCACAATCAACCGCGCTGTGGGTGTCGGCGCCCTGGCCATCGCCAACACCGGATCCGGCGCGATCGGCACGACCAGCGGCTCCGCCAGCACGATTCTGACCAACGCCAATGGCCTTGCCTTTGCGACCTACAACGGCGACTGGGCGGCGAAGGATGCGGGCAACGCCAACATCGTGGCAGGCGCCAGTCTCGGCGGTTTCTACACGGCCGATACGTGGGCGGCAGGCAACAACACCGATGTCACCGGCAGCAGTGCGCCGTCCAGCGGTTCAACCACCCGCAGCCTGCGCTTCAACACCGCCGGGGCCAGTACGATCACCCTATCTGGCACCAACTCGATCACCAGCGGAGGCATCCTGGTGACGCCGAATGTCGGGGCCAACCTCACGAAGATCACGGGTGGCAGCATGTCGCAGCCCACCGGCGGCAATAATGGCGAGATCATGGTTATCCAGAACAACACCAGCGGCGACCTGCAGATCGACACGGCCATCGTCAATACATCGGGGCGGATGAGCCTGAACAAGACCGGGCCGGGCAAGCTCATTCTTTCCACCAACTGTTCCATGACCGGTTACATCTATCTGAACGCCGGTACTCTCCAGTTTGGTGACGGGATCATGACCGGCACCATGACGCCGCTTGGTGCGGGCTCTTCGTGCATGTCCCTACAGAACGGGACGGTAGTGCGTGTCGCGGGCGGAGCCGGAGGACTCTCGGTTGTCGTGAGCGGCACAACGGTCGGCGGCAACGGCACCGCTGTTCTGGATGTCACTTCGAACTCGGTATTGTCGCTCCCCGGCATAAGCGGGGCCAACTGGGAGAAGAGAGGCACCGGTACGTTTATCCTGGGGCCCAATGCCGGTTTCACGTACGGGTGGGTCAGGGAAGGGACGTTTGTCGTCAATGTTCCGGGTGCGACCATCTACTCGATCAACGGCGGTGCGACTATCGGCGACACGGCGCCCGGCGCCCTGCCGGCCACCGTGTTCCTGCAAACCGCGATCCGGGTGGATCAGTTCGGCACCGCGACGACCTACATCAACCGCTCGGGAACCCTGGATTTCTATACGAACTCGATCAACCTCGGAGTCTCCCCGACGTTTGTCGGCGGCGGGACGGTTATCAGCAGCGCCGGTGCTCCGGGCACGGCCACGCTGACGGGTAATGTGACCTACAACGCCACCAACAGCAGCGATGTTGGCGCCACGATCAGCGTTGTTCCTTTGGTGCTGGGGACGGCGGGTCGGACCTTCACGATCAATGACTCCGCCTATGTGGACACCGAGATGACGATCAGTTCGGATATCAGCGGAACCCAGGCGGTTACCAAGGCCGGTACCGGCGCGATGGCGTTCTCTGGCAACAATTCTTACACCGGCACGACGACGGTGAGCGCGGGCACGTTGGTGATCAAGAAGCCGGCCTCGTTGCCGAACTACAACGTCAACAGCAGGATCATCGTGAGCGCGGCGGCCACGCTTGCCCTCAACGCTGGCGGCGCGGGCGAGTGGGTAGCGGCGGAGATCGACGCATTGCGCGGCACCACGCCGTCGCCCTTCGCGGCCAACTCCTTCCTCGGCATCGACACTACCGGCGGGAACTTCACGTATGGCAGCAGTTTCGGCGATGGCGCGGGTGCGCTTGGGCTGCGGAAACTGGGCACGAACACGTTGACGCTCACCCAGGCCAACACCTACACGGGCGGCACGAGGATCGAGAAGGGTACGCTGGTGGCGAGCAATGCGAATGCGCTCTCGACGAGCGGCACCATCACGGCCTACAGCAACGCCATGCTCGGCGTGGCGTCCGGCGTGACGTTCAGCCGGTCCGTGACCTTCAATGCCGGCTCGGGCCTGACAGGGAACGGCACCTTCGCGGGTGGATTGACCTGCCCCGCCAGCTTCACGGTGGCGCCGGGTCTGCCGACCGGCACGCTGACGGTGAACGGGGCACTGACGCTCGCGGCGAACAACACGCTGCGTGTCGCCTTCCAGCCGGATGGCACGTACGGCAAGCTCTCGGTCACCGGTACTCTGAATATGAGCGATGCCACGGTGCGGCTGGTGCTGACGGGCAAGGCCCCGATGGGCAAGACGGTTCTGGCGGAAGGAACGACGCTGACGGGCCAGTTCCGCGAAGCGAACGTCGACATGTCGGGTCTCAGTCCGAAGGGAATCATCAAATACGAGAACAATCAGGTCGTCTTGGCGGTTTATACGCCCGGTGCGATTCTGAAGGTGTATTAATCGCGGCCCTTGAAGAACGGAGGGAACCGTGAAAATGCATAACACTAAAGTCTCTTGGCTCAGTCGGCACCGCCAA
>CAYOIT010000312.1:0-4407 GCA_964404035.1 uncultured Verrucomicrobiota bacterium | reverse complement strand
CCGCAGGTTTCCGCGGTTGACCACCACATCGCCGGCAAAATCGTTCGCCGCACCGTCCAGCACCAGAGCCATGAAGGCAAACAACACGCTATCGGCGCTATTGACGGTGATGCCGCCCGGTCCCGTCACCCGGCCCGACAGGCGCAGCCGGGAGCCGCTGCGGCCCGGGGTGGCGATCAGGCCGTTGGTGGTCAGGGTGATTTCCCCCGTCAGGTTGCCGCCTTGCGCATCCCAGCTCCCGGTCGAATACTTTCCCCCGTCGAAGGTGATCGGATTGGTGATCGTCGTGCCCGTGGCGCTGGCCTGTTTCGCCGCCAGGGTCCCGCTGGCATTCACAGTCAGCATCGGCCAGTCGCCTTCAACGCCCAGATTGGTCGTGGCCCGGACGGCGTTATCCCACGTGCCCCTGTTGATCAGCCCCGTATCCGCGGCCGAGGAGGGTTTCCCCAGCGCGCCCCACGTGTTGGTCAGGCTCCAGTCGCCGGTGGTGGCGGTGGTGTAGTCGGCGGCTTGTGACAAGGGAGTGACAAGGGACAACAGGGACAGCAGCAACAGCGGCAATTTCATGGGTTTTGTTTTCATCATGGTCATCATGCTTCTACTTCTCCTTATGGGCAGTTCGATTCACCGAATGCCCTCTTGACAATCCATCACCTATATGTAAATCTACATGCATGAGCACCAAGACAATTGCTTTGGACGCCGGAGTCTACGAGAAACTGGCCCGCCTCAAGGGCGAGTCGCAGTCGTTCTCCAAGCTGATTTCCAGCCTCGTGGATCGTGTGGTCACCGCCCATACCGTGGCCGACGTCCTGGCGCAACTGGATGACGAGCAGCCCTTGCGCAAGGCCGACGCGGAGACCATGGCGCGGCTGGTCCGCGAAGACCGGGAAACGGAAACCTGGCCTTCCCATGATCTGTCTTGATACCGATTTCCTGATTGCGCTCTGGCGCAGCCGGAAGCAACCGGACCATCCGGCGCGGCTGGCGTTGGCGAGCCATCCCGGCGAGGTCCTCGTGGTCTGCACGCCCGTCGCGGGTGAGTTCCTGGAAGGCGCCGCCTTCATCTCCGAGGAGCGGCTCCAGGAGGCGGTTCGGTTCCTGCGCCTGTTCGACATCTCCGGCGTTTCGCTCCAGACCGCGGTCCGGTACGGCCGCCTTGTCGCCGACCTCCGTCGGAAAAACCTGCTGGCGGGCGTCTCCAAGGCGGACTGCTGGATCGCCGCCTGGGCGGTGCAGCACAACGCGGTTCTGGCCACCCAGAATACCCGGCATTTCCAGCGGATTCCCAATCTGAAACTCATCTCGTTCATCCCGTAAGTGTGCGCTGAAGTGCGCCCACACTTACTCCCCACCCTTACTCGGTTACTCGACCCGCTTACTCGATCTCATTCCCTATCCCGGCAGGCAGAACTGCTCGTCTGAGACACTTCGTCGCGAGCTTTGTCGAAAGCTTTGTCGAAAGAATTGCGAACCATACGTTTGCATCAACAAAGCTCGCGACAAAGAAGGGGACCGTTTCTCATGCTTCGATCCATCCGGCCCGCCGCGGGACATGACCACTGAATACTGAGTACTTCCCCGATCCCCGCCCCGCCCATCTCCCCCCTACCTGAATCGAATAATCGTCTGCGGCGGCAGGATCACCGCGAACGGATCGGTCGTCGCCGTCACCACCCCCGGCCCCGTCAGCGTCGCCGTGGCCGTCAGCTCCTTGTTGGCGTCCGGGAGGTCAATGTTCAGCCCCTTGCCCGCAAAGTCCGCCACGCCCGCCACCGCGTTCATGCTCGTGGTCCCGCCCAGCGTCCCCGTGCCTGTGGTCAGCGTCAGCGCCACAGCCGTGATCGCATCCGCGCCCGTGCTCACCACGTTGCCGAATTGGTCCTCGATCGACACCACCGGCTGCTGCGCGAACGCCACCCCCACCCACGTGCTCGCCGAGGGCTGCGTCGTGAACACCACCTGGCTGGCCGCCGCGTGCAACACGCTGAAGGCCGCGCTGTCGCCCGCGGTGAGGCTCGCGCCGCTGGTCCGCGTCGCCGTCAGCGCCACGCCGCTCTCGGCCTTCGTGTAGATCACCCCACTGATCGTCACCCGGTTGGTTCCCGCCGCGATCGTCCCGGTCAGGGGCACGTTGAGCGGGCCGCTACCCGTCTTGAGCGTCAGGCTGATCCCCGTGGCGGCCGACACATTCCGCGCCGTGCCGCCGTCGTCCTGCGCCTCCACCACTACGCTGAACGGCACGCCCGCCGTTGGGCTGCTGCCGCCGTTCACCTGCACGATCGCCAGTTTCGTGGCCGGCACAAAGCCCACCTTCACCGTGCCAACCGGCTCGTTGTACGTGACGGTCCCGTTCCACGGCGCATTCCAGTTCACCGAGGAGAATGTGCCCACAATCGCCGTCGCATTGCTCACCACGACGACTTCCTGGGCGCCCAGCGCATCCATGGCCAAGGCGGTGTTCACGTTGACCTCCAGCACCGCATTCGCCAGCCCGGTCAAATCGTGATCCACCAGCAACCGGTCAAAGTCCACCCCCGCCACGCCGTTGGTGCCGGCAATATCAATCTTCAGCCGGCTGCCCGCCCCGAAGGCCATGCCGCCGTCCACCCGCAGGATGCCGGTGGAGTTGGTCGTCACCGCCACCCCGTTCGTGCCCGGATCCACCGTGCCGGTGCAGGTCAGCTTCTTCACTCCATCGCCCGCCTCGACCGTGATCATGCCCTTGCCCGCCAGGTCGTTCGTCACGGTCCAATCGGCATTCGTCGCCTGGTCCAGGAGCAGATAGCTGTTGGTCGCCAGCAGCGTGATCGGACCCGTGCCGTAGGCGTCATTGGTGGTGATGCTGACGTAGCCCCCGGCCTGAATATCGAGGCCGCCGCTGAACGTGTTGCCAGAGTTGCGAAGGTAGAGGTAGCGGTTGACGCCATTCGCCACCTGGACCACCATCTTGCCCGCGCTCGCGCCATCGGCGATGACGCCATGGATATGAAACTGGCTCTCGACATCGTTCCTGAACCAGGTCGTTCCTTCCAGGGCATACGTGTCGTAACTGTTGACTATGTTGCCTGCCGTCCCGGTCAGTCTGCCCCGGAGCGATGCGCCGTTCTTCAGAAGGAAGCGATGTCCCCGGCAGTTGAAGGTCACGCCGCCGCCGCCGATTCCGAGTACGACCAGGCCCGTGTCCTCGACCGTGATCGTCTGGCCGTCCGCGGTCGTGTTGGTGGCGCCGATGTTCAGGTAGCCGTACGCGGAAACCAGCACGTTGCTCAACCCCAGGCCGCCGGTCGCGAAGACCCGCACGGGGCCTCGATCCACCAGCGTATCGCTGAAAATCGCCGTCCCGCCGGAATAGGTGTTGTTGGTGCCCGTGATATCAAGCAACCCGCGTCCCAAGTTGCCCACATCAAGTCCGGTCGTGTTGAGCGTCAGTTTGCCCTTCCCGCCACCCAGTCCGTCCCGGATCAACCCGCTCAGAATCCACTGCTGGTCGTCAGAGTTGATGCCCGCGCGCATCTCGCTGTCGGACTCCAGCGCCACGGTGTCCGACGAGGTGATGATGCCCTTGGTCCCGGAATTGAGAACCCATCGACCGCCGTTGAGCACGATCGTATGCCCGCTGAACGTCTGGCCCGCGCCGTTGCCGCAGTACAGCGAGGCATTCGTCCGCACCTCGATCGTCGGCCCACCGGCGAGGTTGGCGTTGGCGATGCAGGTCAGGCCCGTGATGATGCCGGTGTCGCCCGCCGCGGGCGGCCCGCCGGATGGATCCCAGCTGGCAGCGTTGGTCCACAACCCGTTGTTAACCTTCCACGTGTACGTCCCGTTCGCCGCCACCAGCGTACAGGTCGCCGAGCTGGCCGCGCCGATGGCGTACCCGCCCGACGCCAGCGTCAGTATCACCGTCTGCTCCGGCGCGCCCAGGTTCAGCGGGGTAACCGTGATGACCGCATTCGTCTGGCCCGCGGGAATCGTCACCGTGCCGTTCGTGCCGCTCACGACCGGGGAGGTCGTGTAGTGCGTCGCATTCGTCGCCGTGCCGCCGAGTGTATAGGCCACGGTTATGGCTTCGTTCGTGCAACTCGCCGGCCTATACACCGTAAACGCCGCCGTATCGGTCAGCGTCACGCGGCCCGTCGGATCGGTCGGCTGCACCGTCACTTCGCCCGTGATCAGGTACTGGACATTGGAGGCCACCACCGTGCCGGCGCTATTCGTCGCCCCGAACCGGTAGAAGTATTCCCGGTCCGCCTCCAGTGTCATATTCGTCGAAGGATAACTTCCATTGATCCAGTCACCAGGATTCCACCAATTGGTGTAAGCCCAAGGCGGACTGACGATCCCATTGGTCCCGCCCCAAAGCACATACACACTCGCGTCCGAAACGCCGTTGGCCGCCAGGTAGCC
>CAYOIT010000311.1:0-4419 GCA_964404035.1 uncultured Verrucomicrobiota bacterium | reverse complement strand
CAGGGCTGTCCACAGGATCGCCCGCTTGACAGGTCAGTGAAACGGGGATGCGCCCCCACAAAGATGCTGTTTGGCGGAGGTGTTGACTTGGATCCTCGCTTCCGCCATACTTCCCGCCATGACATCGCTGAGTCAGACCGGTTCCGGCATGATTTCGGCCCGTGCGGGCCGAGGCCGACCGGGATGTGCCGAAAAGCGATTTCTTATCAATTCCCGGTGACCATGAACCGCAAGGATTGCCAGTCCCTTCTCCCTTGGCTCGAGTTTCATTTCCGTCGGCCGTCGTTTGTGGCGAGTACGCGCCGCTGGTGCGTCGCCACGGCTGCGGCCATCGCCGCCATCGCCGTCAAGGCCACTGCGGGTCTTGGCGCCGAGAACGCCGTGACCCGGTTCAAGGCCGGCCAGCCGGTCAGTCTGCCGGCGGCCCTGTGGATGACGGCGGTCGAGGCGGGCGATTCCGTATCGGTGTCGCAGGTTGAGGACTGCGTGAAAATCGATTTCGACCTGGGTGTCCAGAGGAAACTTCTGATCGCCGACTATCAGCAGGATTTTATG
This sequence comes from uncultured Verrucomicrobiota bacterium, assembly GCA_964404035.1. Lineage (GTDB taxonomy): Bacteria > Verrucomicrobiota > Kiritimatiellia > CAIKKV01 > CAITUY01 > CAMBRF01. Next base: position 3,864 of record CAYOIT010000311.1, on the reverse strand, counting down.
TCCTTTCGGTTACTGCTGTCCGAGCCGATTATGCTTTCCGAGCGACAGACGCGCATTCTCTTCGAAGCCAGTCTGGTGCCCGAAAATGCCCCGGCATGGTTACGCCCTCTCATACGCGACGCGCGCGGGGAGTGGTTCGTCTACCGGGTGTCGCCTGGCACCGATGTGACCGTTGTCCCCAGGAACCCGCAGACGCACTGGGCGCGAATGACCACGCCCTACTTCTTCTGCTTCGAGGCGGGCGGAGAAGGCCACGGCGGCGAGGTCGCCGAAGCGCAGGGCGGGGACCATAACGTCTGGCCTGACGGGCCGCTGGAGTTCATGGGGTTTGAATACCGGGGCGGCATCCCCCCCAACAAGGGGCGACACAAGGGCGCGTTCTACCTCGGTCTGATCCAGGCGGGAGGACTGAAGCTTCCATACGAACACCACGCTGTCTATGCGGATTCCCTGGTCAAGGCCTCGGGCACTTACACGCTGTCGGCTCAGATCGCAAACGACTTTCAGGCCAACCCAATCCGCGAGTTTCAAGTTCCCTTCACGTTCGACGCCGGTTCGCCGGCCAGCCGACGCCGGCGGATTTTCTTCCCGTGCGGCCCCGACGGCGTTTACTGGGTGCGCTATCAGGTCGCCGACACCAACGGCAATATCGTCATAGATGAATCCGAGCGTTGCCAGGTTCTAGGGAATGCGGACCCCGATCTTCCCCGGCCGATCGACACAAGAACCCCGCCGGTCATCGGGCAGATGCGCATCAACCCCGACCGGAATACGTGTGGCGTCTATCCGCGGGATCAACCGTTAGACGTCGTCGTACGCGTTTTCCCGAAGGTCCCAGGCCAGCCCCGGTTGTCCTGGCGCCTGACGCCTTACCGGAGCCCAGAGGCGCTGGAGGAGGGTTCCACGACCGTCGAGTTCTCGGGCGAAAGCTTCAAGGATCTCGCCATCTCCCTGAAGTGGCAGCCCGACCGTGACGCCTACCGACTGCAGTTGGATCTGAAACTGGACAAGACTTTCCTCGACCGGCAGGTGTATGTGCTGGGCCGCAAGACCGATTTTTTGCGGACGCCATCCATCCGCGATGGCCCGTTGGCGCGTGATCGCGAGCATCTCAAACGGTCGCCGCACCTGTTCCTGATGACTTCCACCTTCGCCCACTCCGTCCAGTTGGAATCCGATCGGTTGCGGGCGTTCGGCATGGCGATGGAACGGGCCGCAGATCTCACGGCCAATGTCGTGTACACCCTCGATCCGGCCAATCTTGAGATACTGCCCGGCGTTTACGACTTCGCGGAACTGGATCGCAGCCTGGACGCCGCCGCCGATCGCGGCTGCGCGGTGACGATCAACTTCTCCCATTTCACTCCCGCGTTCGGCGATGATCTCGTCCCTTTTCGCTGGCTGCACTACTTCACCCATCGCAACTTCGACAATGCCTTGAGCCGCGATCACCATTACTCCGGCTTCAACCCTCTGGACGAGCAGTATCGCGCTTTCTGGAAGCGCGCCCATCGCGCGCTCTTCGAGAGATATCGCGGGCACCCGGGTTTCCAAGGGTATTACCTGACCAAGCCGACCTCCGCCGTCCACAGGGAAAACCTGATGATGGACCGTCCCTACTTGGGCGAGGTGACGGGCTATGATCCGGGCACGCGAAAGGAATTCATCGCCTGGTTACGGAATGTCCTCGGGCTGACGATCGAGCAACTCAACCGGAGATGGGAGTCCCGGTATGCAACCTGGGACCAGATCGAGGTGCCGCTGCCGGACTTTGAACTCGGCAAGCAACCGGACTTACGCATGGTGTGGACGGATTTCTGCCGCTTCAAGACCTACGCAAACGAGTATTTCTGGTTCAAAAACCTGGCGGCCGATATCCGGTCCTATGACACCAACCGCATCATCATGGTCTGGGGCGAACCACAATATTCCCCCGAGGAAACGATACTCCGCACAAGGGATGAAGCCTTCCTGCAGCAGATCGACTATGTCGCCCACGCCGTGATCCCGCAGAGTCCGGCGCCCGCCTTTGAGCCGCTCTTGCGGAAGCACCGGATCGGGATCGTCTGGAACCTGGAACGGTTCGCGGACGACCGGCGCCCCTGGCTTCTGGACGTCGGCCTGTACCACATGTTGAGAGCCTATGGCGCCAATGGCCTGCATCTGTGTGTCCCCGGTCTACTAGGAACAGACGGCCGCGATCTGCGCAGGAACTCCGGCTACGATCGCTGGGAGAAGTTCAAGCCGATCTGCCTTGAACTGCAGGCGATGAAGCTGGTGAGCGCTCCCGCAGGCAGGCCGGCGGTGGCCGCGCTTCAGGATCCCACCACGCTTTACTGCAAACACCGCCACTCATTCCTGGTCCACATGGAGGACACGGGAAAATGGTTCCAGTTGATGAACCGTGCGGGGCTGGACTACGAGCCCCTCGACCCGACGCGCACCGCCGAATATAAGCTGGTGCTGCCGAATCTGCTCGACGAAGTCATGAGCCGCGCCACTATCGAGTGGCTGGATGCGTACGTGCGCGGCGGCGGCCGCACGATCATCTCGGCCAACACCGGTCGCTACTGCCCCGAGGCGGATTCACAAGCCTACGTGCTGCTGCGGAAGTTCGGCATTTCGCCTCCGGCCGGCGAGTTCGTGCAGGAGGGGGACAGCATCCAGGCCGCGGTGACTGAGGACAATCCATTTTTCGCCAAGGGCGAACGGGTGAAGTTCTTCATGCCCGCCAATCTCAGGCAATACAATGCCGCCAGGACCAATGCCGCTGAGCATTGCGTCGGGCCTTATGCGTACATGCAGGAAACCGGCTACTTCGGCTACTACCGCGACAATACGCAAGCCTGCGGCAGAGCGCTCGCGCGGTTCGACGCCGGCGGGGGCGTGGCGCTGTCGCAGCACGCTGTCGGCAAGGGAGAAGTGCTCGTGTTCTGGGGAATTCCCGACTACCATCCCTTACTGCTGAAGGATCTGATGCCACGCGCCTGCGCCTGGGCGTGCGTGAGCAAGACGAAAGAGGAGAACCCGGTGCCGGGGATGCTGGTGGGCGTCAACGAGGAACTCGGGCGCTGGTATGCCGTTCTGTGCGAAGACAAGCCCGGCACCTACGCCGGCCAGAAGATCGCGGCCATGCCTGACGGCGAGTGGGTGGCAGAGGAGTTGGTCTCCGACGAGCAACTGGGTGCCTTCACGGGCCGCAATCTGCGTGAAAATGGGTTGACGCTGGATTTCAGAAACGGCGCATCGCCCCTGAAAGTCATTCGTTTCCTCCCCGCGAAATGATGGGCGCGTACTAACTCCTCGCGATGCGGGGACGGGGACGTTCTAGCTATCATTATCGTCAGAAAAGATCGGGCTACGGTTGACCCCGCGACTCATCACGTGATAACACAGCGCACGCTGATAGATTCGTCCAACTCGTGGCATGCCCAAAAATACTAGCGAAAGCCAGAAGTGGCCGCCGATATCATGGCTCCAGTAGCCATACAACACGTTCGCCGCCGTGGCCGTGAAGTAGGGCTGAAACGCCAGCGAGTCCCAGACCGACCAGGTGTCGCCGGAGAACCCGATGCAATAGCGCCCGGTGCCAACCGCCCATTCCCTCAGGAGTCAGCGAGTTAACAACTACCTCGGCACAACCGTGATATTAACCGTGGCCTCACGGGTATAGTTCGTCTGCACCGTCCCATCCGGCGCCTTGACGGCATCCCACGCCTTGAAGGTAAAGGAATCCGGGCCACGATAGGTATCCTTCGACTTGTACTCCAACGTTTGTGCATAGCAGGTTACCTCGCCATGCTGCGGCGGAGTCACGATGCTGCACTGCAACGGATCGTCGTCGTCGTCCCGCACAGGCAGCTT
>CAYOIT010000310.1:0-4433 GCA_964404035.1 uncultured Verrucomicrobiota bacterium | reverse complement strand
CTCGGCCTCAGAAGCAGGTCTCGTTCGGAATTCCTCTGGAGGGACGCGATCCCTTGCGTCCGCAGGCACAGGAAAAGCCAGAATGACCGCCGCCAGCCCTCAAGGATTGAGCAGCACCGCCAGGGCACGCGAATCGAGATGCCCCATTCCGGAACGTGCCGAAGTGGCACCGGACGCGTCCTTGGACAGCGCCGCTTTCAGTGCCTCAACGGCCTGTCCGGCGGTGGCGTCCGGGTGCAGGGTGAAATAGCGCGCCAAAGCGTTGGCGGTGAACGCCGTGGCCACCGACGTGCCGGCATAGGTACCGGGCGGCCCCTTGTACCCCACAGGGAAAGAGGCGAAGGATGGCGCCGCCAGTTCAACAAAATCCCCATAATTGGACTGCGACCACAGGCTTCCATCCGGCGCCAAGGCTGCCACGGCAATCACATGGTCATTGGCGGCCGGGTACATGGGGCGGCCCGTCGGCTCGTTCCCGGCGGCCGCGACCAGCACGGCTCCGCGTCCTGCCGCATACGACATGGCATCGTCAAGAAACCCGCTGTCCGTTTCGGATCCCCAGCTCATGCTGATCACCCGGGCGCCATGATCCAGCGCAAACGACAGGCTTTGCATGAGGGAGAATCCCGAGGCATAGCCGTTGTCGTCAAAAGCGCGGATCGGGATGATGGAGATGCCCGGGGAGATGCCCGCTTCCTCACCCCCGTCAGGAACCGTCAGCCCTGCCGCAATCAAGGCCATCTGGGTGCCATGCCCGGCTGCATCACCCAAAGGCCGATCCGGTGCCAGCGCATCCAGCGAGGCTAGCACCCGATCCCCCAGACCGGCGTCCGATCGAAGGCCCGTATCCAGTACGGCCACCGCCGCCCCCCCTTTCGCGGGCACCGAAGTCCCGCGCGACACCGTGGGTTTGCCGTCTTCCACCCGGCTCGGGATGACAGGGCGGTACACCAGGTTCGGCTCGGCCTGATCCACCAGCGGATCTTCAGCCAAAGCGTTCAAAATGTCCACCAGGTTCGAACCTGGCGCCAGCCGGATACGGTAGATGCCCAGGCGGGGCAGGCTCTCCACCACGGTCCCGCCCATGCGCGTCAGAAGTGCCCGGAATGCGGCCTGCGAAACGTCTTTCTTCAGCCGGATCAGGACTTCGTTCTTCACGCAGGCAATGACATTGCTGTGCAGGGGGGCCTGCGCCCGCACCAGGTTCTCGTCCACTCCCGGCAGGGGTTTGAGCGCGCGCCGGTCCCCGCGCAGATAGACGTTGATCTCCGAAATACGCCGGAAGGATCCCGCCGGGCCCTCAATGAGCGAGGAAAAGAGCGCATAGTCGCAATCGGCAAGGAGTTCCTCGATGCCACCCCGGAGATCCCTCCGGTCAAAATCGGCGGTGACGACAGGGTTAACGCGCGGATCCATGCGCACCCTGATGCCGGCTTCCTGAAGCTTCCCCAGGATCTCCTGTAACGGGACCTGCTTGGCATGCACGGACAACAGGTCCGCCACTAATCGCACTTCCAGCCCGTGGGCCTGGCCATTGAGGCTGAAAAAGACCGCCAAGACCCCTACGATAAGGGTACCTCGGCGGCACCAAGCCCCGCCGCCCCTCATGTTTCCGCTCCGAACTAGGTTGGTCCGTTTGCTTCTCATACCTTGGTATTTTAGCGCTTTCCGGAAAAAACATACACGTTTTTGCGTGCCTCTTCCTCAGTACGGCGGGCACTACGCTGCCCGCCGATGCCGGGCGACGTAGCGCCCAGCCTACTTCGGACGTGGCACGGGTTTCCAACCCGTAGCCTCTTCTCTTCCGGCGCTTCCCCGGCTGCCGGGGCGACGGGTTGGAAACCCGTGCCACGTCAGGTGGAGTCGGGGAGAGCCTCATCTCGGAAAGATTGGCCTGGGTTGGGCTGGCTCCAGCGGAGTACGGCGGGCACTACGCTGCCCGCCGAGTCCGGCCCACCGGGTGACTGAGGCGTTGCCGCCTGGCGCAGCTTGTCATTGCCGACAGGCCGTATCCCCACGTATAATAGGCCCCCTCATTTCCATGACAGATACTAAGGACATTACCGCGGCGGTCGGACTGAGTGGCGGCGTCGATTCCTCCGTCACGGCGTACCTGCTTCAACGCGAGGGATACCGCGTGATCGGCCTCACCATGCAGATCTGGGACGGTACTCTGCCGCTCGCGGACGAGGGCCGGTCAGGGTGTTACGGCCCCGGCGAAGCGCGCGATATCGCGGCGGCCAGTTCGCTGGCGGAACGCCTTGGCATCCCGCATCATGTCGTGTCGCTCGCCCCGGAGTACGCCTCCGAAGTGCTCGACTACTTTCGGAGTGAATATACGGCGGGGCGAACCCCGAACCCCTGCGTGCGGTGCAATCGCAGCATGAAGTTCGGCCTGCTCCTTGACCGGGCCCGAGCCCAGGGCGTCGTTTTCGACGTCTTCGCCACCGGCCACTACGCCCGCGTGGAACAGGATCCGGCCTCCGGCCGCCAGGTCCTGCTGCGCGCGGTGGACCGGGCCAAAGACCAGACCTATTTCCTCTCCCGCCTGTCACAGGATCAGTTGCGACAGGTTCGCTTTCCGCTCGGACAGCTGACCAAGCCCGAGGTTAAGGCCATCGCCCGGGAAATCGGGTGGGCCGATGTGGCCGACAAACCGGAGAGTCAGAATTTCATCGAGAGCAAGAACTATGGCGTTCTGTTCGGTGACCGTGAACAGCTTCCCGGGCCGATGGTGGATACCCGGGGCAAGGTGCTCGGGCAACACCGCGGGATTGTCCACTACACCGTCGGCCAGCGCAAGGGCCTCGGGCTGGGCGGCACGGCTGATCCGGTTTATGTGATCAGGATCGACGCCTGTTCCAATACCGTGGTGGTCGGACCCCACGATGAATTGTTCCTGAACGGCCTGGTGGCCACCGACCTGAACTGGATCGGGCTGTCAGCCGGCCCGGAAACGCCTCTGCCGATACAGGCCAAGATCCGCCAGCAACACCAGGAAGCCGAAGCCAGTTTGCGCCTGTTGCCGGGCCAGCCGTCCACGGCAGAAGTTGTTTTCGCAGAACCCCAGATGTCCATCACTCCCGGCCAAACGGTGGTGTTTTACGACCAGGACCGCGTGCTCGGGAGTGGAATCATCGAAGCCGGGTTCAACGCAGGTACGAACAGCAGTAGTCCGTCACCGACTTGACCTTCAGCGCGAACTTGGCTTTCGCGGCAACCTCGAACGACTCGCCGCCTCGCACGGTCTTCCAACCGCTCGCGCCGGGCAGGAGCACCTCCAGCTCCCCGGCCAGGATCTCCATGATCTCCCGCTCACCGGTGCTGAACTCGTAGTCGCCCGGCAGCATGATCCCCAGCGTCTTCTTGGATCCGTCCGCAAACAGCACCGTACGGCTGGTGACCTTGCCGTCGAAATATACATTGGCCTTCTTGACCACCGTCACATTCTTGAATTCAGACATACTCGCTCCTCATCAAAGGGCATGGCAGCTTTTGATAATAAAGCCGCCTGATTTTTCATCGCGTTCCATCGTCAGGATGCCGCGCGCTTCCGCCTCCTCCAGCAACTGGCCAAAGGATCGGAAGCCGTAGTAAGACTCGCTGAAACCGGGTTTTCGGCGTTTGAGGGTCTGCTTGATCATGGAGCCCCAGATGGTTTCGCCTTCACCGCGTTCGGCCACCAGTGCCTCGTAGGTGGACACAATCAAATCCCACGCCTCCTGTTTCTTGTCCCCTGTCGGTGCGGCGGCGGCCGCGGCGGCTGCGGCGGAGGCTGCCGTGGCGGGCTTGACGGACTCACCTCGCACAGGCTTGCGGCTCGCGGCCCTGGCAGGCTGAGCCCGGGGCGGCTGACTGCGAACCAGATCATCGTAATAGATGAACTCGTCACAGTTGGCGATCAACAGATCCGATGACGAGTTCTTCACCCCCACCCCGATGACGATCTTGTCATTCTCACGGAGCTTGCTGACCAGCGGGGAGAAATCCGAATCACCGCTGATGATCACAAAGGTGTCGACATGGGCCTTCGTGTAACACAGGTCGAGTGCGTCGACCACCATGTGAATATCCGCCGAATTCTTGCCCGATTGCCTCACATGCGGAATCTCGATCAACTCGAAGGAGGCCTCATGCATCGCCGCCTTGAAGTCTTTGTACCGGCCCCAGTCGCAATAGGCCTTCTTGACCACGATATTGCCCTTGAGCAACAGTCGCTCGATCACCTTCCTGATGTCGAACTGGGCATAATTCGCATCCCGAACACCCAGGGCGACGTTTTCGAAGTCGCAGAAGAGCGCCATGCTTTTTGTTTCAATCTGTGTGGTCATAGGGTCTCCTTATCTCCTCACTCGGCCGGATCCCGATCCGCCCATCAGGGCCACGACTTCGTCTTCCGTCACATAATTGAAGTCGCCCTGAACGGAATGCTT
>CAYOIT010000309.1:0-4439 GCA_964404035.1 uncultured Verrucomicrobiota bacterium | reverse complement strand
CCACGCTGGCGCCCCAGTTCTGGATCAGCCCCTTGGTCTTGAGCGTTTCGAGATGGTCGAGCGCTTCGCCCGAGCGCAGCATGGCCGTGGGGATGCAATGCCACTGCTGCAGGAAAAGGGCGTCCACGCCAAGACGCTTCAACGATTCCTCGGTGGACTTGCGGGCCAGCGCCAACGTGTACTTGACCGGCCAGCTCTGCTGCTCGACCCACAATTTGCGGGCGAGTTTGGTGGCGACATAGACCGTCTCGCGCGTCTCCTTGAGGAATTTGCCGATGATCCGCTCGCTGATTCCCAGGCCGTAGACGTCGGCCGTATCGAACAGGTTCACGCCGCGCTCGACGGCGCGATGCAGGATCGCCAGCGCCTCCTTGTCCGACAACACACCCCAGTCGGCATTACCCAACTGCCAGGTGCCCAAACCCACTTCCGACACTTTTGCGCCGGTCTTGCCCAAACGACGGTACTTCATGGTGTCTCCCTGTCTGTTTGCCGCTCGAAACGCTAACACGCGTGAATATTTGAATATAGCATGCCCTTCAACGGGTCAAAATGAGGAGGTGAGGGCCTACCCTGCTTACGCGCGCCCGCGCTCTCCTACTTGATGAAGACCACGGTCCCGGATGGGCCGTTGATCTTCAGCCGCAGTGCCTGGACCGCTCCATCGGTCACAACGCCGAAGGTGTAGTCCGCGCCGGCCAGCCCCTTGGAGGTCATCAGGGCCGCCATGTTGTCCGTGGCAGAGTATGTAATGCTGTCGGCGCGGACAAAGTCCCAGTTCTTGCCCATCCCCTTGACCGGCGTGAAGCCGGGGGCGTTGGTGAAGGTCAGCGCGCCGGCAATCGTGGCCGTGCCGCCGCTGATGGCGATCTGGTCGCCCGCGGTGGCGCTGAAATCGAAGTAGATCGTGCCGTTGGCCGTGTTGGTCAGGTTGCCGTTGTTGACCGCCAGCGTGCCGATGGCGGGGGTGGCGGTGGTGTCGCCAACACGGATCAGGCTTTCGCTGAGGATCGCGAAGTTCACGCCGGCCGTGGCGCGGCTGATCGTGCCCGCCCCGCGCAACAATCCGGCGCCGGTGCCGGCGGCGCCGGCGGGGACGGAGGCCTTATCCACCCGCAGGGCGCTGTTGACGCAGATCTCAACCGTACCGCCGTTCAAGGTCATGATGGCGCCGGCAGTTCCCCACTTGCCGACCTCGATGCTGAAGGTCTTGCCGCCAATGGTAGTCTGCCCAAGGGCGCGCAGGACGCCGCCCGCGTTAACCGTGGCCTGGCCGGCTCCGCCATAGGTTCCGGTGAGATCGTTAAGCTGGAGGTTGCCGACTGTCCCGGTCGACATCCCGACGCCGTTGCCAATGGTCAGGCTGCAATTGTTGAAGGCCCAGATTGACGCAAAATTAGACCTGGCATCCGTGTTGAGCCGGCCGCCATTCTTTGCCGTTGTCGATCCGCCGTTGATCATGAACAAGCTGTTGCCATTGCCGTTATCGCGGTTGACAGTCAAAACGGAACCGGCGCCGTCCGCCACATACTGCATCCCGCTCCCTCCGACCCCGTTGATCGTGGCGCTGCCGCCATTGGTGACAATTACGGTGCCCAATGCATTCCCGCCCCAACCGACACTGTCCGTAAACGTGCTGCCAATTCCATCTACGATCAGGGCTGAGTCAGCACTGAGGGCAAACCGCATGGACGTTCCGTAACTGCTCAAGGTCACTGCGGTGCCATTCTGGACCCGCAGCGTGGATCCGTTTTTGACCGTCAGCAAAGAGCCTCCATAGGTCGGATTGAAGGGGTTCAAGGTTCCTCCGCCGCCCGTGCTCGAGACGATCAGGGTGGCGTTGCTCACCAGAATGCCGTTGCCTGTGCCGGCTTTGTAAATGTTGCCGTTCAGGTCAAACGTCACTGTTCCGGCATTGACGACCAAACCGGTGGTTGTGGGCGCCGTGTCGAATGTGACGGTGTAGACGCCGGCGGTCCCGAACATGGCCGTGTCCGTGGCCAAAGGCGGACCTGCGGGATCCCAATTGCCGGACGTCGCATAGGTCCCTCCAGCGGCGTTGATCCAGGCGGTCCACGGGGGCCTGTCGATAATGGTCACGGTGGCATTACTCGCGGACCCGACGACATACCCGCCCGGCAGGATCGTCAGGATCACCGTCTCGTTGCCATCGCCCAGAAGATCGGCCATCGGCGTTACAGCGATCGTGGCGGCGCCAAGTCCGGCTGGTATCGTCACGCTCCCGCTCAGCGCCGTGTAGTCGACATTGGGCGTGGCGCTTCCTGCCACCGAGTAAGCCACAGTCAGGGCAGCGTTAGTGGCGGTCAGAGGCCGGTACACCGTAAACTGAGCGCTCCCGGGCCCGATTTCCGACACCGATGCCACGGTCGCCGTGACCGTGATCTCACCCGTGATGAACGTGCCCCCTGTGGACCACGCGGTCAACCCGCTCGACGTATTGGTGCCGTAGAACCGGTAATAATAACTCGACGCGCCGGCCAGGCCCGAGATGCTCACGCCCGAGATCACTCCGGGGCTCACATTGGCGCCGATGAAATTGGTGGTGCCCCATGCCGTAGGCGAATTGGTCCCTTTGTCCGACGTGTCCCAGAACAGGTAAGCGTCTGCGAGGGAACCCGCCAGGGTCGCATATCCCAAGGCGGTTGAGGCGGTGACATTCGACACTCCCGGGGAGAGCCAAGCCGGCGGATTGACGTCGCCTGAGCCGAAGATTCTCAGCCGCAGCGCCTGGACGGCCCCATCGGTCACAATCCCGAAATTGTAGTCTACGCCCACCGTCATGCCTTGCGCGGTCATCAGGGCGGTCATGTTGTCCGTGGCCGTATAGTCGATGCTGTCGGCCCGGATGAAGTCCCAGTTCTTGTCCATGAGCTTGGTGGGCGTGAAGCCGGCCATCAGCGCGAAGTTCACGGTGCCGCCGACCGTGGCCGCACCGCCGCTGCCGATGGCGATCTGGTCGTTGGTGGTGGCGCTGAAGTCAAAGTAGATCGTGCCGGCGGCGGTATTGGTCAGGTTGGCGTTGCTGAGCGCCAAATTCCCAAGCGTGCCGCGGCTGGCAACCGAGAAAACACCCTGGTTGTACACAAGCGCGCGGCCTGTGCCCAGGCCATTGATCGTGCCATCCAAGCGCATAATCCCGAGATTGGTCACAACGCCGCTGACCGCACCCGCCCCCATGTTAAGCGTGCTGCCGCTGAGAATAAACGTATTCGTGGCTGTAAGGTAGTTGATGGCGGTGATCAGCAATCCGTTGGTCAGGGTCGCTGTTGACCCGTTGGCGATCTGGACCCAGCCAGGGCTGTTCTTGACGGCGTAATCATTGGCGCCGAGCAGCAGTCGTTTGCCGGTGAACGTTGAATGATCCATGAGGAACTTGCCGCCAAAGTTGTCGGCCGCGAGATTCCAGTTGCCGCCGATCTGCACGCGCGTGGCCGTGCTCGTCCAACTGCTGCTGTTGGTCAAAATCAGGACGGCATTGTAACTATAAGGCCCGCCAATTCTATCATACGTATCGCTTACGCCGGTTTTCAGGAAGGCCTGATCGAACAGCGCCGTTACGGTGCTAACCGCCCCTTTGCCCAGCGTGAAAGGGCCATCGACGGTGAACCGCCCCTGATTGGTAACGATGAGATTGCCAGCGAGGTTGTAATCGTTACCGGGATTCGCTGGTTCGTAATAGACCGGTGTCACCCTGAACTCCGAACCGAGCCCGCTGACGACGATGGTGCCGAAAATTCCACCAAACCATGGAGTGTAATTCGGGTAGGATCCGCTCATCTTGACAACCACCGGATACCCAAGGGAGTTATCCACCCGGATGGTGGTCTTGTCGTTCTTACCGATGATGGTCGAATTAGCCCCGTTCCCGCTGTTATAAACCGTCATGGTGCCGCCACCGGCGGCGGAACTGGAGAACGTGAGCACCCCGGGCGAGCCGTTGGTGATCATGACGGTAAAACCATTATGCACCGTCTTATTATTCGTCCAGCTATGGCCATTCAGGTCGAACGTGAGCAGCGGGTTATTGATTATCTGCAACTGCCAGCTCAAGGCGTTTGCGCTAAGTTGCACGGGGGTGGCTGAGTTGACGTTGGTGAACACCACGAATTGCGAACTGGCCGGGGCTATGCCCTCGCTCCAGTTGCCGCCGGTGTTGAAGTCACTATTGACGCTGCCGACCCAGTAGTTGGTCGGCGACTGGCCCGTGGCGCTGCCGCCAGCCAGCATTGCCGCCGCGATCGCCAGCATTCCGAACTTGTGCATCATCTTCATCGTCGTGTTCCTTTTTTGGCTATACTCGAAGCCCGGTTGCCATTCGCCCATCACACACCGATATTCATAATAACATTCGGAAAGGGGCTGGAGGAGGAAAAAACCTTGCCAAAAACTAGCATCCAGTTTCACTGCGCGCCTCGGGA
>CAYOIT010000308.1:0-4495 GCA_964404035.1 uncultured Verrucomicrobiota bacterium | reverse complement strand
CGGGCGCGAACGCCGCGGACATGACGAAGGCCGTGGACAACGACCTCGGCTCGTACTGGGAGAGCGGATGTCCGCAGGTGCCAGGCACCTCCGTCACGATCGACTTGCGTCGTAGTGTATCGGTGTATCGCGTTTATCTGAATGCGGGGCAGGAGTTGTCCAAGGCCCCGCGTTCGCTCAATATTTATGTCGGAGAGACGCCGGACGCGTTGCGCCTTGTCGCCCGCAAGACCTCGGATCTGGAACCGGAATCGCTGTTCCGTTTCCCGCCCGAGAAGGGGCGTTACGTGAAAATCGAGATCGGAGCGGACGGCGCCGGCCTGCCATGGGCGATTGCCGAGATGGACATCCATGCCGCGACAAAAAGCCCCGGCGACGGGAAAAGCATCAACGTCGTCCTGGACGGCGACTTCCTCAAGACCAAGGATGGAAAGGCGGCCCCGCTCAGCCTGATGAGGCTGGCGGCCGAGGAGCTGCAGTACTATCTGATGGAGCTGACCGACACCCCGGTGGCGGTCCTTGCTTCGGAAGAGGCGAAAGCCACAAGTGGCCTACGATTCCGTCTTGTCACACCACCGCCGGAGCAGGTGCCAAGTCCCGAGCCGGATCCCGCCCATCTCGACGATGTGTCGATCAAGAAGGAAGGCGACGAGATCGTTGTTTCAGGTCAGACCGCGCGCGCGGTTCTGTACGGTGTCTATGAGTTTCTTGAAGCGCAGGGCGTGCGCTGGCTCTTCGCCGATCCAAACGGAGACTGGGTGCCGGCCAGGAAGAAACTGGATCTCTCGGTGCTTCCGATCGCCTACCATCCGCCCTTCAGCACGCGCGGCCTGATCTGGCCGGGAGTCGTCGGGATGTCCGACCAGCAGTTCAACCTCTTCCAGGTCAGGCACCGCTACAACATGTCGATGGGCATGGCGAACGGGATGCCGCTCGGCACAGTCCCGCGCTTCAACTGCGGTTTTGGCTGGGCGCACACCATGGGCGCGTTGTTCGACGGACAGGAGAAGGCGCATCCCGACTGGTGGCTGGGCCCCTACAAGAATGGCTGGAGCAAGGTGCCATGCCTGTCAAATCCGGAAGTCATTGAGTTCATTCTTCAGAAGATGGAGGACACCGTCAAAGAACGGATCGAGAAGAAGCTGCCGCCGCTGCAGGGCTTCAGTGTCCACCCCAACGATTCGCCCTGCTTCTGCGAATGCCAAAATTGCGAGAAGCGGTTCGGCAAGCCGGAGCGGGCGGAACCGGAAGGCGCCGCGGAATCCTGCGGCACTTGGAATTACTCGAATCGTCACTTCTTCCTGATCAACGCGCTTGCGGAACGGATGAAGACCAACCATCCGGAACTCTTCCTGAAGACGCTCGCCTACGCGAACCACGAACGCCCGCCGAAAGCCATCGAGAAGCTCCCGGACAATACGCTGGTGGATATCTGCCCCTGGTGGGTGCCCCTGCCGGTGGACGCTCCCCAGAACGCCTATTACCGCGATAACATCAAGGCGTGGGGCCCGAAGTGCAACTCGCTCGGCATCTGGAGCTATGTGCTGATCTATTCCGACACCACGTTCGGCTATCCGGCCGGGGAGAAGAACCTGGTCGTGCCGAATGTCCGCGCTCTCGCCAGTCAGAATAAGTTCTACAAGGATGTCGGGATCCGCCAGGTCAGCACGCAACTCTATGGCCCGCAGAACCACTGGCCCTGGGGCTTCTACGCCTTCGCGCGCACCACCTGGCGCCCGGACGAGAAGGCCGGGACCATCCTGCAGGACTTCTTTCGCGGCTACTACGGCGAAGCATGGGAGCCGATGCTCAAGTGGTACGAGACACTGGAGCGGATCGCGATCGAGCAGAACATCGACACGAGCGCTCCAGACCCGCGCCTGATCGGGGCGGACACGATTGTCGAACTCCGCCGCCTGCTGGACGAGGCGGACCGGAAGGCCCGCCGGTGGTACGAGAAGGAGCGTGTCGCTCAGGCCCGCGTCGATACGGAGTGGACGGCCGTCCACGGTCAATGGAAGACGAAGACGGATCGGCCGTACCCCTGCCACACGTTCAAGGAACCGCCGGTGATCGATGGCAAGCTGGACGACGCCGTCTGGCAGACCGCGCCGGAGTTCGCGGGCTTCCGCATCGCTGCCACGCGGGTCAGCGCCGAGCGGCCGGGCCGCTTTGCGCTGCAGGATCCTACCCGCTTCCGCATGGGGTGGGACACCAACTACCTCTACCTGGGGATGACTTGTCTGGACCCGGCCATCGAGAAGGTCAAGGCGGCGGACGCCAAGGATACGAAGTTCGAATACCGGGACGTCGTGGAGATGTTCTTCGCACCCGAGGCACCGCCCTACTACCGCCAGGCGATGGTGAGTTCCGCGGGATATGCCTGGGGGCCGGTCAAGATCCGGGGGGTCAACTCGCACGAGGTGCTGACGAACGCCGAGTTCCTCTGCAAGACGGCTTACACCGCCGACGGTTGGACGATGGAAGTGCGCTTCCCGCTGGACATGCTCGCCTCGGCGCCACCCAGGGACGGCGTTTGCTGGCCCGCGAACTTAGTTCGCGTGGCGAATCAAGGGTGGGAC
This sequence comes from uncultured Verrucomicrobiota bacterium, assembly GCA_964404035.1. Taxonomy (GTDB): domain Bacteria; phylum Verrucomicrobiota; class Kiritimatiellia; order CAIKKV01; family CAITUY01; genus CAMBRF01. The sequence continues at coordinate 1,913 of CAYOIT010000308.1, read as the reverse complement.
GTTGGCGAGAAGTTTTCCTCCTGGTCGGATCTGCCGCGCTACCACTTCCATCAATATAACCTGGGGGCCTGGAGCCTGATCGAGTTCCGCGAAACGGCGCTGAGCGAGAAGGCCACCGCCGCCATGAGTCAGGCGATCAACGCGCCGTTCATCGAGGCCGTCAAGGCCTATGACCAGCAGCGTCAGCGCCTTGAGGCGTTTGACGCGAACGTGCAGGGCAAGGAGAATGTGGCGGCCAAGGATAAGGGGGCGACCCTGATCGGCTTTCCCGGCACCGGCAACAACGCCAAGCAGCGCCAGTTCGAGATCGTGTGGGACAAGGAGTCGCGCACGTTTGACGCTGTGCGCATCGTCTGGAGCGACCGGCGGATGTTCCGGCGCTGGTACAGCCTGGAGTACTGGGACGGGGAGCGCTACCGCCTGATCGAGGATCGCCAGGACAACGATGCGGAGGTCTCGATCCACGAGTTCGCTCCGGTCAAGGCCAGTCGCCTGCGGATGACGGTCTGGGCGGATCTTGAAGGGTGGAGTCAGCTGGGAATGGTAAAGACGATCGAAGTGTTCAAACGCTAGGGGGTATTTCAATGCGCTACTGTACGATCGTGCCCGCCGGAAGGGTGGAAGGAGTCGCTTGTGGATCGGATTGAGGTCAAGAACGGCCGCCTGGTGTATGCCGACGGGCAGGAGGTGTCCCTCTGGGGCACGGGTTACTATGCGGCGCACTACGCCATCTATGCTCGCTGCCGCGAACTCGGCCTCGACCCCAGGCAGGAGACGGAAAGGGATTTTGAGCACCTCAAGCGCATCGGCGTGGACGTCTGCCGCATCCACCTCATCGATGACGATATCACCACGCCCGAAGGCGATCTGATCGAGAACGACCATCTTGATCTCCTCGACTATACGCTGCACCTGTGCGACCGGCACGGGATGCGCTTCTTCCTCTGCCCCATCTCCTGGTGGCAGGGGACGCGCGTGCTGAACAAGAATGGCGGTTTCCGCAACCGGTTCAGCGATCCCGGGCTTCTCTATCACGATGACGCGCTGACGGCCCAAGACCGCTATCTGCGCCAGTTACTCGCCCACCACAATCCGTATCGTGGCCTCACCTGGGCCGAGGACCCGCTGATCGCCGCGATCGAGATCCGGAACGAACCCGAATACGTGTCCCTCAATAAATTAAACCTGGCTCGCGGCGGTTTTCCGCCGACCGTTCAGAAGGACACGTTTGCCATCCATCAGGAAGAGGCGGTCTATCTGTACGAAAAGTGGAGCCGCTGGTGCGAGGAGCGTGGCAAGCGGCCCGATAGTTCGAACTACCGCTCCTTCACCCGGGACATGATCGCGGAGTACATCCGCCGCCTGGGAGGGGCGATTCACGACGCCGGCTATCCGGGGCCGATCTTCTATCCCTATTTCGGCGAGTGGCACATCCCCGGCCTGGCCGACCTGCTCGCCACGATCGAGGGGTACGACGGCATCACCTTCAACTGCTACACGCGGGTGACCAGCGAGAGCCCCGTCCTGTTCTCGCAGAACCGGATCCTGCCGCTGGCCGAGATGGACATGTCCGTGTTGCGGGGCCCGCTCATGGATAAGCCCAAGGCCGTGTACGAATGCGATCCCTGCTGCCTGTCGGGCATCCTGTTTCCAGCCATGGCGTTGAAGATGCGGGAAGTCGGCGCGCAGATGTCCGGGCAATGGTGCTATCAGCCGCTCTTCATGGCCGCCGAGGGGCCGCCATTCGGGTCCGGGAATTATCTAAATCTCGTCTACACGCCGGCCAACGCGGTCGCCTTCCGAATTGCCCGCGAAGTGTTCCGCGAGTGGCCGCTGTACCAGAGCCTGGGTGAGTTGGCGGACGACCTGCTGCCGGGCAACGACCCGAATCTGTGGCCGAAACAGCGCCCGCC
>CAYOIT010000307.1:0-4519 GCA_964404035.1 uncultured Verrucomicrobiota bacterium | reverse complement strand
ATCCGGACCAGCTCGTACTCGAACGGCGAGCCGGTCTGCTGGTAGCGGAAGGGAATCCGGTGCCGCTGGTCCACGCCGCTCACGCCGGCGTACGCCATGACCACAGTGTCGTCATCCACGACGGCCGCCGGCCCCGCGTTGAAAGCCGCCGTATCGCCGACCAGGCCGACCGTGTCGCGGGCGTTGCACGGCCCCATCACCGGCAGCACAAGGTAGCTCCCGTTCCCCACCCCATACCGGCCCAGCGTCTGCCCCAGGTCCTCCTTCTGCCGCCTCCACCCCCAGCGGGTAGCCGGATCCCAGAGCCCCACAACCCCGACCGTGGTGTTGCCGACGAAGCGGCCCACGGTGATTCCCGCTGACTTGAACTTGCCCTGCAGCAGGTTGTTGTAGCAGTTGCCGAATTCCCCGATGTTGCCAACAAACGACGAGACACGGTCTTCCACATAGTCAGGCAGAACGAACTCATACGACCGGACGACAGGGAGGAACAGATACTTGTCGAAGTAGTAGTTGAACCGATACGTCCCGCGATTGAATCCCTCAAGCGGGTCAGCGACCACGAGCAGGGGCTTCGCCCCTTCCGGCGCCTTGTACTCCCGCAGGGGGGGCTGGACCGCGGGCCCCACTACGACGGGCATCGTGCTGCAACCCGTCAGGACCGTGAGCGCGGCAAGCGGGACAGCCTTCATCGCGATCTGGAATTTGTTGAGTCTCACTGGCCAAGCTCCTTTCCGGTGAGGAAACTCGTCATAAACCGTATCGCATCAGGATGAAGCATGTTCCCGCAGTGGCCGCCTGTTGGGAAGACGCGGGCCCGGGCGCCAAACAGGCTCTGGAGGTACTCCACTTCGCCGGGCTCCATGATGATGTCGTCCTCGTTGTGCATCAGGCCGATCTTCGGACTGTTCTTTAGATACGCCTCGATGGCGCGCAGGCTTGTTCGCTGAATCAGGGCCTCCTTGGAAATCCCCGCCTCCCGGCCCTGGTAGAACGGAAACATCAACTCGTTGAAATAGTCGACGAAACTCGTGTGGTAGGAGGTCATGGCGTAGCCGGTCAGGGAGGTAGAGCTAGTCAGCCGGACGTTCTTCGGCACGATGTAGCCGCCCCCGTTCATCACATCAACGGTAAAGGCCATGTTGCCCGAATCCATACGAAACGCCGTCCCGACCAGGAGCGCCAGCTTGTCCTCTCGCGGAGGATAGTACCGATACAACTTGTAGATAAACTCGCCTGTCAGCTCCACCTTCTCGAACCCCTTGGCTCGCTCGGCCAGTTTGTCCAGCACGTCCCTGAACCACGCGGCAAAGTTCTCCTCTCCGCCCGGGATATTTTCCCTGAACATCCGGTCCAGCCTGCTAATCGAGTTGAACACGTTGCAGGGCGGATTGATGAGCATCACCCGGGAAAAGTTGAAGACCTTGCGCTCCTCGTCCAGCTTGGCCACGAAGGCGGATTCGATCCCGCCGAGGCTGTACCCGGTCAGGGCATACCAGGAAATATCCGCGCGTTTGCGGGCATAGTCCGCCGCCATCTCCATGACCCGGTAGAGATCCTTGGCATCCTCCGGCGTGTTCCCCGGCATCCCGCTGGTCGCGTTGACCACGAAGTTCATATGGGTCGGGGAGGTGATGCAGATCACGTGAAACCCAGCCTGATAGAAGGCCTTCTGCAGATCGATCGTGTTGGGCGACCGATAGTGCGCTCCCGTTCCCGCAATAATGAAGAGAAGCGGCGCTTTGTGGTCCTGATAGGCCAGCGAACAGATGAGCCCCTTTTGATACCAGAAGACATCAGGAATCTTGCGATCGGGAAAGACCTTCAGCGAGAACTCCTTGAGGGGCACGCTGTCCGGCAGCTTGACCTGATAGGCGTCCGGAAGCGGCAGCACGGTCGCCTCATAGGGGTTCACGAAGGGAAAGAAGTAGGCGTTCTCAGCCTCGCCACTCCGGGGCGAGGCCAGCAGCATCCAGCACAGGATCGGCAGCACAATCGGTCGATGGCTCATGGTTCCCTTTCCGGTCACTTCTGTTCCGGCAAAAGCCCCGATTCGCGGAAGTAACGCAGGGCGCCCGGGTGAAGCGGAATAGCCGGCACCGCGGCCATCTCGCGCGCCGTCAACCCGACCAGGGCCGGCTGCTGACGACAGAAGAGATCCAGATGGGTCATGACCTCTTTGACCAGGCGATACACCGTCTCTTCGTCCATCCCTTCATGCGTGAAGAGCACCACCTGGACCCCGAGCGTGGGGATGGCGCTCCGATCCTTCAGCCCGGGATAATAGCCGGTTTGGATCGCGACGGACCGCAGGAGCGGATTGCGGGCCCGGCACCGCTCAATGAGGGCCTGATCGAGCGGCAGTATACGCGCCTCGTGCTTGCCGGAGGTGGCCTCCCTCACAGACAGGTCAGGGTGCCCGTCCGTGTAGAAGTAAGCGTCGATCTTTCCCTCTTCCAGAAGATCAGCGGCTTTGAAAGAGGGCTCCTCGCTGAACGTCATGTCCTCCATCCGGAGACCCGCCTCCGCCAGAATCGGACGGGAATAGAACTCGTCGCTGGATCCCGGGGCGCCAACATTGACCCGCTTCCCTTTCAGGTCGGCCAGGCTCTCGATCCCCGCATCCCCGGCGGCCACGATGGTCAGGGCCTCGGTATAGAGGCCCAGGACCGCCTGCAGATTCGTCCGCGGCAGCGCGCTCCACGGTTCCTGCCCGCGCAGGGCCCGGTCGAGCATGTTCAGCTGCGCCAGGCCAAAATCGTTCGTCCCGCGGAGGACGCTGTTGATGTTCTCAATCGCCCCCTGGGAGGCCACCGTGACCACCCATTGGTGATACTCCCCGCGCTTCTTGTTGACGATCTTCGCTATGGCGCTGCTGGCGGCGTAATACACGCCCACCACGTTGCCGGCGCCGATGGTAATCACTTCATCCTCGGCGCGAGCCGGTCCGGCGCCCAGAAGGAGCATCCCCGCAAGGATCCGGCCCCACGGGCCGCGACGTTTCGCGTGACATCGCATTCCCTGCTCCTTACTTCGCTTGCGCGGGCACCAGCGGGATGGCGCCGGCCATTTGCATGCGGATCACCAGATCCAGCCGATTTTCCACCTGGGCCAGCCGCAGGGCCTTCGAGGCCGTGAGCTTCTTGGCCACCTTCTTGACGAACTTTGCCCTCGCCTCCAGGCGATCCTCCTCGAGCGCGTTGTATTTCTTGAGCATCTGCCAGGCCCGGTCTTCAGCAACATTCGGGTAAACGTCGGCATACTCCAGCACGAGCACCAGCAGGCGGTCATTGATGCCTTCGATGACGTCGCGGTACTCGCGATAGAGCGGCCAGAACACCTTGCCCTCCTCCTCGGTCAACTGCATGGCTTCGGCGACGGCGGCCGTGCGCTCAATCTTGATCAGGTCCCGGCCGACGGCGATGTCGTCCAGGGGGCTCTGCGCGGCCGCTCGCGGAGCAGGCAAAGCCGACATTATGCCGACGATGACGAGACCGGCGGCTATTCGCAACGAACCGTTGGATGTGGGCTTCATGGTGGGCTCCTCCCAATTAGACGTTAGCGTGCGGGGATGGTGACAGCGTTCTTGATTTCAAACTCCAGCAACGTGCCGGGCGGCACGGCAACCACCTCGCCCTTCTTCAACCCAGAGGCGAGTGCGCCAATAGCAGCGCCCTTACCCGCGCCGCTGCCACCGTCAACGAGCGCGCCAACGGCGGCTCCTGCGGCGGCGCCCTTGACGGTCTTGCCGATCGAACGGGAACCGGCTTGCGCATAGGGACCGGTCACGATCGGAACAAGGGTGCCGCCGACCGTCAGCTCGCACAGGCGCAGGTCCAACACGCTCTTTCCAGCCATTCGGCCGGCCTGTGCGGCCTCCTGGACACGGCCGTACACCTTGGTGCCCGCCTTGGCAACCATGACGTTGTTCACGACCAGATCCGTCTCCAGCACCGTGGCGAATCGTTTGCCCTGCGGATCGCGCGATGACGCGCCATCCAGCATCCGCACCAGCATCACGGTTCCGGCGGGGACCGCCACGCCGCCAGGCGCAGCGTCCGAAGCGGGACTTGCTGCCGCCGCCGGAGCAGCGGGAGCGGCGGCGGGCGCGGGCGCGGCCGCCGGAGCAGGCTCCGCCACGGCGCTAAAGGTGAGCGCCAGGGCCTGGCTGGTTTCAATCACCTGCACGCCGCCGGCATCAAAACGGATCGTGCCGGCAGTACCGCCGACATACTTCCCTGTGAGCACCCGGCCGTCTTTCATCTCCAGGACATCACCCCTTGACGTCGCCGCCGCCAGGCACGCAACGGCGGCTGCATTAAGAATCCGCACCCATCTGGCTCTCATGGCTCCATCCTTTCGTGGTTCACTGTTCGATGCGAAAGATCAGGGTGTAGGGCTCGGAGGTGAGATTCCGCCGATCGGCCGTTTCGTAAAGGATTCGCACCGTGAACTTGCGTTCAACGCCCGCCGTCACCTCAGGGACGCCGTCCCACGTGTCCGGCCGGATCTCCATGGG
>CAYOIT010000306.1:0-4584 GCA_964404035.1 uncultured Verrucomicrobiota bacterium | reverse complement strand
CGTCGAGTCTTGGATAGTCCACCCTGTGCATCCTTGATTTCGCAATTTTTGCCGGACCTGAGGATCACCCCACGAGTATACCCTCTTCGCCCCTCAATAGTCAAAGACCACGGCCTGGTGGGTCAGGTGCACGACGTAGCGCTTACGGGCCGGCTGCTCGATCAGCGACACCCGCCCGGAACTGGGTATATCCTCTCCCTGACACGGGACGACCGTTCGGCCAGAAGCAGACCTTCAAGGCCGCCTGGGATTGCAGCAGCGCCACGATCTCGGTCCTGGACCCCTTACGCGTCCGCTCTTCGTGGATTGTCCAAGCCACTTGCTCAGGTGACGCTGACGAATTCAACTGTGACAATTCAACGGGAACTTGCTCAAGGGAGGACCAAAGCGTTTCATCCTAGTCTCCCGTTTTGACGTTCACGGGCGCATTCGCTGCGGTCCGATATCGTCCGTTCTCCTGACGCATCACATTGACCTGCACAGGCAGGCGATACGGATCGCCCGGCCCGATCTCCCACACCCGCAGCGCGTCGCCCGGTTTAAGCGAGTCTCCGGGCGCGGGACCGCCCACCAGCGCCAGGTTCCCGGCGCCGGCATCCGACGCAAAGCGCCAGAAGGTTTTGCAGCCGTCGTCCGTCACCGTCATTCCCGGAATCACCGTGATGGCGCTCTGCAAGACCGGCTGCCCGTTGGTCGTAAACTCCACCACGCGCGACATGGCGAAATCCATGCCCTTCAAGAATGCGACTTTTTTACCCGCCGCCTTGCTCAGCGTGAAGCTTGTCGGATAGGCCGGACAACCGACCTCGATCACGGCATTGGACGCCTCCGCGGGCAACGGTTGAGTGAGTTCCCCCGTTCGCGTGTCGTAATCGATGGATTCGATGATGCCTTCATACGCCGGGTGTTCGGTAGTGATGACCAAACCCGACACGTCCACCCGAGTTCCACCGGCCAGGGCGGCATGGCGAACTCCCTGGCCGTTGAAGGAGGCAAAGGCAAACTCTCCCTGGAAGGTCATGCCTTCGATCGAGGTCGCGGCGCTGTCGCGGGGCGCCAGGTAAATGACATCGCGTCGGCCGTTCCGGAGCGTTACCTCGACGGTTACCGGCGCGGCTGCGTTCGTGAGCGAGCCGGCCAACGTGAGAAGACGAACCGTCTTGACGAACCCCTCGCCGGCAAAAGGCTCGAAGACGGCCACAAAGACCGTCTCCCCTTTCCAGTCCCGGGGTTTGACATACAGATTTTCAGTCGTATACGGCGAGCCCTGCATACAGAGTGCCCGGGCGCCGCCGGCTTCGTCGCCGGAACGGCCCGGGAGATGCAGGCGGACAAATTTGCGCGGCTCCTGCTCGTTAAAGTCCGCGCCCATGGCCATGCGCTCGGCGCCGGGCACGCTCAACGCCCCCTTTTCGCCGGCCTTGTTGGTCCAGGTTACCAGTTCCGGGTCGCGCCTCATGCGCCAGGTTGCCTCCAGCGTTGCCGGACACGTTCCGCTCCACTTGCTCGCCTCGGGCAGGAACCGGTCCAGTTCCGCCTTGTGTTTGTCCGTGGCGTTGACATCGAACCGGTCGGCGGGCATGCCGTGAAAGGCGTAGGAGGGCGCGGTTCCGCCCTTGATCCGGAAAACGTCCACCACATAGCTGTTGGTCGCATCCGCATCCACGAGCGCAATCTGCCGTTCGTACAGGCCGGCGCATGTAAGCGACGCTTTCAGATACTGCGCGCCTTCCAGGGGAGCAAAGGACGAAATCCATTGTTGTCCCCCCGCAGGCAAATCGGAGAGCACCGTATTGTGGTTGCCCAGCCAGGACGTGTCGGGGGAGGCGTAACCGGATCGGGCCCCCCCATCCCCGCACATGGGAACGCCGCGCGCCCAGATCTGCAGGTCCAGGGGATCGTTGTGGGCGTGTCCGTAACCGGCGCCCACCCGTATCCCGACTGCGCGGCGCAGCCTGAAATCGGCGTTCTCGCGGCCGGTTTCCAGGATCCCCGCCCACGCGCTCAGCACACGCGACGGGTTGTTGGGGATCGCTTCCGGCGTCTGGCGCAATTCCGGCCCCTGATTATCCGGCCGCTTTCGCTCCAGATCCTTCAGTCGCTCGCGATTGGGCCCGCTGACATCGCCGATGTAAAAAGCGTAGCCTCCGGCCACAGAGATGTCGTACTTGAAACGCGTGCCCCAGTAGGCTTTCGGGAACCGGTCCGGATCGCTCATGTCCACCGGAAGCGTCAACCCCGCCTTCTTGCATAAATCCAGGCACTCCAGCACGGTGCTCAGTTCGCTTCCGCTCCAGGTGTAAAAGGTCGAGCCCTTCTTGTTCGTCCCATCCCGGGTGATCGCGTTGACGGCAATCTCGTCCACCCCCATCGGGCGGTTGGGATAGACCCAGGCGTAGCGGAAAAGCCACTCCGCCCACGGCTTGACGATCGCGGGATCCTGCTGCACGGCCATGACATTGGCCATCCATCCCGGTGTCGGACTGCCGAGAAAGGCGTTGTACGTCATGACCTGGTGCGCGTAATACTGGAGGATGTAGGTCTCGTAAAACCGCTGGGCGTCGGCAGGGGTCTTGATCCAGGGAATGAACCGGCCCAGCGCCGCGGCCAGTTCGGCATTGTTTTGAATATAGGGGAACAGGTAATCGTAACTGGTCACAAAGCAATTGCCTCCGATGTCGTAGGCGTCCCGGCTGTCGTAATACATCTCCTTGTACCGGCGGCGGAAGGCGCAATCCCCGTGAACCAGTGATGGAATCATGTCATAGACCCGCATCGTCTGGCGGAATCCGTGCGCGAGATTCTGCAACCCCAGGCGGGCCAGACAGATGGCCGCCTGCCTGGCTTTCACTTCGTCTCCCGTTTCATGGTAGGCCTTGGCTGACCGAATCGCCGAAAACGGCTGCTGGTAGGCGCGCTCCATCTTTTCGGCGGTCAAATAGGCCGTCTCGCGAGTTAAACCGGGATTCGCTTTGGCGATCGCCAAGGCCGGTTTTATGCTCTTGCCCTTCGGGTCGAGGGCGACCAGTTCTTCCGCCGGGCGATTCCAAAGAAGATCCTTCCCGTAGAAGTCGATGCCCATGCCGTCATCCCGGGCGCCTGGCGGGACCAGGCAGTTGGCCGCGTTGGCATACGCAAGCCAGGAGTATTGTCCATCCCCTCCGCCACGAGGCTGAGCATTGATCGGCATGGCCGCCTCCCACAGCTTCCGGTCGTCCGTCCGCTTCTCTTCCGGGGTCCGGGTATCGGGCTTGAAGGTTCCCTTTTCTTTCCAGGCGGCCAGGCGCTGAACCGGATCGTAGAACGTGGCGCTCGTCTTGCCGGCCCTGCCCGCCAGTTGCCCAAGCTTATTATGGATATCCATGTTGTGCAGGAGCACCACGGGCAGCACGGTGGAGGGATCGATTGAAAGCTTGACCGTGTAGGCGCGCGATTCCGGGGCGTGGAAGAAGAACTCCACGATGGAGTAGAATTCATCGATTGCGGCGCAGCGTTTGCGGTAACAATTGACCTCGCCAGCCAGTCCATCGTTGATTTCGCAAGTGATCACCAGGCGCTTGCTCATGCGTTCGACATTTTCCGTGGGCGTCGCCGCGATAATGCGAATGGCGTAGGTGCCAGGCTTGAACGTCCCGAGGGACAGTTCAATCGGCGGGCTGTTCGTGTCCCACGTGACCACTTGAACCGGTTTGTTGAACCGGCCGGTGGACTTCGCATCGGCATACTTGGGCACGGCGTAGATCGGTTCGGCATAGTCCCGAATCCGCTCTTTGGCGATGCCCGGCAGATCCACGGCCAGAACATTTTTGACGAGCGTCCTGGCGTTGTAAAGGGGCACCACGGGTATATAGCGCTGCAATTCGACGCGCACATGCTCCACCGAACCCGGATACGGGATGCGCTCCGGAAAGCCCCACGGTTCCGGGACGGCCTGATTCGTCACCATTCCAGGCCATCCTGTCACGCCCAATTGACTGGGATAGAGGGATGAACCCGTGAATTCGGATATCCACTCGTCAACCAGCGGATTCCGGGCAAACGCAGTTCCGGTCATTATCACGCCGGCTGCCATGCCGACTTTCAGCCATTTCATCTTCATCTTATTCCTATTTGCCGCCGCAAAGAGGCGGCTACTCCCCGCTCGCGGGACCTGGTAGCGATCGACCAGCAGCCGCCTCCATTCACCCACGTCGATCTGGCGCGGGGTAACTCCGTCGCGCGCGGCCAGGGCTGCGGCCAAGCCTGCGGCCTCCCTTGAACGACGCCTATCCTTTGGCATCTGCTCCACTATAGTCCTCGCCTGGTCTTCTATCCAGCCTTTTACCTCCTTTCTCCGCTTGAGCGTGAGCCGATCGACGACGGCCTTGATTTCACGTTGGCCGTATTCAATTGCGCCGTTGTAACGGGGATAGCTGATAGCTGATTTATTCGCTATCAGAAAAACGACGATTAGCCGAACGAAGAAATCGCTGATAGCTAATAGCGGATTATTCGCTATCAGCTATCCGCTATTAGGTATCGAATGGGCAGTATACCCGTCAATCAGGTGGTCGATCTTGGCCGGGCTGAATCCGCCCGGTATCC
>CAYOIT010000305.1:0-4599 GCA_964404035.1 uncultured Verrucomicrobiota bacterium | reverse complement strand
TCCAGTTCGGCATGATCATGTACAGGAACGCCGGCCGAGACTTCCCGACGAGCCCGGCCAGGTCGGCAATTACGGTCTTGGCGGGGAACAGCTTGTCGGCTGCCTGCCGCTGTGCGAAATCGGCCGGCATCGCGGGCGTCGCGCAATCGAACCCCGGCATGCCGGTGGGCAGGGTATAGGCGAGCGCGGGAATGGACGCCTGGGCATCGCGGCTCCAGCCATAAACGAGCGAGTGGCAGAAGGGCAGGCCCCGCGCATAGTCGGCCATCCCGTCCTTGCCGCCCGGCGTGATATTGAGCGAGCGCATGTCCAACGCCTGCATGGCATGCGCGGTCCACTTCATGAAGCCGGCTTTCGCCACCTCCGGCTTGGCAAACCCCGCCCCAAAAAACTGGGGTGCGGTATAGGTGATCCCGGCGACCCCGCAGATGAACTCGGTATTGGTCGCGGCGTGCTCAAAGAACCATTTCGCCACGACGGGCGCCAGCTCCAGCAGTTCGGGGCCCATGGTATAGGCCACCGGCACGCTGCCATGGCCGGGGTGGTCGAAGTAACGCCGGAAGAACCCTGCGGACCAGCAGTTGAGGTTGTCCCCATCCGACATGGCCATCGCCACGTAGAGTTTGTCGCGATCCAGCGGGGGCGGCGCCGGGCGGCGTTGCGGCAGATGACCCAGGGTCACGCCGCTCATCACGCTGAGATTGGCCATGCTGTCGGTACAAACCAGGCCGCGTCCATAGCGGCTGGCCAGTTGCACGCCCATCGGCTCGCCGGCGCCCAATTCACCTTGCGCCGGAAACCCCAACACCGCCGACTGCGGCGCCATCTGCGCCAGGATCTGTCCGATGACGGAGAACTCCTCGGAGGCATCCGCTCCCGGCTTGTCGGCATCTTTGATCCCCACGATCCAAAACACCGGCGCGCGCCATTGGTAGTCGTAGTCGAACACACAATTGGCCAACCGCTCCGGATACATGTAGTCGCAGACAAAACGGTTGAACTTGCGTTGGTAGGTTGACCAAACCCAGCGCAGCCCCTCGGCATAGGTCGTGAATCGTCCGCGCAGGTCCACTTTGACGGGCAGGCCAAGCCGTTCCGCAAGTTCCGGCGTCGCGACAATCAAGTCCTCACACATCGCGACATTGAGCGCCAGCAGATCACCCCGATACAGGCCGGGATCGGCGACAACGGCGCCACGGCAGGCGCCGGCAAAACGCTTGAACAGCAGCGTCCAATCGGCGATCTCCTCCCACCCCTCGATGAAACCGGCCGTCTTGTGGCGCTCCAGCCACTCGCGGTCCTGAACCGCGAATGCCTGCCGGATCAGCCACATCCGGGGTTGTTCACGAGCCAGCAGCCCCTGCAGACAGGTCAAGGCGATGCGCTCATTCACGCCAAGTCCCGCAGTATTGACCACGAGCAAGGACCGCGCGGGGGCCGCCCCTTTCGGGAGAAAACTGTCCTTCCACGGGCGCGGGGACTCCTCATAGACAAGCTTTCCGGGAAGTTCCCCCATCGGCTGGCGCTGCGACAAGGCCTCGACCCGCTTGCGGTGCTGATCCGGCGTCAGAGCCCCCTTCTCCTTGAGGCACCACAGGATCCCCTTCAGCAGCATCTGCTCGATCACATTACGGTCGGTGATATCGTAGTAAAGCTGGAATCCGCCCAGCCACAAATCCCAGGCGCCGGGGAACGTCTCGCACCCGTGCTGGACCAGCGCGGCGGCCGGCCGATTGCCGCCCTCAGGATCACGCAACGTGAGTAGCGGGCATACCTTATCCCGGGCATCAAGTCCCCGTGCGTCCAACCACAAACGTCGCTTGCGCTCCCCGTTCGGGTTATCGCAGGCGAACGACAGGATATTCGTGGGAACGCTCAGATCCAGATTGGCGTCTTCCTTCATCACGCCATAGGTACCGGTTCCTACTCCACCAGGACCATGCCCGAACGCGGGGGCTTGCTTCCCCTCCGGTGGAGCGGCAACCCACTTCTTGTCCTGCCGCTCATACCCGGTGTAGAAGGCGAACCCGCTCGTCACCAGACAGCCCCCGGCGGCGCGGTAAGCGTGCAAGTTCGGCAGCGCGGCTTTCGGATATGCCGTGGCCGTCGTCAACACCAGAACGGCATAGCGCTTCGCATTAAATTTGACTGGATCAGCCAGATCATCAGCCGAAACCGCGCTCGCGTGAATGCCTTCCCGTCCCAGAATACGCAAGATGACCGGAGCCGAAAGGTCCAGCGGAGACCCGTAGGGCGGCATGTCCGGTTCCACGAAAACCGCGACCTTTGCAACCGAGGCATGCCGGGATGAGACAAATACCTCGTTCGACAAATTTTCTGCCCCCGGAAGCCTGCCTCCGCCCATGACCAACAGCCCAGCGGCACAGACCATTACTTTTAGTTTCACGGCACCACAACGTTTTAACATCATCCCTGCCCTCCCCTGTTTCCCTAAATTCGTCAGCTCGCCAGTTCCTCCGCGCGGAGGGACTGGACGGCCCGGATCATCGCCAGATACCCTTCGACCGGCACGTAATCGGGAATCGAATTGCCCGATCCCAGAGCATAGCCCCGCGCCATAGCCCGGTAGCGGCGGCCCCGCTCCCGGACCAGGTCGTACACCTTATCCGGCGGTTCCTGGCAGAGGAGGTCAAGGTCGATGCCTCCCAGCAGGCCGATCCGGTCGGAATATTGCTCGATCCACCGCTCATAGGGAGCGATGGCATCCTCGTTGGAGTGTTTCGCGTCTATGCCGAGCGCGATCACGTCATCCATGATCTCGAAAATGCAACCGCAGGAATGCCAGAGGAAGGGCTTTCCCGCACCCTTGATCAGACCGATAACCCTGCGGTACTGGGGCAGGATGTGCTCGCGGATCGTCGCGGGCGATACCAGGCACGAACTGCGGAAACCCAAATCGTCGCCAAAGCGGCAGATGGCGAAGGACTCGCCATACCGCTCGAGGAACCGGCCCCAGATCGCGGCCATGAGGTCGCCGATCCGGACATAGACGTCGGCAAACAACCCGGAATCATCGGCCTGCATGAAGGCGAGATACTCGTAGCCCACCAGATCCTCGCTGAGTTCCAGCACGCCGTTCCCGATGCCGCCAAGGGCCTTCATCCCCGGAGGGAGCGCGGCGGCAATGGCGTCTAACCGCGTTTCAGCCTTGCGCCAGAACAGGTCCGGCAGTTCTGCCCAGGGATAGTGCTCAAAGTCATGCCGGGTCTGGATCGGGCCGGGCCGGCCGCCCAGGATGGCACCATGCCCAGGCAGGACATCCGTGATGCAGACCTCGAACGAGACCGTGTCGTACGTCATTTCCTGGAAGAAGCGGCAGAACTGGCGGGCGAACTCACGTCGATCGGCGGCATCCCCCTCGGCCAGTTCGGCGAACCTCACGCCAAGCACCTTTTCCATAATGGCAGGGCTGACGATATGCTCATAGAGAGGCAGGCGCGCGGGTTTGCGGTTGCACATCACATCCATCATGTTTCGATAATCAGGCAGAAAGCTCATGGCACCTCCAATAGAAAGACACTATCATGAGATGGAAAAACGCGCTTCTCCCTGCGGATCAAACTACTGATACAATCGGATCACGTCGATCCTTGCGCTAAATCGTCCAATAGATTATATTACCAACGTGAAATCAACAACACCCAGCCAACCTGCCGTTGCGCCGGTACCCCAGCCGCCCCCCCTTGGGAAGGCCTCGCTGCTGCTCGAATATTTCGACATCGTAGCGAATCCCAGCTATCATTTCCACCGCACGTTTGAACTGGTATACCTGCAGGGCCAGGCGGGAACCCGCATCGTGGGAGACACCATCGCGCACTACCGGGCGGAGGGCGATCTACTTTTGGTGGGGCCGCTGGTTCCGCATACCTGGCTCCCCCATCCCCGGGTTTCCCGGCGTTATCCGGTCACCAACCGGGTGGTCCACTTCACGCGCGAGAGCCTTGGCATGGAATTCCTGGAGAAACCCGAGTTTGCCGTCGTCCAGCGCCTGCTCAAGGATGCGGAATCCGGCGTATCTTTCGATGCCACGACCACCGCCGAGGCCAAGACCGCATTGGATCGCCTGCCCGGGCTCGGTAACGCCGAACGGTTGCTGGCGTTCTGGGGCATTCTCCTGCGCCTCGCCATGCCGCGCCATTACCACCGGCTCGCGGCGACCCGGAACGACAGTGCGACTCTGGAGAGGGATCATGCCGTTTTCTCCGGCGTGGTTCAATATATCCAGGCCCACCCCAGCGATCACCTTGAGGTCGACACCATGGCGCGCCGGGTCGGCATGAGCCGCGCGACGTTCACGCGGTTCTTCAGGCGGATCACCCGGACCTCGTTCATTGATTTCGTGAACGAGTGGCGCATCCACCGGGCAGCCGTCCTGCTCCGCGAGACCTCATTACCGATCCTCGATCTGGCGCTCGAATGCGGCTACCAGAACCTGGCCCACTTCAACCGCCAGTTCAGGAAACGCATGGGCAGCACCCCATCGAATTACCGCGACCAGACCTGACCACGAGCCACCGTATGATATTATTAACGGTCAGTAGCGTCCCATAGGACGCAGGTTAGAAGGCCGAAGGCTGA
>CAYOIT010000304.1:0-4653 GCA_964404035.1 uncultured Verrucomicrobiota bacterium | reverse complement strand
CGCTTAACCATGTACAACCACCACTACCTACGGCATTTGACTTTACAACCTACCTGATCAGCAGGCGCCCCAAGTAGCCGCTCGCCATACACGGAGCATCGATACTGACAAAGTCCGCCGCCTGACCTGTCCCGGCAAGCGGAAGCCAGATCGCCACGATCCATCGGCATAGGCTGGGTCTGCAGTTCATTGCGGACGCGCGCCGGACGGCGACGAGTCATCCGCCGTGATCTGCCGCAGGTGCTCCAACAGGATACGGCGCACTTCCTCGATGGTCATGGGTTTGTTCTGGCAGCTGTGCCCGCTGCGCACCACCAGTTCTGATTCGACGCCCCCGACGTGCGCACTGGTGTACTTCACCACCCCATCGCCGCCCTCCGGCGGAATGTCGCCGCCCTTAACGGCAATGATCGAGTGGGCCTTGATGGGGGGCGTCACCGGAATTTCGGCCAGGGCCAGCATGGCCGGATTGTCCGGCGACATGTTGTCGAGACTCGTGGAGGCGAGCTTCACCCCGGGGCCTATCTTCGGCGCAATCGTCAGCAATTCTGCCGTAGTCTGCAGGGCCTGCTTGGGCAGAGCCAAGAAACGGCGCGCCAGTTTCCTCACGAAGTCACCCGCCTGATAGCTTCCGCGATGGGGCGTCGAGATGAACACGACGCGCTTCACCTCCGGCAGGGGCTCAAATATCGCAAGTCTTCGCACGACTTTCTCTTCGTCTGGCGAGAGCTTGAGTTCGGCGAGCATCTTGCCCGTGGTTGCCCGAATCAACGCCTCGCCCGTGTGCGTGGCCGTGAGTTTCGTCAGCAACCCGCCCTGGCTGTGACCGATGACGACCATCTCTCGAAGCATTGGGTCTCTATTCTCGGGATCCATCTTTGTGACGATGGACTCTATCGATTCCCGGAGGTGGACGGCGGATTGTCCGATGGGCTTGGCGCTGTCATAGAGGTAGAACCAGAACTGGTACTTCTTCCTGAGCGTCGCATCGCCCATCAAGGTGTTCCACATTTCGGACCACCAAATCGGGCTGCTCATGGTCCCGTGGACGAAAAGCACGGGAATCTTGCCAGGCTGATAGGGCTGCGTCGGGTAGATGCCCGGCTCAAACGGCGCCTGACCCAGCCGGAACAGCATCTTCTCAACCTGCCAGTAAGCCGGATTATTGAGCGTATAGGCGATCTGCGTGGTCAGATCCTCTTCGAGGGGGATTTGGCGGCCGTCGACCTCGATATGGTCGCGCGCGAAGGCGGAGTAGATCTCCACCTGGCCCCGGAGCGTCCCCGCCGTGAAGTCCGACAGGCCCCCCTTCACGCGAAAGAACACCGTGGCCGCCGAACCTTTCGCCATCGGGCGACCGACCTGCTTCGGCGGCATGATCACGATGGGGGCTCCCAGACCCGCGTTGCGGTTACGGACCGAGAGCCCTCGAATCTGGAAACGGTCAGCGGAAACGAAGGTCTCATCCTCCTTGAGCGGAAGATCGAAATCGGAGCTGCCGCCTTCACGCGTGATCATGATGCTCCCCACCGGCAGGGCCCACTCGGTGCCCCCGGCCGGCCCCTTGCCTTCCCGGTGCGCGATGATGTAGCCGAGGCTGCGGTTATAGAAATCGCAGGCCATGCGGAACCGGCGGTCGAAGGAATCCGGCGGCGCTTCCTCGCCAGGCCCCAACAGGAACAGGTAAGCATACACCGCCGACGCCGCGAAAAAGTTCTCCGGCGCCAGGATCCGCCCGTCCACCTTGACGCGCCGGTCCTCCCTGCCCAGCATGAACGAGAGTTCCGCCAGCGCGAACAGGGTATCACGCCGGTTGTCGCTGCCGGCCCGCTGGTGGAGGTCGGTCAGGCATCGGGTGGGCGACTTGGCGTGCATGCGTTCCAGATTGTGGCGGTGCAACACAACGGCCGTGTAGCTGCTGAACTCAGCGGAGTTCAACGCGCTCCGATCGATCTGGGCATAGCCGTAGGTCCGGCCGGCCGATGTCACCCCCACGGGCGTCGCGCAGCCGGCGCACAACGCGATGGCGAGCAGGAGGAGGAGACGAGGGGCGACGGCCGAGCGTCGAGGGTCGAGGGTCGGGCGGCGGAAGGTCGGGATCTGCCTTGGTTCAATCAACTCACTCATTGTGTTGTCCTTCTGTGGTTGACCCTCGCCCCACGCCCCGCGGGACCCAATCCATCCCCGGAACGCCTTCGCGAATCCGGGCCGAGAAATCCGGCGCGTCGCCCGCCGCCCGTGCCCGGTCATTGATCCGGCTGCGACGTTTCAACTCGTCAAAGGGCAGCGAGGTGTCCAGCGCGCCCGTCGTGTACGCATGGTCAGGCGCATAGCCGTTGAGAATCACGGACCAGTGCAGGTCCGCCCGGCCGGCCGCCGCATGCTTCTTCATGATCCGGAAGCCGCTGGTCATGCAGTTGTCCGTCACGGCGTTGTACCACTCCGCGTGGCCATGCAGGCGGTTCATGCGGTCCAGGTAGTCCAGGAACGCGCCGCGCAGCTGGCCCACGGAAACGACGCGGAGGCGATAGAGGTACACGTCTTCGCCCTGGCGATAGTTCGTGCGCAGCCGCAACACGTCGCGCTCGTCCGCGGCGATGTAGATCAGCTCGTACTGGCGGAAGAAACCCTTGAGCGCGGAGTATGCCTCGCCGACTTCCTTGCGGGTCTCGATGGAGATACAGAGGGTATCGCCCCCCTCGAACCCGAAGCTCAGCATCGTGTGCGCAATATCCTTGAGGCCCCAGTCGGAGAAGAGGATGTCCACACTCCGGAGCCGGGACACGTCGTAGGTGCGCGTTTCGTAGTGCACCGTGAAGTTGGTCTCGCTGACGTACTCGCAGTTGCGCACGTTATGGAGGACCACGGTGTTGCCGGTGATCTCGGCATAGGGAAGTCGGGCCACGTCCGGCTGCCAGGCCCGGTCGTGAGACGGACGCATGAGGAAGAAACACGCCAGGGGAATGGCGAACAGTCCGGCGCCAACGCACAAGGCACGGCGGGGGGGAAGCAAAAGAAACGCCGTCGCGCTGCCGAGGACATACACGGCCGCCAGCGGCTGCCAGAGCACCTTCGGCCAGCTGCCGAAGATGAACGCCAGCGCGCCCCACGCGACAAAGGGCGTCATCGCCAAGATCAGGGCCAGCCTCGCCAGGACACGCTTCCACCCGGCGCCACCCGGCATCGATTCCACCGCCTTAGAACTCATACTGCACTCGACCTTCCGCCATGCGCAGATCCCCCTGTTTCTCGGCATCCGTCACGCGGCCGAATGCATAATCGAACGCGACTTTCAGCCGGGACGTCAGATACCCGTTCAGGCCGATGGTTGCGAGGGACATCACGCCACCCTCCACATCGGCGTCGGTCAGATCGAGGTACGAAAATCGTGAAGCCACCTCCCAGGCCCCGACGTGTCGTTTCCGGAGCGAGAACGGGTTCCTGGGCGCGGGCCGGCTCAGGCAGCCCATCGTTCGGTTGTAGGGATGGCTTTCGCCGGTCATCATCCAACTCCCGGCCACATATCCCCCCCAGAAATCGAGGGTGTCGGATTCCCGATTGACGATGGAGTCGAGCAATTCCGCCTGCACGCACCACGGGCCGTTGACCAGCGCACACTCGAGCCCGGCAGACGTCGCCTCCTGAGCGTCCATATCCCCGGTGTCGACCAGGCGGGGCGCAAAATAGCTCTCCGGTCTCGATCGGTACCGGACAGAGCTCTCGCTCGAGTACAGGAACTGCCCACTGGCCCCCAGGTGAAGCAATTTCGGGGCCCCCTGTCCCCCCTCGCACCAGGGCAGCCAGGTCACGCGCCCGATGGCGCGCGTGAAGCTTCGCGAAGACTCGGAGATGTCACTTTGACCCCCGTCGCCAAACCAGCCCAAAGCCCAGGTCCGGTCCTTCTCCCGATTCGGTCCGCCGGCCTGAATCCCGTACATGATCCCCGGACCGAACGCCTCGACGGGGGAAGCCCGTTCCAGGAAGAGCGTATCCCCGCTGCTCGTGTACCCCTCCATCGTCATGGGCGCTTTGAAATGGCCAACCTTCATGGTTCTGACGACCGGCAGATCCCAGAACCACGTATACGCTTCGCGGATGTAAAAATCCTGGTCGGCCAATTCGGCTTCCGCCTTATAGGAGATAGGCACCCCAAAGAAAAAGCCCCCGCTGGTGTATAACCGGGCCCGGCGCACGCCCGAGTCGTCCCGCAGGTCACCCAGCTCGCTGTCGGCATGGTAGGTGGCCGCGTCCAGGTGCAGCTTCACCCCGATCTTTCCGTGATAGGGCTCGACCTCTGAATCGGGGTGGCGTTCCTTCGCGCGGGCCACCCGCCCGCTACTGCCCAGTTCGTATTCCAGCCCGTTTTCCCACCGCCATCCCCAGATGAGATTCTGACTGGGACGGCGCGCGGTTTCCGCCGGCGGGACCGCGTTGGTCGACGTCCGCGCGGCAGGACTGCCGGAGGCGGGCGGTGGAGCAACAGACACCTCGGCCAGAGCCATGCGCCATGCCAGACAAGACAGGCACACGGCCACCCCGATATGACACTGGAATACAATTCTCATCAGAATGGGTGATCGATCGTCATTTGAACGGCGCCGCCTTCGTCGGAAATCCCGATGTCCGCGCGAACCACCAGGGTATTCACCATGG
>CAYOIT010000303.1:0-4677 GCA_964404035.1 uncultured Verrucomicrobiota bacterium | reverse complement strand
GACCTTCCCCTTCCGCCACAAACAAAAACGCGCGCGGGATCACTCCCGCGCGCGCCTGAACAAGAACCGTGTCCTCTTCTACCGGATAAGCAGTATCGTGCCCCTCGGCATCACGGTGAGCACAATGTCATTGCCGTCGCCGCCGGCATAGTTGATGGAAAAGGCATAGGCGACGCCGTTGTAGCTCACATTAATGACCCTCCCCTGGGCGAACTGGCCGGTGATCGGGCTGGATGACGTGTTGTTCACGAGGGTGAACGACTGACCGACGGCTGGCGCAAAACCCAGCGTCAAGTTCAGCGTGCTACCCCCCAGCGTCAGGCCTTCGGTCACGTTCAACTGCGAGTACTGCGACAGCGCATTGGTCCCGCTCAGCGTCATCGTGTTCGTGGACGCGGAGTCCATCGCCAGTCTACGCATGTACAGGTTGCCCTTCACCGTCCCGCCCAGGTTGCTCACGATGCCCACCGTGCCGATGCCGTCCAGCGTCGCACCCGGCTTCACCACCACCGTGCCAACCGGGTTCATCCAGTTGTTCACGCACAGCGTGCCGTTGCTGACGATCGTGCCCCCGCGATACCAGGATTCGCCCCACAGTGTCAGCGTGCCGGTGCCTTCCTTCACTAGCCTGCCAAGGTCCAGCCCGGTCCTCGCGACCGAGAAGTAATCGGCGTCCGACAGAAGACCAAAGTAGTCCGTTGACAGGTTGTTGCCTCCGACCCGTAGAGTGGCGGCGATGGCGTCGGTCCCGAACGAGATCGTTCCATTGCCCTCGATGGACCCCACCACAGGACTCGCAGACCTAAACATGGCAAAGCTGTTGAACGAGTTCAGAATCAGGCGATGCGCTGCGGTCAAGTTGCCGTCGCCGTTCAGGATCAGTCCGGCTCTCGAATTTCCCCACTCGGTGTACGCATTCCAGACCGTGACCGTGCCGCTGGGACCCAGCGACGAATTGGCGGCTATAGAAAGCTGGTTGCCCGATCCATATCCCGGCACCAGGGTTCCGCCGGTGTAGGTATTGTTGATGCCCAGAACATAGGTTCGGTAGTCCTTCAGCGTCAGCGTGCCGGTGCCCGATATGTTGCCGCTGTAACGACCGCCGAGTAACGTGCCGCCGAGATTGCCGAGCACGATATCGTTGGTGACAATGGCGGCATCCATATTGGCAGGACTCAAGGTCCCGCCGTTCAGGGTGATCGTATTGGCGACGCCACCCAGATGCACCCAGTTCGTGAAGCTCAGCGTGCCTTCGTTGACCGTGAAGCCGCCGGTCAGACTGCCGGTGTTGTCCGTCAACAGCGTCAACGTTCCGGCCCCTGACTTGGTCAGTCCGCCCGAACCCGTCAGCCGCCCGCTCAGGGTGTTTGCCGCGGTGGCGTACACGACGGCCTCGTTGGTGCCGAAGTCCATGGGCGCGGTATGCGTGATGGTGGCGCCCGTAAGGATGAGCGCCCCGCGGAGATTGGTCACGGCGCCGCCGGTCAACGCACCACCCGAACGCAGCGCGTACAGTTCTACCCCTCCCGCCGGCACCGCCGCGCCGCCGGCCAAATTGACCCGGTCCGTTCCGGTCACGCCGGTCAAATCCGTCTTGGTCCAGGTGCTGTTCGTGAAGCCAACCCCACCCACGTAGTCCAGGAAGCACAGCCCTGTGAGATTCCACAAGTACGGGGCCACCATGCCGTTGTTCGACAGCACGCCGCCGCCGACCAGGATTCTTTCCCACGGGCTGCCCAGGTAGCCTCGCTCACCATGGATCGCCAGCGTGCTCCGATCTTGTCGCTGCAAGCCGGTAACGCTGAACGTGGAGTTGTACCAAGGAGGGGCCGAGCTGGCGGCGTTAAGCCGCAGGCCGCACGAGCCGGAGTAGACGATGTCGCCCTTGGATACCGTACGGGTCGTGAACGCCGTATTGTGCGCGGCCAACACAGCGCTGTTGAGCCTCACAATCCCGCTGTCGCTGCCCAGCGGATTCCCGGTCGCATCGGGCAGATAGGCCGAGCAAGAGGCCCCGGGCTCAACCGTCAGCGTACCGGTGAAGGGGTTGTGATCGTAGAGCCGCACATCTTCCGCGATCACAACGTGATGCGGATTACCGTTCAAGTCCCGCAACGCACCCTGCGTCACCGTGTTCGTGGCATTCAGCTCGATGTAACCTCCCAGGCGGCTCCCTGTGTCAACGACCCAGCCGTAACCATACCCGATTCGGTAGGTGCGCGTCGGATCGTTAGCCACCAAAGCAGCCAGGGACCAGCCACCATAAATGAAGTCGTATCCGTACGCCACCCCCAGCCACACTTTGCCGTTGCCCAGCGGATTGGCGCCGTCGCCCAGCCGGTTGTGAATGGTGGCGCCCGACGTCCCGCCAAACGCCAGTATGCCGTCGGAGTTGGTCGTGAGGTTGGGCACATACTCGATAGGCACCGCAATGCGAGCCGGCCAGTCCACTCTGACCTTGGCCGAAGCGTTGATATTGTTCACCCCCCGCACGAACAGGTAGCCGTCGCGCAGAACCCAGACGTCGCCGCTGCCGTAGACCGTATTGTTGAGCGCCCCGGCGGCGACAATGTCCACCACGCCGTTGTTCGCGATCGTCCCGCCCGTGTAGTCGTTGTTGCCATGAATGGGAGTCCTCAGATTGCCCGCGCTCGCGGACGCCAGGATCAGGCGGCCGCTGCCGGAAATCTTGCCGTCGAGTTGCGGGCGGGGATTCAACCCGCGCGCGGTCAGAATGCCGCCGTTGCCGGCCAGGGTGATCGCGTGGGGCAGCGGCACCAGCGGGTAGTTGCCCGATCCCGTGTACGGCGTCGTGCCGAACGCTCCGAAGGTCCCGCTGCCGCCGAGCGTCAGGGTGTTCCCAACCGCTCCCAGGCTCGGATTGGTCGCCACGATCAGGGTGCCGTACTCCACCGTGAAGTTGCCTGTGTTGCTGTTGTTCGTCCCGAGAATATACGTCGTCCCGCCGCGAATGGTCGTGGTGCCCGTGTAGGTATTGGTCCCCCGGAACGCTATGACACCCAGGCCCTCCTTGGTCAGATTGCCCGACCCGCCCACACCCCCGTCTACATACAACGGAAGGTACTCCCGGGTGAAGGTGTGATAGGATTCCTTGATTATGTTCCATTCCTCGTCATTCACAAACGTCAGAGCCTTCCCCATCGTGACCGGGCCCTTGAGGTAGGCATACGTCCACGGCCCTCCGCTGTGCCACGAGCCAAGCCGCGCCACGCCGTCGTTGCCGGCGCGAATGGTGATCGCATTCGTGACGTAGTTGGCGGCCACGTCCCCACCGCCAACCAGCACCGTGGCATCGTTGCTGCCGGCCGTGCCGCTGCCGATGATGATGCCCCCCCAACCCAGATCGGACGAAGAGGCTCTATCCCACGGGTTCACGGGCCCGTTCAACAGGATGCCGCCGTTGACCTCGACCCCGCCGCTGTAGCTGTTCGCCGCGTTGTTAATCCGCAAGGCGCCCGCGTTGACGCGCAGGCCACCGGTGCCGGCCAGGATCGCCTCGAAACTGCTCAATTTGCCGTCTTTAATGCCATCGAACGAGTTCGAGGCGTTGTAGTTCAGGTTCCCGGCGCCGATCGTCAGGGTGTTGGCAGACTGCACCCATCTGATATGGTTCGTGCCGGTTGCCGTAACCGTCTGCGCCGCCCGACTTCCGGTTGCGATATTGATATACGCCAGATTGGTAATGCTTGCCGAATCCGATGCGCCCGGAGGTCCACCTGCCGGTGTCCATTGGTTGGCATCGCTCCAATTCTGGTTCCAGTTGTTTTTCCACGTGTAGTCCGTGGCCCAAGCCGCGCCCGCCCCCGCCATCAGCATAACCAACGCCCACACCATCAGCTTTTGCAGTTTCATATGCTCCCCTAAACTTCGTCGGTTGGCGTTGCCTGACAAAAGTACACCCCATGCTGGCATAAAGAATACGAAAACCGGTTAGGCGAAGGCAAGGGGCTATTTGCAGGGCAACTCACCCAGGGCAACTCACGCGTCATGGCTGATTCGTGTGTCGGCGTAGGTCACGTATTCTCAGATCATTAGCCCACTGTCCGCTGCGGCTCACGAGGACGTTCGCCCTCCATTTCCCGGTGAAATCGGTGAAACGGTCCGGTCTGAGAACTGGAGGGCGAGACTCTGGCGAGCCGCGAGGACAACAAGACCATAACCTCCTGCGAATGCATGAGATGTGTCCGTAAGAGAATCAGCCATGCACGAGTGCGAGGAGGGCGTGTAGTGTCGGCTGTCCTCAGCCGATGCACCACTTGGGCGTTGGATGTTGGGCGTTGGGCGTTGGGCGTTCTGTGGATCCAGCCTACGTCTCGGTGGACGATTACGGGCGACGATTACGGAATACGATTCCCTCCGGTCTTTCCATCCCCCGGACGCTCACCCTTCGTCCCTCACCCTTCGTCCCTCACCCTTCGTCCCTCACCCTTCGTCGCCTACCCTTCGTCGCCTACCCTTCGTCGCCTACCCTTCGTCGCCTACCCTTCGTCGCTCACCCTTCGTCGCTCACCCTTCGTCGCTCACCCTTCGTCGCTCACCCTTCGTCGCCTACCCTTCGTCGCTCACCCTTCGTCGACCCTCCCCTGCCGCCACAAACAAAGACGCGCGCGGGATCACTCCCGCGCGCGCAAACAAGAACTGTGTCCTCTGTTACCG
>CAYOIT010000302.1:0-4679 GCA_964404035.1 uncultured Verrucomicrobiota bacterium | reverse complement strand
GTCGAGAACAGCGATACCCCCCAGTAGGGCGGGCGCTACGTCGCCCGCCCCGGCCGGCGGCGTAGCGCCCGCCGTACTGTGCCCCGTTACTTGCACCGAATCGCAGAGGTGCCCAGTCATAACTGAGAATTCCCCCACAGGCTGAACCTTCCTCCAGACAGGGAACCCATCCAATGTCCGCGAATTCAGCGCATGCGGTGCCTTGAACCCGCCCTCTGACAGGCCCGGCATGAAGCCTGCTATAACAAACATTCTGAGAATCATCTGGATTCACAATCCCACAACGAACGGAATGGAAACCCATCATGCGAGCTTCACCGACCCACGTTCCTGAAATGCCGCTAGCTTATCGGGGAATGCCTCTCAGACTGGCCGCCCTCATCACCGTCGCGCTTGTCCTGACCGGTTTGACCGGAACCGCCGCCGGCTTGCCCCCCAATGTCGTCTCAAAACCCGTCGGCTTCATCCGAATCTCAGTTCCGCCCCAACAACAGGTGTTGTGCTCCGTTCCCTTTGCTCTTCCGTCTCGCTCGGTTCAAGCCATCCTGTCGGGACAACTTACCGGCGGCGCTCAGGCAGGCAACGCCGACCAGATCATGAAATGGGATGCGGCGACACAGAAGTACCGCATCATCTACAAGCTTGAAGGGGCCGACAATCTCGCCCTGGAGGGCTCCTGGGTTGAATCGACATCCTCCGGACCCGTGCTTTCCTCCGCCGTCATCCTGCCGGGTGAAGGGTTCTGGATCAAGAACCAGCAGGCCACCGCCCAGTCGGTCTTTCTGGCGGGCGAAATCGTGGTCGACGCCTCGGTCTCCGTGACGGCGGCCCGCGGTCTGAGCCTTGTGGCTTACCCCTACGATGTTCGCGGCCGCATTGCCCCCCCCACCACCAAGCGATCAGGCCGCCAAACCACGCTCATCGGCACCTGGTATGACGGCAACAACGCCTCCGTCGACGGGTACATGAATCTCGGAGAAGCACTCTGGTACAATAACCGGTCCAAAACCGCCGTAACCTGGCGTATGTGGCGTCCCTATCCGAACCCCTTTCCGGCTCTGCCAGGCGTCCCCAACATCGAGCACCTCCGGCTCACCCAGAATGGCGGCGGCGTCACCCTGACCCTCGGAACGGCCGGACTTCCGGGCAACGCCACCGTCACCGTTCACTATCAGGATGTGGGGCTGACAGGTTCCTTCAACAGCACCAGCAACTGGACGCTCGCCCAGGCGGATATCCCGGCGGGCGGCCTTGATGTTCTGGAATGGACCGATACGGGCAGCTCCGTGCGACCGGGCATATCGTCCGTCCGGACCCGCATCTACCTCGCGAGCCGGGGCCGGGACACGCTTATGAGTTCCGCCAACACAGGCTATCTGGGTATGTCCTTGCCCGCCAACTTCAGCCCCTTCGCGGCGTCATCCCCCTGGAATACGCCCATTGCCGCAAACCCGGAAGTCGATCCCGATTCGGACCTGATGATCAGCAACCTCTGTGCCCAGGTGACGGACCTGGGGGCCGCCTTTATCAAATGGACCACCCCTGTCCATGTGATCGATTCCCTCCAATGTCCCAAGGTGAACGTCTATTCCATCAAGGGCCCGAAGAATGTCGACGTCGACCCGAACCAGGACGGCATCGTCGAGGGGATACCGATGCCGGCCGGCGTCTGGCCCGATCCCGAGCGCGATGGACACCTGGTCATGGTGGATCCCGTCGCCCGCAAGAGCTGGGAGTTCTCCCGCTTCGGCCAGGACTCCAATGGCAACTATAGTGCCAGCGGCATCAGTATTTGGGACCTGAACGGCAGCGGTTACCACGCCCCGTTCACCGGCTCCTATTGGTGGACCTACGGTTCCAACGGGGCCGGTGTGCCCTGGGCGGGCGGCATCATCCGGCCCGAGGAAATCGCGGCCGGCGAAATCCGCCATGCCATTCTTTGCGCCACGCCGGTCAACCGCAAGAGCACCCTGGCAGGGCAACGCGAACAGGTGTGCATCCCGGCCTGCAAGACCGATGGCTGGGGCATCGGGACCCTGTATATTCCCGAAGGCGCCCGCCTGCAACTCGACCCGAACCTGGATCTCGAGGCCTTGAATTTCTCACCCGAGACCAAGGTGGTCGCGCGCGCGATGCAGCGGTATGGGATGATCGTTTCCGACAATAGCTCCGCCTTCAAAACCTACTTCCAGAACGTGGGCCCGGACTGGGGTGCCTGGGCCAGCTCGCCGATCCCCGATGAACTCTGGAAGATTCCCGTCTCCAGTTTCCGCGTGCTGAAGTGCAACCTGGTCACCCGTCCCTGAAGTGACATAAGCCCGTGACACGTCCAGAGATGAATCTGGGACTCAGGAACTCACGACTCCGACGATATAGCCAATGTTTTGCGGTGATCACGAAATCGCTGCGCCATAGATGCTTCGCATCTGCCAGATGTCCAGGGAGCGCAGCGCCGCGTCCGCGCCCTGCGCGCGAAGCGAGACCCCCAGACTGTCCGCACGACCGGGATACACGCGCACGGCCAGACACTGGCGACCGTTGGCGAAGACCTCGACCACACTCTGATCGATGAACACGCGCAGCTTCAGCGTTTCACCCGGTGCCAGATACACCGGCGCCATCTCCGGCGCGCGGCATTCGACATCCGGCAGTTCCGATGCGTAGGACGTGTCCATCGCCAGCAGGCTGTCCCGCGACTCGCGGAACCGCGCCCAGCCCTCGCTGCGATCCCAGTCCACGTAACCCCGGTCCTTATAGAAGGCGATGCGGGTGAACTCCTCCCTGCCGGGAGAACGCAGGACGTTGAGTTCGACCATCGGCGCGGTCCGGGGATCGATCTCGGCGACGATCTCGACCGCCTTCCCACCCACGCCCTCGAGCACAACCTCGCGATTGGCCGGCAACACCCGTGCCTTGATATGCCGGTGCTGGTGGCGCAACGATTCGATGTCGCCGGCCGGCTCCATCAGCAATTCATCCTTTCCGGCAAGGGTCAGCCTCCGTGGTAAGCTCATGATCTGGTTCCAGCCGGACGTGGGCTTGGCCGGATTGATGTTGAACAGCACGATCACGCCGCCCTTGCCGTCGGGAGTCGCCGAAGGCGCATGCACACCGCCGGGATACCACGGGCCGAAGGTGAAACGCCCGCCATAGGTGACCACAAACTTGTCGCGCGCGGTGTCGTAGTCGCCCAGCAGGTAGTGTCCCCCGCTCCTGTGGCTGAAGTGCAGCAGGATGTGCCGGTCGCCGATCGGCCAGAAGTAGGGGCAGCCGCCGTCGTCGCCAGCCCGGCCGTAAACATCGCCTTCCACGAACGGGTGCAGATACTCCCAGGTCGCAAGATCGCGTGAGCGGAAGAGGAACTGCGCCCGGGTGCGCCGCCCGCTGGGGCCGTGCGGCAGGGTGCCGCCGGAGGTCGAGTAATAGAATTCGCCCTTCTTCCAGAGGCACGGGTCGTAGACGAAGTTGATCGCCCCTGCGGGCGGCGGAGGGCCGCTCACCCCGGGCATCGTCTCGCCGCCCGTGGTCGGCGTCCAGATCGGACACGGATTGGGGATGACCGCCTGCCCGGTGACTTTCTCCCAGTCCAGAAGCAGCGGATCGCTCGACACGGCCACCATGTTGCCGAGTTGGTGCCCGTGGTACATCGCGATGACGCGCTGGTCCTCGACCAGCGTCGAGCCCGACCAGCAGGATTCCTCGGGGCCGGGCTTGAGGGCATAAGGCAGGTCGCGCCAATGGATCAGATCGTCGCTGACGGCGTGCCCCCAATGGGGCCGCGGGTTCTCCGGCGGATAGCCTTGGTAGAACAGGTGCCAGCGTCCCTGCCAGAAGCACAACCCGTTGGGATCGTTCAATCCGCTTTCCGGGCTCACGAAATGGTAGAGCGGCCGGTACACATCCTGGGCCAGTCGTTCCCGTGATTCCGCAAACTGACGCAAAATGGGGTCTTCCCGGTATGGCACTTCCTGTGCCGCCCGCACCTTCTTTGCCGGAGCCGCCTTGTTACGTTGTGTGGTCTTCTTCATGGTTAGTCTCTGAACTGACCGCGGCCCTTGATGCGAGCGCGTTTAGCGAGTCGCGTCAAATGGCGGGTGTGCACTCCATCATTTTGGCCTGTGTTTGTCGATCAATGCCTGAAGCTCGGCCAGATCAATCCGAGCCGAAATTGGATACTGGTGCGACTCACGTTGAGACCGTGATCGCAACAGCAGCATAGGACAGGATGCCTCCGCCTCTATGCGGAGCTCTGCGAGTTCCCCATAAGGGTAGCACCTGCAGTGCTGCCCTTGCGAAATAACGATGCCTTTGGGTGTGATCATCACCCGTGGTGGAACAAAGGCGAGTGCACAGCACATGGCGAGGATGACGGCCAACAACGCCATGCACTTGAGAAATGCATGGAGCCAGTCAAACTCCAATCCCGGGAATAGCTGAGGCAGCAGATAGGCCGCAGCAAGAAAGATCGCGACCGCCGCGATGATGACGCGGAAAAGCACGACGCGTGGGAATACCATGGGAATGTCCCGCTTGGCTTCCTGCACCTGGTGCCGCATCGGAACCCACCATGACAGTTTGTTTCTGTCGTTCATCATCCCATGCCCGAACGGCGAAAATCACGGGTGGCGCAAGCCGTACCGTGGATTTTCTGGTTGGCCTCTCTCGTTGTCCCAAAACTG
>CAYOIT010000301.1:0-4689 GCA_964404035.1 uncultured Verrucomicrobiota bacterium | reverse complement strand
CCAGGCTGGTTCTTCCAGCTCGCTTACCTCGGTTTTGCTTGGCGCACTCATGTCCGTCCCTTTCTTCAGAAGTGTTTACTCATCTTCTCGAACAACAGTTGTGCCGCGTTGCGATTGTCCGGCGTGCTGAACGTGCCCACCCGAACGCGCACTCGCGTGACGTCGTCGGTCTGGCGTGTCAGCTTGATCCGCACGAGTTGGTCGCTGGCATTGCGGCCCACCACCATGCCGCCGGTCGCATCTTTGCGCGATTCAGCCGGTATGACGGCAAACTGCATCTCTTTCATGGCCGCATGACCCGCTTCCCAGGCGCGATCCACGGTGACCTCGCGTGACGTACAAAGCTCGTTGCCGTTGTACGCAATCGAGCCCGCGCCGACGCCGGCTCCGGCTCCGGCTCTGGCCACGAAAAGGGCACAACCCGTGGCACTCAACACCGCCAGGGCCAGCCCTCCGGCCAGCAGATGTGTGCTGCTCTTCCGCATTACCGCCTCCCTTCTCCACGGTTGGGTGGACACCTCGTCAGTTCTGTTTCGTCCCGCACCATGCCTGTCCGCATCTCTGTTTTCTATTCCAGCCCATTGTTCCTGTGCCATTATTCTCCTTGAGTACCGTCACAGGGCACCATCAGTGAAAGACTTGCATCATCAGGCAAGATCCCTGAGCCGAATCGCGCCGGAAAGTGACATTACCCGGGATCAGGGCGGGTGCCCACGAGGACGTGGCGGTGGGAACGCTCAACATCCAACGCCCAACAACCAATGTCCAACGGGGAGCGGCAGGACTTTGGTTACCTTGGGCGTTGGGCGTTGGTTGTTGGGCGTTGAATTTAGGGGACTCAGGCATCCACCGAGGTGATGCCCTCACGAATGGCGTACTTGGTGATCGCCGCCACACTGTGGAGGTTCAGCTTTTCCATGATGTTGCGGCGGTGGGTCTCGATCGTCTTCACGCTGATGCTCAGGCAGTCCGCCACCTCTTTCGTGCTCCTGCCCTCGGCGATCAGTTGCAGAGCCTCGCGCTCGCGATCGGTGAGAACCACGAATGCCGCGTTCTCGTTCACGCAGGATGACAGCTCGACATAGTCATCCACCACCCCGCGCGCGATATCCGGGCTCAGGTAATTCTTGCCTTTCACCACCTCCCGAATCGCACGTCCCAGTTCCTCATAGGCCCTGGACTTCAGCACGTATGCCGAGGCGCCGGCCTTCAGCATCTCCCGGACAAACTCCCGGTTGGCATGCCCGGACAGGGCGACTACCTTGATGGCCGGATTCGCATTCCGGAGTTTCCGCGTGGCCTCAATCCCATTCAGGTCAGGCATGGCCACATCCATGATGACCACGTGGGCACCCGTCTTACGGGCGAGTTCCAGGGTATCCTTGCCGTTTTCAGCTTCACCAACGACGGCAAAATCCGCCTCCCTGCAGATGAGGGACTTGAGGCCCTGCCGCATCAGCAGGTGATCATCCGCAATAACAAGCCGAACAGTCATGGTTATCCGCCTTTCGCTCGACATCACCAAAGATAATTGTCCACCAGGGGGTGTCCCTTGGTAATCCGCGCCAGGCGGATTGAATTTGGGGCATGCCCCCAGTGGAACGGCCACACCTTTGCGTTTTTGCGCTGCGAACGCGATCAGGGCCGAACCGATCCCGGTCTTCCAAATTTCCGACAGGTCAAGGGGGCGCACGGCCGCATCATGGGGCTTTTCGCAGCCTTCGCTCAGCAATCGCCCAGTGCCGGGGCCGTCCATCCTGCACTAACTTGGTCTCTTACGAGTTGATTCCGTTTAGAGGAAGGATGACACCATGACACGATTCAAGTATCTGATCGTTGGCGGGGGCATGACGGCCGACTCGGCAGCCAAAGGGATCCTCAGCGTGGATGCGGGCAGCGAGATCGGCCTGATCACCGAAGAAGCCGACCCGCCCTACGACCGCCCTCCCCTGAGCAAGGGGCTGTGGAAGGGGAAACCGCTCGGGAGCATCTGGCGCAATACGGAAGCCCGCGGCGTGAAAGTGATCCGCGGAAGAAAGGCCATTTCGCTGGATCCGGGGAAGAGGCGCGTCGTTGACGATCACGGTGACACCTATGGCTATGATCGCCTGCTTCTGGCCACCGGCGGCTCACCGAAGCGGCATCCCTCCGACGGTTCCATTCCGATTTACTACCGCACGCTCGATGACTACCGGCGCTTGCGTACGCTTGCCGATGCAAACCATCGCTTCGTTGTGGCCGGCGGCGGCTTCATCGGTTCGGAAGTGGCGGCAGCCCTTGCCATGAACGGCAACAGCGTCGTCATGGCGTTCCCCGAACCGGGCCTTTGCGGGTTCATGCTGCCCCCGGAGTTGACCGGGCTGTTGCATCAGCGCTTCAAGGAAAAGGGGGTCCGCATCCTGCACGGTCAGCGCATTGCCGCCATGGCGCCGGCCGCCATGGGGGTCGAGGTCACCCTGGAAAACGGATCCACCCTCGCCGGTGATGCCGTGGTCGCGGGCCTGGGCATCAGGCCAAATACGGAGTTGGCGGCCCAGGCCGGGCTGAGCGTGGACAACGGCATCGTGGTGGACGAGTATCTGCGGACCCGCCATGCGGACATCTTTGCGGCGGGCGATGTGGCCAGTTTCCCCTGCCCTGCGCTGACCAAGCGCGTCCGCCTGGAACATGAGGATAACGCCAATGCGATGGGTACCCTGGCGGGCCGGAACATGGCCGGGCCCGGGGAACCGTACCGCTATCTTCCGTATTTCTACTCCGACCTGTTCGATATCGGCTACGAAGCCATCGGCGAAACGCTGTCAGCGCATCACATGGTCATTGAATGGCTGGAGCCGCACGAAAAGGGCGCCGTCTTCTACCTGGGCGACGACCGAGTGCGAGGGGTCCTCCTTTGGAACCTCTTTGGCAAACTCGATGCAGCCAGGGAACTGATGGCCTCGCCGGGTCCCCATCGCCCCGACGCTCTGAAAGGGTGGACCCGCGAAAAGCTGGCTGAACAGGCCGTGTGAAAGGAGCAGGAATGACCACCCGCATATTCGTCAATCTCCCCGTCCGCGATCTCGACAAGTCCATGGGGTTCTTTGCGAAGTTGGGTTTCACATTCAACCCCCAGTTCACCGACGAGACCGCCGCCTGCCTGATCGTGTCGGACTGCATTTTCGTCATGCTGCTGACCGAGGCCAAGTTCAAGACGTTCACCCCAAAGGCCATATGCGATGCCAGGCAGAGCACCGAAGTGCTGGTGTGCCTGTCGCGCGAGAGCCGTGCCGGGGTCGACGACATGGTGCGCAAGGCGGTCGCCGCCGGCGGATCGACCTACAATCAGCCGCAGGACCACGGTTTCATGTATGGCCACGCGTTTCAGGATCTGGATGGACACCTCTGGGAACTCATCCACATGCAGCCCGGTGCCATCCCCACAAACCACACGGATGAGGAGGAAGACCCGGGGTTGAACAGTCTCCTGCGCACGCCCTAGCCGCCCGGCGAAGACCCCGGCTCGCGGGGACGCTCGCCCTCCAGTTAGGGCGCAATCTTCTGGAGGGCGAGCGTCCTCGCGAGCCGTCCTGGATTGGATCCCGTGCACGTACCCGCGCCTGACAAGGTGTGGCGCTTCATTTTCGGACCGTTCCGGAGACTGCCCGCGCTTGCTCGCCCGACTGCGCCTTTTTCCGTCGGGGCTTTGGTGACCGGGTTTCAGGTATCGCCGGATTCCAGAACCGGGCCGTTGTGACTTAGGCTTCTTCCAGATCAGGGGCATCGGAGCGTGCAGACAATTCCAGACCCGGAACCGGACCACGACCGGGAAAGGAGGAGCGTAGCAGAACGAAAGCGGCAGACATGAATCGGCACCGGCAGAAGACCTCCGGGGCCGAGAGTATGGACTCAGCGTAAAGTAACCATACAATGAATCAGGGAGTGAATCATGAGAATGCATCTGGCAGCTATTCTGGGAATGGTGATGACCGCATCAGTCTTGACAGCCTACGCACAGGAGCATCCGACGACGGTGCCGCCCATGGAGAAGAAGGCAGCCGTGACGCAGTCCGTCTTTGTATGCCCGGACTGTGAAACCATGGCCTTGAAGGCCGGCAAATGCGAGAAGTGCGGGAAAGACTTGGTACAGAAGCACGTGCTGGGCACCAAGGAAGGCCAGGCGATGCTGTGCGATTGCCCCGCAGACTGCAAATGCGACGCCAAAGGCGTGAAGGAAGGCAAATGCGCCTGCGGCAAAGAGGTCAAGCTGATGAACTGCAAGGGCATGTACTGCTGCGCGATGGGTTGCCCGGAGATTTCGGACAAGCCCGGCAAGTGCGCCTGCGGCATGGACATGAAGAAGGTCGAAGAGAAGAAGACGGAGTAGGCCACAAACGCAACCCCGCGTGCGGTGTTCGGTTCCGGTGAACGGGCCGAACACCGTTTTGTTTTACGAAGGGTCGATGGCTGATATTCGCATGTCCCCTCCCTGGAGGGGTCCGCGAAGCGGGGGTGGGTGAAGACCGGGGAGGGGCTTAAAGCGCCATTCAGGTCAGGCGGGAACACCTACTGCGGCAAGCGGCGGCGGCGCCGCCGCCGCCGCGGCACGGAACGCCTTGTCTCCCGCGGCGGCCGGTTTCGGTTCGCTCACGGACGGCTGGGCGATCCTTTCGAAGGTGACCACGCGGTCCTTGCCCCGGCGCTTGGCCT
>CAYOIT010000300.1:305-4731 GCA_964404035.1 uncultured Verrucomicrobiota bacterium | reverse complement strand
ACCTGACACCTTCCGGCTGCGCCCCGCTGTTGAACACCTCGACCCACAACTCGCAGCGCTTCTCCTCCAGCAGCGGCCGGACGAACACATCCGCCAGGTGCAGCGCCGGGCGCGCCTCGATGGTGACCGCCTGGTAAATGCCCATGCCGGGTGGACAGTGGTGCCAGCCAAGCTCGGGATCATCCCAACCCGGCCCCGTGGCGGCGTAGAGTTTGTCACCATCCACCGTCATCCCCCAGGATCCGCTGTCGGAGATAGGCACCGCATCGTTCTCGACCTTGACCACCAGGACGTTCTCCCCCAGCCGGACGACGGTGGTGAACTCGAACTCGAATGGCGCGAAGAACCCCTCGTGCGAGCCCAGGAACGAGCCATTCACGAACACGTGGGCCTTGTAATCCACGCCCTTGAAGCATGCCCAGACGGACCCCTTGTCCAGCATCGCCGGGGTGACCTCGAAGGTCGTGCGGTAGTAGGCTGCGGCGCGGCCCACCGGCCCGCCATAATGCGGCAGGCTGACCCGCTGCCACTCGCCGACGCCATCCAGCGTGGCACTGAAATCCCGGCGGTCGACCTCGGTCTCCAGACGCCAGTCGCAGGCGGCGATCGGAACCGTCAGGCGTGCCGTGGGGGGCGCCGGAGCCAGGTTACGCTGGTAGCGCGCCATGGTCTTGCGCGCTTTGGCCAGTTCCGCGCGCAGTTTCTCGGAAGTACCCAATTTGGCTTTCGGGCGGAAAGCGGCGCGCGCATCCGAGCGCGCCGCCGGCACATATCGTTCCGGCAGCACCGGCGGCAACGTTTCGACTAATGCGGCCTCCTGGAGATCAACCCGCTGCGCGGCGATCTTCGCAAACACATCTTCGCGGGGTCCTTTTTGGGCCATACCGATGCTCCTCACGGGCTTCAAATTATCAACACAATCTTTCACAAACGTGAGGATAATCGTTCATAATATTCGGAATTCAATTGAGAAAGAAGTTGTCATTGTATTGATTAGAGGACGGAACAGTCACGAGAAAGACCGCGCGATAAAATCAATGAAGCACGAAAATAGTTCCCCGTGCTTCGGGTGTGATCACAACCATCGAACCGCTCCCGGCTGAACCCGCTGTGGGTAGATTCAAATAGCCCGTTCCCGGGGCCACGGAATTCATGCCCCAGAACCCCCGGTAAGAATCGGCAACGCTCAACCGCGCCAAAGCGTTCGCCAAAGCGTTGTTTTTCTGGCCCTCCGTCAACCCGATCCATATCGCGATCCGCCCGCCCCCGCCGCCACCACCGGCATTCACGGAATCACCGGCATTCGCCGCCCCGCCATTGGCTTGGTTGGTTCCCGATCCGCTGAAAGCCGCGCAGTTGACAAAAATGGATCCTCCGGCTCCTCCCCCTGGGTAGCCAACGGCGGCTCGGGACTCCCCATTCGCGCTGATGGTTCCATCCTGTACGATGGCGCCGGACGCATCGATGCGCACGACCCCGCCGCCGGCCCCGCCCGGACCGTTCCATCCGCCGCCACCGCCACTGCCAGGCATCGCCGGCGCATTACTCGCTCCGCAGATAGAGCCGCCGGCTTTGTTGGAGGAGTACGCGCGACCGATCCCTCCCCCTCCGCCATGCCCGCCGCCGCCGCCGCCCTGATCCCCACCCGTTCCGCCGCCCGGACCGTTTCCGATGCTGGGTTGATATGACCCCGCGTAGCCTTTGGCATCGGCCTGAATCGCGCCGCCCGGTTTGATCGTCATGTCCTTACAAATCACATAAACTCGGTTGGACATCTGACTGGTCGTGAACGCCGAAGGCAGAGTCAGGCGGCCCTGGTTCTCAAGGGTCACGGTTGTCGCACTCAATACCGTCGCCCAGCCATAAAAGGTCAGCGTTGCGTTGCCGATCGTGAGGGAGGCCACCGTCTGCGATGTGCTCAAGCTCACCGATCCCGCCGTAATCGAGACGGTATCCTTCGGCCCGGGAACCCCCTCCGGAGTCCAATTGGTGCGGGACGTCCAGTTTGCCGTCCCCCCGTTCCATGTTCTCGTCTCGCCGGTGAGCGACGGGAAGGCCGCCGCGACGGTGCGGGGCTGATTCATCGTCAGGGTCGTTGCCGCCGTATAACGCTGGCCCGCCGGAATATCGCCGTCCCATTGCATAAAGGTTCGCCCGCCGTTGGGGGTGGCGGTGATCGACGCGACGGCTCCGTTCGTGTACCAGCCACTGCCGGTGACCGTGCCGTTGGGATCCGCGTTAACCGCAAGGTAATACTCATTGGTCCAGTTCCAGGTCAGGGTCAGGTTCGTCGTCATCGTGAAAACGGCCTGAGTCGTGGTGCCGCTATCCACCGGGGCGCCCAGTTCATCACGCAGAGTCCACCCGACGCAGGCCCAGCGCTGCGTGGCGGTCGTATTGGCGGGCGTAGCCACCGTATTGGTGACCGACGCGCCTGTCGCGATGAGATGACCTCCGTAGCCGTTCGTCGCGGGGCTGCCGTACTCGGCAGGAGTGCCTGCTACGGTCAGCCCCCAGTTTGCGGCCAGAAGTTTGATAAACACGAGCGACCCGGCCTCTGGAGGCAGATTGGTATAGCCGGTCCCGGCTGTCTTCAAGAAGGTCACGGCGATTTCGGGGTCGGTTGAATAGACATACAAGCCGGGGATTTCCGTGCCCGCAATCAGGTCTGCCACCTGAGAATCAGACAACCCCAGGACCACCGATATCCGGCCGCCCCCACCCC
This sequence comes from uncultured Verrucomicrobiota bacterium, assembly GCA_964404035.1. Lineage (GTDB taxonomy): Bacteria > Verrucomicrobiota > Kiritimatiellia > CAIKKV01 > CAITUY01 > CAMBRF01. Next base: position 2,006 of record CAYOIT010000300.1, on the reverse strand, counting down.
CGCCGCCGGCATGTGCGGAACTGCCGGCATTCGCCGCCCCGCCAACGGCCGAAATGGTCCCCGTGCCGCTCAAACCCGCGCAGTTGACAAAAATGGAGCCTCCGGCTCCTCCCCCCGGGAAGCTAGCGGTGTCTCGGGACTGCCCGTTCGCGCTGAGGGTTCCATTGTGAACAATGGAACCGGCCGCATCGATCCGCACGACGCCTCCACCAGTACCACCGCCGCCAACCCATCCGCCGCCACCGCCACTGCCCGATGTGACCGGCGTATTGGTCACTCCATTGGCAATTCCTCCGGCCTTGTTGACCGAGGAAGCCCGTCCAATCCCACCCTTGCCGCCATGCCCGCCGCCGCCGCCGCCCTGATCCCCACCCGTTCCACCGCCGGGACCATTTCCTATTGTAGTGTAACCTGACCCCGAATACCCCTTGCTGTCGGCGTTAATTCCAGCATTCGTTGAAACCCACAACCGGTTCATCTTGAACTTCACCGCTCCGCCGTTGATGGGCTCGGAATACGGATAGATCCAGGACGTGGCGGCAATGACAACATCGCCGGTCACGCCGATCTGCCCGCCGTGACGAGTCGTTGCGTTCGTCGGCCCGCTGTACACATACAGCAGGCCCGCATTCGTGAGCGTAAGATCGCCGGCGCAGTTGATCGTCGGATTCTTGTCCATGATCAAGCGGCCCTTGTTCAGAAGAATCGAACCGCCACAGGTCACCGTCGAGTTGCTCCCGATGCGCAGGGTGGCGCTTGCGGATTCGATCACGGAAATGGCGCCGGTGCTGGCGAGCACCGCGGCGCGGTCAGTTCGGAAGACGGCATTGCTTCGGAGGGTGAGACTTCCGGAACAGCTCAAGCTGGAGTTGGTGCCCATGCGAAATAGGCTGTTGGTCGGAAGCTCAAAGTCGGCATTCGAGAACACCTGATTCGCGCCCATGAAGAGACCGTTATTCGTGGTTGCGATCTGAACACTGGTGCCATTAAACACAAAGCCTTCCGGCAGGCCGATGGTCGCGTTGCTGACCACCACGGGCGCCGACCACGACGTAAACCCGGGAACGAACAGGAATGCGCCCTGAATCTGGGTCTTCCAGATGTCCGCCAACGGGTTGGTGTCCGACAGATACAAAGTCCCCATCTGCGCCGCGGTCGGATCGGTTCGGTCGGTAACGTAGCCCGCGCCGGGGGCGGTGGAGAAGCGCAGTCCGCCGGCCGCACCCGTGAAATTCGTGTAGACCATGGCGATCCGCCCGCCGCCGCCCCCGCCGCCGCTCGTCGTATTCGCTCCAGACCCCGCGGCCTGGATCACACCGGATGTTCCGCCAAGCGTATAGCTGGTGATATAGACCGAACCGCCCGAGCCGCCGCCGCCGTTGGCAGTGGCAGCCGACCCATTGGCACTGATGGTCCCATTCAGGGTAACGCCGCCGGAGGCATCGATTCGCACCGCTCCGCCGCCGGCCCCACCGGTTCCGGTCCAGCCGCCGCCGCCGCCGCTGCCAGGGCTGATGGGAGCGTTACTTGAGCCGTAGACGCCGCCCCCGGCCGCCGAATTACAGTCGCCGCCCCCACCACCGTAGCCCGCGCCGGAGCCCTGCTGAATAGAGGTCGGCCCGTACGCGCCTTTCCCAGGGCCATACCCATCAGCCCCCCCCCGCCTGCGTACCCCTTGCCATCGGCCAGAATCTGCCCGCC
>CAYOIT010000300.1:0-295 GCA_964404035.1 uncultured Verrucomicrobiota bacterium | reverse complement strand
CCGCCTCCGGCCGCCGAATTGCAGTTGCCGCCGGCGCCCCCGTAACCCGCGCCGGAGCCTTGCTGAATACTGGTCGGCCCGTAGAGGCCCTTTCCCGGACCGAACCCGTTTGCCCCCCCTCCGCCTGCGTACCCCTTGCCATCGACCAGAATCTGCCCGCCGCCATCCAACGCAAAGTTTGTGCACACCACATAGATCCGGTTGGATCGGCCGGCGGTTTCATTGAAAGCCGGCGGCAGAGTGACCGTGCCGCCGCTCTTGATCGTCACGTTCGACGCTGTCAGGCATGTGCTCC
>CAYOIT010000299.1:0-4733 GCA_964404035.1 uncultured Verrucomicrobiota bacterium | reverse complement strand
TCACAATGACACTGCCCACTGTCTGGTCCGAGGACATATCCACCCGCTCGCCCGTGGCCAGACCGAACACAGCGGTGTCACCGGTATCTGCGCCGGGATAGCCTGTAGTCCCGGAGGACGTGTTCGTCCAGTAGATGGTGTTGGTCCAGGCGAAGTTATATCCTGCTTTGCGCGCGTACGTCGCAGGCGCCGCCATGGCGACGGTCCCGACTAAAGCCGATGCCGCAACAATGATCAATGCCTTGAATAGTCTATGCATGGACCCCCTGCCTTCCTCTGTGCAATTTCAACCCAAGAGTACTGTTAATATGATAGGGAAACGTTTTGATGATGTCAAGAAACCAATGGCCTCAAATCCTCTTCTATCGATGTTTCGGTGAGTGCGGTCTTGGGGATTCACGCGTTGCCCACACGGCTCGCGGGGACGCTCGCCCTCCAGCGGGATCCTCCCCACAGTCTCGATGTCGCCTTCTGGAGGGCGAGCGTCCTCGCGAGCCGTGAACCTGGGCAGTATGATGGACGCGCCCTGTTGGGCCGCCAGTCTTACGCGAGGATCAGGGACGGACGTGGGTCTGCTCACCCTACCTGATCATGAACATGGTGCCCTGCGACAAGACCGTCAGCACAACGGTGGTGCCATTGTTGGCAATGGAGAAAGAGTACACCTTGCCGCCGTAGGAGGCGCTGATCGTACCGCCGTTGGCAAACTGGCCGGTGACCGACGTGCCGTTTAGAATCGTGAACGTCTGGCCAACGACGGGGGCGAATCCGAGCGTGAGCTGCAGCGTGCTGTTGTTCAGGCTCACGGCGCCCTGCGCGCTGAGCTGGCTGTAGTCGGTGACCGGCGTGGTGCCGTTGAGCGTCACCCCCACCTTCGACCCGGTGCCGAGCACCAGCGAGGTCATGCGCACGCTGCCGCTCACCGTGCCGCCGTTGTTGGTCACCGGCCCCACCGTACCGATGCCGTCCAGCGTCCCGGCCGGCGAGATGGCGACCCAGCCGTCGGTGTTGATCCAGTTATTCACGGTCAGCGTCCCATTGCTGATCATCGTGCCGCCGCTGTAGGAATTCTCACCCCACAGCGTCAGGTTGCCTGTGCCGACCTTGACCAGTTGGTCGCGGGCAGGCACTCCAGCGGTCAATGTGCTGCTCACGTCGCGAATACTGCCAAAGAATTCGGTATCCAGGTTGTTGCCCCCCACCGTGAGCATGCAGTTGGCGGCCTGTAGATCACTGTCGCTCCCCGACAACCGCACATCGCCGCTGCCCTCCAGCGAGCCGATGCTCGGAGTGGGGCTGCGGAATTGGATCATGGCGCCCGCACCGACGAGGTAGACCCGCGCCGTCGGACTGATGTTGGCATTGCCCAACAAGAGCAACAGCGCCGGGGTCGCCAGGCTTCCGCTGGAATCAACGGTCAAGTTGCCGGTTCCGAGCGATGATGTCGCCGTGACCACAACCTTGCCCCCGCCTTGCCCTATAACAGTACCGCCTTGGTAGGTATTGCCCGTGCCCGCGATCGTGGACGCCGCCCCGGAAATCGTCAGGGGGCCCGTGCCGGCCCCGCCGGTGATATTGCCCGCGTAGGTCACGGCAAGGTTGGGTTGGGCGCTCAGCGTTCCGCCCAGCGTGCCCAGCGTGATGGGGTTGTTCCAGGTTGTGGCAATACCGCCATGCAGCGCCCCGCCATTCAAGGTGATCGGGCTGGTTTGCGCAATCGATCCGACGACATTCAGCCGGAGCGTTCCCTGGTTGATCGTGATCGGGCCCGACAGGGTCGTGGAACTGTCACCATTCAAGGCGGTTTGCGCCATACCCATCTTCACCAAACCACTGCTGCCCGTGAGTTTACCCGAGAAGATGCACCCAAGGTCATCCTGAATGACGCCCTCGGAAACGAACTCGATGGGTGCCGTGTGAGTCTTTGCGGCATTAAAGATCAGACCACCGCTGTGAATTCTAAGCAGGTCAGTAACCGTGCCTCCCAGGACCCCCACGGTCTTCATCGCATAGACATTCACGGTACCGGACACCGTGACATCCCCCGGAAGGTTGACGATGCTGGTGGAGTCCACGCCCGCCAGGCTGGTGTGCGTGTAGACGGCGTTCGTGAAGCCATTGGCGGAGTAATTCATGAAATTGCGGTTCACACCTTGCAGGAAGTAAGGGGGCAGCATCCCGTTCACCGGCGCCGGCAGGCCCGTGGTGATCCGCACCTGGGCGTTGGCGCCGCCCAACGGAGAGTTTGGATCGTAAAGATAGAGTACGCTGCTGCCGACACGGTTCAGCGAGGCAAAGGTCATCTGGTTCCCTGCGAAAGTGGAACCCAATGTCAGTTGTCCATAGCCATCGACCGTCAAGTCGCCCTTGTTCACGGGTTGCCCGGCAGCGACGCCAACGAGATACAACTCGCCTCCTTTCAGAACCACCGGCGCATTCGAGCTGCCGAAGGGACTGTTTCCCACCGTCGTCTGCGCGTCGCCTATGAACTGGCTGGACTGAAACACCGTGGTCGTTCCGGAGTAATCGTTGGCATCGTAGGTTCTCGCAAGTCCCCGACGATCGATCCTGACGCCGGCATAGGCAAACAGGCCAGCGTACAGTTGCCCGATCTCCACGGAGCGCGCCCCGGTCAACACGCCGTTCCCTGCTGCATTCAGAGAGATCTGGCCGTTCAGAGCACCAAGGCGGTAGACGTTGTCCAGATTGGCCTGCAGTGAGGCGCCACTGAACGTGAAGGTGTCCGCGCCGATGATCATGTAGCCGTTGCCCAGCTGGGGCGCGCTGGTTGCGACCAGGTCGTTCAAGACCGTGCTGCTGCTCGCGTTGAGCATCAGGATACCGCCGGAGGTTGGGTCGATCGTCGGCACCGTGGTAACGCCCCCGTAAAGCCGCAGCGCCGCCCGCGTCCCGGTGGCGGTATCGCCATTCCTGGCCACCAGGATCTTCTTCCCGCTCGCGACATTGCCGTTCCCGCGCAGGCTCAACGCGCTGTTGAACAGCACATCCACATTGCCGGCCCCAAAGAGGTTGTTGTTGTTGGCCGATCCAGTCGAACTGTCCACCGGCCCATCGATGATGACGGTTCCACCGGCGTAGGTATTGTTGTTCGTGAACTGCGCGCCCGCCGCCATGGCCACGATCAGCTTACCTGAGCCTGAGATGATCCCTGTGCCCGCCTGGCGATAGCTCCCGTTGAAATAGCTCTGCAGGAATGCCCCATTATTCGTCAGGGCGATGGTGCGGTTCATGTTGGCCAGCGCAGTGTAGGGCCCGAAGCCACCGAACGTGCCGTCATCGCCCAAGGTCAGCGTATTGGCCGCATTGCCGAGACTGGTATCGGCCAAGGCCATCAGCAATCCGCTCTTGACAGCATAGTCGCCCAGCACCGTGCTGGAAGCGTTCTCCAACGTCAGCACACCCCGTTTGACCGTCGTGTCGCCGGCATACGAGTTGGTACCCTGCAATCGGACCCAACCGAAGCCGTCCTTGGTCAGGTTGCCGGTGCCTGAAACGGCGCCAATGAAGAGCAGTTCGCCGTTGACCCCGCTCCAGGTATTGCGTTGTATGATGGCATTGTGGAGTTCAATCGACTTCTGCAACGTGAGCCCGCCGGACAACGTGAGCCCGCCGGTCGATGTCCCCGTGAGTCCGTTCCGCCCGATGATGCTTCGGCCGGCGTTGCCCGAGCGATTGGTGATCGCCATAGGATAGGTCATCGTGTCCTGGCACGAGATCCACAGCGCCGCATCACGGTCCGGCCCACTGGTCGCGCCGATGGTAATGGGGCCGGTGCCCAGATACGTGTTGGGAGCCAGATTGCGCCGGTTCACGTTCGCGTGCAGCGTGCCGCCACTGATCTCGGTGCCGCCGGCGTAGGCATTCACCGGGCTCATCAGGTGGAGCGTGCCGGAGTCCACCTGTACATTGCATGCGCCGGCAATGGAGGCAAACTGCACGGGAGTCAGAGTATCCCCATAGGTGGATCCGAAGTACCCGGTGCCGCTGCCGGCATAACGGAAGAGGTTGGTCACCGTCAGCACGGAGGTGGCGCTCTTGAGCCATTGCCAACTTCCCGTGTTGGTCACGACAACACTGTCCACGGTCTTGTTCGCGTCCATCGTCACGTTGTAGCCCGAAGCCAGACCGAAGGTGGCTGTATCACCCGCATCCAGCCCCGGATACCCCCCGGCCGGCGTCCACAGGGCAGTCGACGTCCAGTTTCCGGTCCCCGCAACACGCGTGAAGTTCGTCGGCGTCGCCGTCGCAACGGTTCCGGTCAAAGCCCATGCCGCAACAGTGATGAATGCCTTGGATAACCTGTACATGAATCCCCCTGTCTTTCCCCTAAGCACTTTCAACCCTATCGTACAATCAATAATGCTAGGGAAACGTTTTGATGGTGTCAAGAACCCAAAGGGTCTCGGGTGCACGACATTGGAAGCAGGTTTGCTTGTGCGGGCCACAGGCTTGCCCTGCATGGCTTCAGCAAGCCAAGGTAGCCGACCTCGGCCCGAGGTCGGTCGGACAGCCCACACACAAACGCAGACGGTCCCTCTCAGGCAACCCTGGCTCACTCATCAGCCATGGACGGCCGTGGATCCGCGCCACCCTACCTCATCAGGAAGACCGTGCCCTGCGACAGGACCGTGAGCACAACGGCACTGCCCGTGTTGGCGATGGAGAAGGGGTACGCCTTGCCGCCATAGGTGGCGGTGATCGTGCTGCCGCTG
>CAYOIT010000298.1:0-4748 GCA_964404035.1 uncultured Verrucomicrobiota bacterium | reverse complement strand
ATCGGTCCATCTGGGCTTCCGGCAGCGGTTACGTGCCTTCCTGCTCGATTGGGTTCTGTGTGGCGATGGTGAAGAACGGCTCCGGCAACGGGTACGTGGTGCGGCCGACGCTGATTTCGCGTTCCTGCATCGCCTCCAGCAGGGCCGCCTGGGTCTTGGGCGGCGTGCGGTTGATTTCGTCGGCCAGGACCATGTTGGCGAACAGGGGGCCACGGACGAATCGGAACACCCGCTTGCCGGTGGTACGATCCTCCTCCAGCACATCCGTGCCGGTGATGTCGGCCGGCATAAGGTCGGGGGTGAACTGGACGCGTTTGAAGGTCAGGTGCATGACCCGTGACAGCGTGCTCACCAGCAGCGTCTTGGCCAGGCCCGGGACGCCGACCAGCAGGGCATGCCCCCGGCAGAAGATGGCCACGAGCACCTGCTCGATCACCTGGTCCTGGCCCACAATGGCCAAGCGGACCTGTTCGGTCATTTTCAGGTACGCCGCGTTCAGCGCCTTCACCGTCTCGATATCGCCTTGCGGCGCCGAAGCGGGAAGGATGGATGGATTATTCTGCGCGTCGAGTTGCATGCTGCCTCCATGGATTTCAAAACCGTTTCATCCTCTTTATGCATAAGTCATGCCAAGCAGGGGTTTTGGGTCTGGAGCGGTGCCGATTACCCTCTTTTGGCCCTGTTTTTGGGGTCAACTGCCTGTGTCCGGCGGGGACTGTGCAGCCAAGTATGCAGGGTGCGGCGCCGTTGCGTGTTCAAGTGTATGCACATCATGATTGACCCATGGGGCACGGTGGCGTATGCTATGGGCCTAATCACCCATGGCTAACGAGGACACAACCATTCAACGCGCCGCCAAGGGCGGACCGCATACCGTGATGTTGACCCGCAAGGGAACGTCGCGGTCCCTGTTGCTTCAAAAGGCAAAACTCCTGCTGATCAACGGCCCGGAGCAGGGTCGCGAGATCCTGATCGACAAGGACATCTTCACCATTGGCGCCGGTTCCCAGAACGACCTGATCGTGCCCGATCCGGCCTCCTCCCGCCGTCACTGCGAGATCCGGCAGCGTGAGGAAGGGTTCCTGTTGCGCGACCTGGGCAGCACCAACGGGACCACCGTGCAGGGTGTTCGCGTGTGCGAGGTATACCTGACGCAGGGCGTCGAGTTCCAGGTGGGGACCACCCGGCTGGTCTTTTGTCCGTTGCACGAGACGGTCGCCTATCCCTTGAGTTCCCGCGAAAGTTTCGGGCGGTTGAACGGACGGAGCACGGCGATGCGGCGGGTGTTTCATCTCGCCGAGACCTATGCCAAGACCGATGCGGCGGTGTTGATCCAGGGCGAGACCGGGACGGGGAAAGAGCTTCTGGCGGAAGGGTTGCATGCGCACAGTCCGCGAAGCAAGAAACCGTTCGTGGTGATCGATTGCGGCGCGCTCGCCAAGGGCGTGATCGAAAGCGAGCTGTTCGGGCATGCCAAAGGCTCGTTTACCGGGGCCGGCAGCGAGCGGATGGGAGCTTTCGAACAGGCCGACGGGGGCACGGTGTTCCTCGATGAGATCGGGGAGCTTGAGTTGCACCTCCAGCCGAAGCTGTTGCGCGCGCTCGAGAAGAAGGAAGTGCGGCGGCTGGGCACCAATACTGTGCGGCACGTCGATGTCCGAATTATTGCGGCGACGAACCGGAACCTGGAGCGCGAGGTGCGGGAGGGCCGCTTCCGCGAGGATTTGTATTACCGGCTATCCATCGTGAAGATCGAATTGCCGCCGTTGCGCCAGCGGAAGGACGACATTCCGATGCTGGTGCGGTGTTTCCTGCAGGAATTCACGGGGAATGCCGAACCGGCCACCTGGTCGGATTTCGACCGCAGCATGATGTTGTTCCGCCAGCACGACTGGCCCGGCAATGCCCGCGAGTTGCGCAACGTGGTGGAGATGGCCGTGCGCGGGTCGGAGGGACGGGTGGATCTCGGGGCCTTCCTCACGCTGGGCCGGATCAGCGACGCGGAGCCCGGTGCGGAGCCGGGGGAAGCCTCGGACATGCCCTTCAAGCTGGCGAAGAACCAGTTGGTGGAGCACTTTGAAAAAGACTACATCGTGAAGATCCTGGAGAGAAACCAGGGCAACATTTCCCGGGCCGCTCGCGAAGCGCAGATTGAGCGGGCCTATCTGCAGCGCCTGGTTCGTAAGCACGATCTCAATCCGCGCGACCGGTAGCGGTCTCTTGGAGGGCGCCAATTGTTGGGCGCCACGGCGGCAAGGGATTGCCGCCCTCCAGGGAGAGTTCTGGTAGGGGCTGTTTCCCTGGAGGGCGCCAATCCTTTGGCGCCGCCTCAATGCTCCTGGAAGATGCTTTTATCCCACGACGTCGCGTACCGCTCCAGCACGTCTTTCAACGGGGTATGGGCGTGAAGCCAGTAGACGGGCCGGTAGAGGGACCGTAAGGACTCGACCGATACGGTCGTGGTGGCGCCGCGCTTCGCAAGGACGCTGAAGGCGGGGCCGATACTGAGCACATAGAGCACACCCGCAAGCACCAGGCCCACCGCGAGCGCGATGATGGTGCGCCGGCGCCGGCGGGCGTGAATGCGATCCAGCAGGTGGCGGGCGGCGATGGAATCCTCCTTGAGCCGGTGGATCACGTCACGGACCATGCGTTCCGCCACGCGCAGATGCCCTTCGCCCAGGGCTTCGCTCGCCCGGGCGAGCAGTTTGTCGATCTGTTCCATCTGGGCGGACGCCTTTTTCATCAGGGCATCGGCGGGCGACGGTTCCGCCGTGATCTCGCGCAACGCCTCGCCGGCATTCAGGCAGCCTTCATAGTCCTGCGCCTTCAGGGCGTCCGAGGCCTGTTGCTGCAGGCGCTCGATGGACTGGTGCGCGGCACTCAGTTCCGCCTTCAGCTTTTCGGCATCCTTGGACAGGGCGGCGACGGCCTTGGCGTATTCGCTCGGCTCCGCGCCGGGTTGCGAGGCGTCCGGCAGGGTGAGCGCCCCCTTAAGCGACGGGAACTGGGCTTCCAGGCGGCTGACGGACAACAGGCGGTCTTCGATATCGGCGAGCAGTTTCCGGGCCTCCCCGGGCTGCTTGTTGACCAGCGACTGGCGGGCGCGGTTCAGTTCGGTCCGCAGGGCGAGGATGTTGCGTTCCGCGATGCGCCAGGGGATCTCGCTGCGCAGGCCCTGGTACTCGGGGCCGTCATCGAGCACGCCGTATTCATTGAGCCGTTCGCGAACCCCTTCGTAGTTCTGGCGGTCCAGTTCCACGGCAATCGCCTGGGTCAGTTCGTCCTTGCGCTGGATCGCCCAGTTGGCGGTATCGCCGAGTTCCAGGATCTCGCGCTTGAGTTCCTGGCCTTTTCCGGCGCGCGGGTGAAAACGATCGATGCCATCCATGGCATCCTTGATCCGTCCGAAATCCTTCTGGCGGCGATATTCCCGCAGCCGGCTGAGCAGGGCGCGCATATCTTCGAAAGTCTTGATATCGGTCGAACACTGGCCGCAGAAGCGGACGCCCACCCGCGTCTCGCCTTCGCACTCGGGGCACCGTTCCATGCCGTCCCAGTTGCATTGGGCACAGTAACGATTCGCCACCGGGCTGAGGGCATTGCACCATTTGCAGCGCCACATGCCGGGGTCCGTGAGGGGGGAGAGAAAATCTCCCGCCGACTGCGCGAGCACGTCCGCGAAATCGCGGGCGGAGGGCCAGCGCTGCTTGGGATCCTGCTCCAGGGCCTTCAGCAGCATGGGGCGAAGGTAGTCGGGCACGCGGCTGTCCCGGAAGAAGCGCGGGTTCTCACCGGTCAGGCAGAAATAGAGGATGCCGCCCAGGCTGTAGACGTCCGAACGTTCGTCGGCCATGCCGGGGTCGGTTTCCTGTTCGGGCGCGGCGTAGCCGAGGGAGAGCATCCGGGTGCCGGTCATGGTCAGCTTGGCGGCGTCGGACGTGGTCTGGCGGGCGATGCCGAAGTCCACAATGCGCGGCTCGCCGTGTTCGTCGAGGAGGATGTTGGAAGGCTTCAGATCGCGGTGGATGACGCCGTGGCGGTGCGCGTAGTCGATGGCGGTGCAGAGTTTCTTGACCAGGACGACGGAGGTGCGGAGGGTGAGGGGGCCGCCGTTCTGCTCCAGTTTCTGTTCGAGGTTGAGGGAGGGGGAGGGCCAGTCCGGCGCGGGCGGTTTGCCGGGGCCGGCCACATACTCCATGACGATCTGCGGGTCGGCGCGTTTGGTGTCAAAGTCGTAGAGTTTGACGATGTAGATGTGGTTGAGAGAGGCGATCAGCTGGGCTTCCCGCGAGAAGCGTTCCCGCATGGGGCCATCGGTCAGGAAAGCGCGACTGAGTCGTTTAACGGCCACAAAGCGGCCGAGTTTCAGATCCTTGGCCAGATAGACCACGCTCATGCCGCCGTGCCCGATTTCGCTGAGAATCTGGTAAGGCGAGGCCGGTTCCAGGGGGTTGGGGTGGGAGACGAGGGCGGGATCGGCCGGCACAAGAAGGGTGGGCGTCTCGCGCCCCTGGGTCGGCGGCGGCGGCGCATTCTCGATCTGTGTCACATTTGACGTGGATGAAGTCATCAGCGCGACATCCTACAGGATGGCGGACACCAAGGAAAGCCTGCTGAAACCCAACGAGGCAAGAAGGCCCGGATTGTTCACGGACGGCGGAGAAGAACGCTTCAACCCGCCGCCTCTAACTAGAGCCTGTCCCACATAAGGCTGTTTTCAGATTTCGTCTCTTTCGATTTTCGTC
>CAYOIT010000297.1:0-4755 GCA_964404035.1 uncultured Verrucomicrobiota bacterium | reverse complement strand
TGAATACTGGATGCGGCGGACCTTTACCGATATCGGGTCTGCCCCGATCGGGTCCAGCCCGAGCACCGCGTTGGGCTACCTCAGTGCCGGGGTGAAGGTGCCGGAGGTCCACTCACGCGGCACGTTGTTGCTGCTGGTCGACGACACCATGACCGTGCCGCTGGCGCCGGAGATTGCCCAGCTCAAGGACGATCTCGTGGCGGATGGCTGGACGGTTCAGCAGATCGAAGCGCCGCGTACCGGCACACCGGTGAGCACCAAGGCGCTCGTGAAGGCCGCCTACGATGCCGACCCGGCAAATGTGAAGATGCTCTACATTCTCGGCCATGTGCCGGTGCCTTTCTCGGGCAATCTCTACCCGCCGGATGGGCATACCGATCAAAGCGGCGCATGGCCTGCGGATGGTTACTATGGGGAACTGACCAGTACCTGGACCGATACCACGGTCAACAACGCCACGAGCATCATCCCCGAGACCCGCAACATCCCCGGCGATGGCAAGTTTGACCAGAGCACCTTTCCCAGCCTGGTCGAGCTTCAGGTGGGGCGGGTGGACATGTATGGCCTGACCAAGGCGCCTTCTGTGGTGGTCACGGAAACCGCCCTGCTGCGTCGCTATCTGCGGAAGGCGCATGATTTCCGGTACAAGCAGGGAGCTTACGCGAACATCCGGCGCCGCACGCTGATGCTGGATGGCATGGGGATTCTCTCGGGATATGAGCCGATCACCATCAACTTCTGGGCGCCCGCCTTTAGCAGCGTGCCCGAACCGCCGGCCGAACCGGTGATTGACGAAGCGGTTCCCGGCACCTGGTTCAACTACGCCGGCACCAACAGCTACCTGATGGGAGAGGGCGCCGGGGGCGGCGTCTATGAAGGCGATTCCGGGGTGGGCAGTTCCACGGAGTTCGGCCGCAAGGCAAGCCGTGTGGTGTTCATGTGCGAGATGGCCAGCGGCTTCGGCCGGTGGGATGGGTACAACAATCTGATGCGGTCGATCATCGCGGGTAATGCCGAGGGAACCTCACTGGCCTTGACCTGCTTCTGGGTGGGGCGCCCCAACTATTTCCTGCACCACCTGGGCATGGGGGAGACCATCGGTTTCGGCGTCCGGACCTCCCAGAACTCAAGCCTTTCCGGCGGCGGGGGGTATACTCCCACCGGGTTCTTCTCCGGCTATGTGCATGTTGGCTTGTTGGGCGATCCCGCGTTGCGTCTCCACATCGTGGAGCCGCCGCGCGGGTTTGCGGGAACGAGCGCAAACGGGCTGGTGACGCTGGGCTGGGCAGAGTCAACCGAGCCGCGCTGGCAGGGGGATTACGTCTATCGCGCGGATACCCGTGACGGGCCGTTTGCCTTGCTTACCCCGGCGCCGGTGACCACCAACACCTTCACGGATGCCACGGCCATCCCGGGTCAAACCTATGCCTATATGGTGCGCACGCTGAAGCTTGAGTCTGTTCCGGGCGGCTCCTACTTCAATCTGAGCCAGGGTTCGCTGGCGACGATCGAGGTGAAGGCCGGGGAGACCGCCGCTCCGGCGAACCCGAGCGATCTGAGCGTGACGCCGCCAGGGGTGCTCACGTGGAGGGATAACGCCGGCGACGAGACCGGCTTCCGCATTGAACGGAGGACGAATGCCGGCGGCACGTATGTCCCGATCGCAACGTTGGCGGCGAACACGACCAGCTACACCGACACCAACCAGTTCACGCACGGAAATGTCTATTACTACCGTGTCATGGCCACCGGTGCGGCAGGTGACTCCGATGCCTCCAATGAGGCGTCCTTCGATGCGGTGGCCGGTTTCTTTGATGTCGGTTCGCCCTCCCTGAAGGTGAGCAGAACGGCCGGTACGGCCGAGATTGCCGTGGAGCGCTTCGGGGGCAGTGTGGGTGAGGTCACGCTCAATTACGTGGCGCAGAACGCCTCCGCCGTGGCGGGGACGCACTTCACCTCCCCCAGCGGCACGCTGACTTGGGCTGATGGCGAAAAGGGGATCAAGACCATCTCCGTGCCCCTCATCAACACGGGTGCTCCCCAGCAGGCCAGGCAATTCCGCATCTCGCTCAGCAGTGCCACGGGCGGGGCGGGCATCGGGCAGTACAGCAGCATTGCTGTGCTGATCGAGGACCCGACCGCCACGTTGCCCAGCCCGTGGAACCAGGATGTGGGCGGCAACGTGAACGATTCCTCTCCCGCGGTGGAGGCGGAGGGCGCGCTGGGTTCGGCCTCGATGGGGGGTAGCGGTTTCCGTTGGTCCGACGCGCTGGAGTCCGGCCACTTCATCTACCAGTCCAGAACGGGCGACGTGGTCATGACGGCCTTCATCCCGACGCCCGAGATGGCGCAGGCTGACGCCTTCTTCGCCGTCATGGCGCGGGAGAGCGTTATGGGCGGTTCGATGATGGCCGCGACTGTGGTCAGCGGTTCAGCCAACATCGGCTCGCAGTTTATCTACCGCCAGATGCCGTGGGCCGCGAGCGTCCTTACCGGCAAGGACATCACTCAGAGCACCCCTCGCTGGTTGAGACTCACCCGTACGGGCAATACGTTCACCTCTGAGACGTCCGCCGATGGCGCGACGTGGACCCTGCGGGGCCTCGCCAGTGTTCCCCTGCCTGTCAACGCCCTGTGGGGCCTGTTCCATATCTCGCAGGTCAAGAACAGCAGCAGCGGATATGGTGACTATCAACTCGCCTCCTTTCAGAACGTCAGCTTTGGCAGCGTGCCGGCAACGACAACACCCAGCCATTTCGCGCTCGCCTCGCCCCATTCCACTTCGGTGAAACTCACGTGGACCGCCTCCGCCTTCGCGGCCGGCTACCGCCTTGAACGTCGTGATGAGACGAGCGCCTTTGTCCTGCTGGCCGACCTTCCCTCCGGTGCCACGAACAGCTTCACGGATGCTACGGTAACGGGCGATAACGCGTATCAGTACCGCATCCGGGCCTACAACGCTGCGGGTGATAGCGCCTGGGCGTCCGCAGGTGTGGGCACTGTGGCGGCCAACATCACCACCAACAACATTCCCGCCGAGGCGGATGCCGCTGTGTACTACGCGTCGCCCGACACTCCGTTCGGCGGCGGAAGGCTCCTCGCCGTGGCGGGTTCGAATCTTGAGGCCGATGGGCTTACCAATGTGGCGAAAAGTTGGCTGCGTTTCAACCTCAGCGGCCTGCCGCCCCTGGCCACCGCCAGACTCAAGCTGGCGGTCGTGGCGTCCCGCGATATCGATTACACGGAACCTTTCTATAAGTACTTCTACGGTGAGCTCTACCAGCTCTCCGAAGCCAGCGATACCTGGGATGAATCGGTCATTTGCTGGAATAACGCGCCGCAAAACGACACCGCGGGCAAAGGGACCCTTTCCCCAGTGTCGTATCTGGGTGAACTCTATCTGGAAGCCTCGCCCGTTACGGGGGCAGTCCTCACGCTCGGCACGGCCGTGAGCACGATCAACGCGAACAAGGGGGCCAATGGGAAGATCTCCCTGGCCTTGGTGTCCTATGAGTCGTATGACGCGTCCAATGTCGGAGCGGTGGACTTCGCGTCCCGGGAACACGCCTCCCAACCGGGCCCAACGCTCGAAGTCACCTATCTGAATCCGTTCTTACGCCCGGGTTTCCTCGCCGTCACGCCGGGGGCCGGCAGCAGTCTTGACCTGGCGTGGATGGACACCTCCACCAACGAGGTCGGTTTCCAGATCGAGCGCCGTGTCGCCAACGGTGAGTGGGCCCTGCTGCAGAATGTTCCCTCCAACACCACCAGTTTCACGGACACCACTACGCTGCCCGGCGTCATTTACGAATACCGGCTCCGTGCCCGTGGCGACATCGGCAGTTCCTCCTGGGCCACCGCCGTCTCGGTCCAGCATACCGGTGCGGCTGTGGTCAATAACCCCGTCTGGTCGTCTGACAGCGTGGTCTTCAATCAGGCTGACACCGCATTCGGCAGCGGTTTCGTGCCCGTTGGGTTCATCTACAGTCCGGCGCTCACCTTCGTTACCGGCCAAACGCTTTCCACCCTCCGCAGTAATTTCTCCGGCTGGGTGGGCATGAAGATCACGGTGGGGGCGAACCCGGTCACGATCCGCGAACTGGGCCGCTGGGTGGTCCCGGGCAACACCGGTACCCACACGGTGAAGATTGTCGAGGCTGCCACCGGCACGGATGTCGCCTCTGTCTCTGTGGCCACTCTGGGTGTGCCGTCCGGACAGTTCGAATACGTCTCGCTCGCCACAGCCGTCACCTTCGCCGCCAACACGTCCTACTACTTGCTCAGCGAGGAAATGGCCGGCGGCGATCAGTGGTATGACTTCAGAGCTTCGGCCGTGGGGACTCCCACCGGCTATCAATCCTGGCTTCTCGCCAACGGCCTGCCCATGGACGGGAGCGGCGGAGGCAGTGCCGCCGCAACCCCGGCGGGCGACAGCCTGCCCAACCTCATCAAATATGCCCTGGGTCTGAGTCCCCATACCGAGGGGGGCGCTGGACGCCTCGCCTACGGTCAGGTGTTCGACACCGGTTCCGACTACCTCTCCTTCACGTATACCCGCCCCGAGCCGGCCCCCGGAGGCATCACCTACTCCGTCGAGTCCAGTTCAGACCTGACGGCTGCGGTCTGGACCACCGCCGGCCTTACCGAAATCAGCAATAACGTCACCGCGGGCCTGCGTAGCATCTCTGTGCGCGATGCCTCGCCCTTGACCGGCGGCAGCAAGCGCTTCATGGGTCTGCGCATCACCCTGCCGTA
>CAYOIT010000296.1:2288-4767 GCA_964404035.1 uncultured Verrucomicrobiota bacterium | reverse complement strand
GGCACTTCGACGCCGTTCGCATCCACCAATCGCACGTCCCCCGGCGGCTGAGCCGACTTGTAAGTCACCAGCGTCCGCGGCCAATCCCGCCCGGTAATCTCCCGACATTCGAAGTTATAGCCGGTGACATTGCTCACACGTGGGTTCTTCTTGATCGTCGTCGGATCAATCGCGTTCTGGGCATGCGTCTGAAGTATCAACGCTCCCGTGATCAGGACAGACCCCAGTAACCGGGGCAATCGTGGTTTTGACATTATTTATCAGCTCCTTGTTGTGCCATGACAAGATACGAGCTCCCGCCTCGCCAGCGCCATCTCTATCGCCGAACCGGCGCATTTTCCTGCATCAATATTGAAACACATGCCTTATTGTTTTAGTTTTCAGCAATCGTCTCGAAATTGACCAGATATGATCATCCTGGTAGGGCGCGCAGGGCTCCCCTGAGCCTTGTCGAAGGGCCCTTGCGCGCCGCGGCGGCCGATCATAAACAGCCTATCATTAGCATCCCATAGAAATCCTAATCGTAATCGTAATCATGACCCATAGTGCTCCTTCTCCCTTTGCTCTATCAAATCAACCTCACACCAGTCCCTGCGCTTCACCCCGAACCGGAAGGAACGCACCTGGTAAGGGGTAAGGAGGAGACGATGCCGCTCCCCGCTCAAGGGCAATCTTAACACGGTGGCGCGGGGTTGATCCGTCGGATTGAACAACCGGATGATCATTCCTCCACCCCGTTCCGACGACTTGATGGCCACCATCTGGATCACCTCGTCGTCCAATATCGCCAGGGGCTTCGGCGGGGCGGCCTTCTTCCCGCACGGAAAGAATGACAAGGCCATCGGCTTCTCGTTATGTGTCAACGCCTCGCGGTCAATCAGGGCCAACCGGTCGGTACGCGGCCCGGCGTTGATCCAGAATCGGAAGATCCGCTCTCCCTGGTCGCTACGGGGCGAATAACGATCCTGCGGCAATGTCGGACGATCCTTCAAGGGATGCGCGGAATACGCCGGTGAACGCATGAGGCTGAGACGTAATTCCCCGTCCTTGAAGTCCGACCCATAACACCCCTCGTTTACCACCGTCAACGCCCGATCATCCCGGCGCGTCACTGCCACCCATTTCTGGGCCACACACTCCCCCCCGTCTTCCCTCAACGGGCTGACCCCGAAGGCAACCTGCCCCAGATAATGAGCCGCATCCTTGACCGGAACCGAGAGTTTAAGGAACCGGTCCTTTTCATTCCAATGGACGCGCAGAAAGACTTCAACTTCGGTTCCGTGCTTCGGCAGGATAAACTGTTGCACGAGGAAGGAATCGTTATGCGCATAGACCGCCTCCACCACCGTCCGCACGGCCCCGTCTTCAATAACCCGAACCGAGGGGAGCAGCACGCCGGGTTTCACCCCGGAAACTGCCGACCCCCGCTTTGTACTCATCAACTCGAAATGGCCGGCTTGTGTTCGGTACGATTGGCCCCGCATGCCCCAGGGATCCTCGTCATCCACCATAATCAAGGCGCGGAAGCCCGGCTTCGCGAGATATTCCTGCCCCTCGATCTTCAGACTGTCAACCAGCCCCGTCTTCGTGCTGATCGCCACGCGCAACAGGCCATTGTCAAACAACAGCCGCCCGTTCTTCACCTTCAGCACCGGTTTTGACTTGGCGGGCCGCACCATGGGACGGCAATCGAACCGGCTCATCTGCATGGGCTTTAACTCGGTTTCGAAGACAATGCGCTTGCGCCAGTCCAGGGGAATATTGCTGGCCTCCTTTTCGATCTGGGTGGGCACGGGTTTCCCGTCATGATACGCCGTAAAATCGGTAAAGGTGCCGCTGTCGTTCTGGTCGGCCAGTTGGAATTCGCATTCCACCAACGTCCTGAGAGGATACGGGTGGGGATTAAACACCAGCACGGGGATCTCGCCCTCGACCGCACGGGGCTGCCCCTTCGCCAGCGCGAAAAAAGCGCGCGCCTTGGCTCGGGAAAGTTCCTCCAGACCATGACCCATGACCCGCAACGACATCTCCTCGACGGCCTGGATGGAGGAGCCGGGAAGAATATCGTGAAACTCCGAAAACAACAGGTCACGCATCGCCGCTTTGAGTTCCGCCGCTGGATAGGCCATCACACTCTGGAGGGAGGCGCAGGCCGCCATTTTCTCCACCATGAACAGCTCGTTTTCCAACCGCCGGTGCATCTGCTTGATCCGGACCATGCTGGTATAGCAGCCCACGCCCCAGGCGTTCAAATCACCCTCATGGCGTGGCAACTGATCGCGTTTCCGCACCAGTTCGGCGGCATAGGCTTCGGGGGTCGAATGCCGGATCGCGAAGGCGCCCGCTTTCGATTCCGCCAATAATGCCCGGATATCCTTGAGATCCTTCCGGGAGGGCCCGCCGCCATGGTTCCCGACACCCCACAGGAGGTAACAGAAATCCCCCGCCGGGAAGTTGTTCATCCGAGCCGCGAGGGGTC
>CAYOIT010000296.1:0-2188 GCA_964404035.1 uncultured Verrucomicrobiota bacterium | reverse complement strand
CGAGCCGCGAGGGGTCACGTCGCAAGATGTAATATTTATGGTTCCGGTCATACTACTACTTATTGCGACGTGACCCCGCTTGAGTTACGTTGCCGAATATACGGTCTGGTAGGTCCCGACCGCCGGGCGGGACCGAGGCAGGAAAGACCAAGAAAGGTGCAAGGAAACGCGCGTGCTGTTCTTTCGCATATTTTGGCCCCGCTTTGCTTCGGCGCCGCCACGGCGGTCGGTGCCTACCAGACAGGACACCACCCGAAGTAAGTCTAAGGAGCATTCGGCACCGGCACCCGCCGATGCCGAATCATTCACCGGAACGTGAACACCGCACCCTTGGGCGGCTCGACCCAGACGATGGTGCCGGTCGCTCCACTGGCCCCGGCCGAGTTGGTGCCTCCCGCGACCTCCTCCGGGTACCGCATGGTGCCGGCCCAGGCGCCGGGCCAGGCGTGGATTGCGATCCGCCCGCCACCGCCACCGCCGCCGTCAACACTGCTCTCCCCCTTGGCTTGGATCACGCCCGTGCCCAGCAGGCGTTTGGCCGTAAGCATGATCCCGCCGCCCGAACCGCCGCCGGCATAATTATGCGATCTTCCGGTCCCGTTGGCCGTAATCGTGCCGTCAATCCTGGCGTCCCCCGTGCCGAAAATCCCCACATAACCGCCGCCGTTTCCGGCCTGCCCGTCATTCCACGCTGTGCCGCCGCCGCCCGACCCGGGCGCCGCGGGGGCGTTAGACGAACCGTAGGTTTGCCCATAGCCCGCGCCGTTATTCCCACCGACGCCGCCGTAGCCGCCACCGCCCGAATACATATTGCCCTGGCCCCCGCCGTTTCCATAGCCGGCCAGATAGACGCCCGTACCATTGCGCGAGAAACCCAATCCATCGGCATTGATCTGCGAACCGGCATCGACCTGTACGGTCTGCACGTAGAGGCATGGTGCCCCCCCGCTGCTGGCATGAGAGTGCGGATAGAATGCGGAGTTCCCGGTGATCTTGAACATCCCGCCGACATCCACCCGGGCCCCGAAGTTGGTGCAGGCCGCATTGGTCGCGATGCTGTAAAGATGCCACTGCGACCCGTTGGTCAGGACCAGGTCGGCCCCGATGCCAAAGGGCGTCACGTTGGTTCCCGTGTTCACCACATCGAGCCGGCTGGCGCTGAGCGTCAGCACCCTTCCAACGGCGACCGTCGCTGCCGCGCCTCCATAGACGTAGGAGCGGGCATAGGCACTATTGCTGAAGGTCAGATCTCTGCCTACGCTCATCAGGCTGTTGGTCAGGTAAAGACCGCCAAGGCCGCTCACGGTGAGATCGTTGGAAACCGTGAGACTGAAGCCTTGCGGGAAGATCACCGTACCCTGACTGACGGACAGGGCGGGGAACACGGCTGAGGTCCAGTTCGAAATTATGATCTGGCCACCGAAAAGATTCGTACCGGGGAAGAATCCGGCATCCGTGAAGTACAGTGTCCCCGCCGTCCCATGATTGCCGTAGGTATCACCAGCTCGCCCCTCGTTCGCCGAGAAGCGCACGGTCGGTTTGGTCACGGCATTCTGCGCCGCCTGGGCAGCCAAGTCGTAGTTGACCGCAATGCGCCCGCCACCACCACCGCCGCCCGAGCCTGAGGGCGCGCCGCCATTGGCCCGCACGAGCCCCGTTCCAGTCAGAATCTGGCAACCGATCGAGACGGCCCCACCCGAGCCGCCGCCGCCGCGCGATTCGCCGGTCGTCCCGCAGGCGCTTATCGTGCCGCTGATATCGGCGGGCCCCGTGCAGGCTATGATGACCGCGCCACCCCCGGCACCCCCGGTGCCAAAGGCACTTCCGGATCCACCGCTGCCCGGATCGGCGGGACTGTTCGTCAACCCGTAAGTCAGGCCCGAGGATGCCGTAGCGATTCCGCCCGCCCCTCCATAACCGCCGCCGCCCCCCAGAGTGTCGCTTTTAAGCCCTTGGCCCGGTCCACTGCCATCCGTCGCGAAATTGCCACCCGCATACCCTTTGGCGTCGAGAGCGATCTGGCCGTTCGTGGCGAGATTGAACGAACCGCAGGCGAAGCGAACGAGATTGCTCGCCGCCCAGGGAGCCGACGACGCCGTATTGGCATTGTGCGTGACCGTGCCGTTGATCGTGATCGTGTTTGCCTGGAGCACCGTATTCGTTCCCGTGAAGGTGAGCGTGTTTCCGG
>CAYOIT010000295.1:0-4781 GCA_964404035.1 uncultured Verrucomicrobiota bacterium | reverse complement strand
CAGCTCCGGGCGGTCAACACCCAGTTCGGCGGCGCCGGAACCTTCGGCATTTTCATCATCGACGGCGGCGCCACGCAGACCAGCCCCATCGAACTGAAGAACGTGAACTTCAACAACTGCGCGACCGGCCTGGCGATCCTGGGCGCAGCCCTCGCTCCGACCAATTCCCTCTGGTATATCGATCCGGCCCAGAGCGGAGCGACGATCAGCGGCGGCACGCTTGTGTCCGGCGGGCGCATGACCTGGTACGGCGACGCCAACCTGGACGGGAAAGTAAACCTCGAGGACACCCGGTCCGTGGGGCACCCTTATAAAAACATCGCCAGCGGCGCCACGTGGGCGCAGGGCGACTTCGACTATGACGGCGACTTCGACGCCGCCGACCAGGTCTGGCTACCGCCGCCGACGGGCGCCCTGCTGATCCTGCTGTAAGGCTACCGCACCTGGATCACCGTGCCGCCGATCCTCGGGAAGACCCAGTTGACGTTGTGGCCGCCGTCCACGGAACCCTTGCCCGCCAGCAGCAGCTGGCCGCCGCCCGCATGGCTGTCCTTCACCGCCACCCGCGAGATCTGCTGGGTTCCGCCGGCTGCCGCATTTGTCAGCGATATGAACCAGTGGCTGCCGTCCACCGTGGATTTCAGGGTCACCGTTGAGCCCGGAGCCGTGGAACCCAGTTGCAGGAGACCCGCCACCAGGTTGGTCCGGCCGGCCTGGAACGAGACGACCTTGCCCGCGTTCGTGATCGTCAGGTTATAGAACGTATTGGATCCTGCGATCATTGCGGTATCACTGCCGGCGAACTCCACCGTGCTGTTCAAATACGCGATAAAGGTCGCCCCGTTCGTCCAACTTCCATTGATCGTCAGCACTTGGTTGGCCGCGATCCCGAACCGGGCCATGTTGGTGATCATTAGCGTGCCAACACTCGTGTCCGCCACATTGCTGCTGATCAATGTCGTGAAGGTGGTCACTCTATTAGAGGCATCGACCAACAAGGTGCCTTTGCCAGCGCCTTGAGCCTGAGTCTCTGTATAGATTGTGCCCGCCGCGCCACCGCCAGACACACCGTATGCCTGCATCTTGACACCGCTGAAATCCGTGGAATTGGTCAGAATTATGGCGATGCGTCCGCCTCCTCCACCAATCCGCCCATTGGCCCGGATCGTCCCACTGCCCGTCAGCATACCCGTGGTCAGAAACACCGATCCACCTGAGCTGCCATACGTATTGGCGCCCATGTCGGAGGCGGTGATCGCGCCATTGAGCGTAGTGGTTCCCGCCACCGTAAGCCGTGCCGCGCCACCGCCGCGTTCCGGTGGATTCGCTGCGGAACCGCTGCCGAGACTGGTCGGCGCCGTGATGGACCCATAGGTGGGTTTATTGTTGTTCCCCTGTCCGCCATAGCTTGAACCCGAATAGTAAGCTAAGTAACCAGGCCCGCCGTAGAAGTACCCCATGTTGTCCACATTGACCGCACCGCCTGCCTGAATATCGAGCCCTGCGTTAAGGATCAGGTTCAACTTGTGCGTATCCGTAAACCTGTCATTCGGCGAATGGCTCAGCCAGCCGCCGGCCTCCAACGTAATCGGATAGTCGACCGTCCAAGGCTTATCGAATTTCATGGTCGCATTCGTGCCGATCGTCAGGGACAGGCTCGGGTTGAATGTGGAGTTTGTGTGGCCGATGGCGATGTAGTAGTTGGTGAAGCCGAATGACTCCGGGACCACCAGCGTCCCGCCAGCCACATAAATGCCACTGTTCCGATCGGTCGGATCGCCTTTGATGACGGTGTTGGTGATGATCAGTGTATCGTTCGTGTCCAGCGCATACACGGCGTCATTGGTGAGCACAATCTCCGAAAACTCGTAGGAAGACGAAGCCTGCCCATTCTGTAACGTGTTGGCCACTGCCGGATCGTAGTAGTTGTAGATCAAAGCACTATTAACATTGTTGTTGTTATTGTCCACGATCAGTCTACCTTTGCCGGGTTGGTGGTCCTTATGTTCCTGGTAGATGGTGCCGCACACGCCACCGCCATATACTCCGGCATACGCCTGCATCTTGACACCGTCGAAATTCGTGGAATCGGTCAGGATCAAGGCGATGCGCCCGCCGCCGCCACCCAACCGCCCATTGGCTCGGATCGTCCCACTGCCCGACAGCATGCCCGTGGTCAGAAACACCGAGCCACCCGAACTGCCATAGGTACTGCCTCCAAGAACCTCTGAGGCCGTAATCTCGCCGTTCAGCGTGGTCATCCCCGCTACCGTGAGTCGTACCGCACCGCCGCCATTCCCCGACGTGCCGCCGCTAGCCCCGCTGCCGAGGTTCATCGGCGACGTGATGGCCCCATAGCTAGGCTTGCCGCTGGTGCCTCTGCCGCCATAGCTGGGACCTGAGTAATTGCCCACATACCCGGGCCCGCTGGCATAGTAGCCCTTGCTGTCTACATTGATCTGCCCCCCGGCGTTGACCGTCAGATTGCCCCCGATCATGGCCGCCAGCCGATAGATTTCGACGGTCGTATTGGCGCCTTGCGTCAGCGTGCCGCCGTTAATCGTGCAATCCCCGGTGATCACCAGATTGGTGAATCCCCCCTGCGCGGGAAACCTGGTCAAAACCGAGACGGCTCCCGTATAGCCGGCCGTCAGCGTGACGGATCCCAGACCATTGCTCACCAGATCCGCCATGCAATTGGCGACGCCCTGGAAATCAAATTCGACATCCTCGCCCGCCAGGGGAGCATGTCCCAGCGACCAGTTGGTTGCCGTCGACCAGTTTCCCGTGCCCCTCCAACTGTTCTTGTTCGTCGCGACGTCGCCCAGGCAGGCGACGTAGATGGATTTGTTGAGGTTCGTCACAAACCAGGCCCCCCCCGCCAGGAAGGCATTCGTGTCCAGCGTGACGTCGGCCGGGCTAAGGGTCGCACTCTTCCCGCACGTGATCAGCTTGAGGCTGTAGTTCCGGTTGATCTGGAAGGCCAGAGTCTGACCCAGCGAATCCAGCTTGATGACGAGGTTGCTTCCTCCCGGAACCGCGGTCAGGGTATTCGTCACGACGATCTGGTCGTAGTCGATCCCCGCCCCGACCTCGTTGTTTGCGAGGCTGGCGATCTTGCACGTGAAGATGCCACCGCCGTTCCAGACGAGGCTGCCCATCGTCAGCGTGCCGCCCGGGATGCCGTCGAATCCGGGCGACACCCTCCCGCCATGGCGGTTGGTCACCGTTCCCGCCATGAACCCGTTCCCCTGGAGCGTTCCGCCGTTGTAAAGGGTGACCGCGCCCGGTCCGGTGGCGGAGCCTGTCACGTTGGTCACAAGCAGCCTCCCGCTTACGATTTCCGTGCCGCCCGGATAGGTGTTCGCGCCGCTCAGGAGCAGCGGCGACGTCCCGCTGTTTTGTGTCACGCCGGTCACATTGGTGCCGATGACCGCGCTGATCAACGTACTACCGGTTCCGGCGCCAGTGTTGATAATCCGGCCCGTATTGGTGATGGCCCCGATCATCAGCGTGATGCCGTTGGTCAGGGGACCATTGTTGTTGAGCACCAGGTCGCCGGCGCCCCGCACGCCGCCCGACACCGTCAGCAAGGCGCTGCCCGAGGCGTTGTTATTGGCCAGAGCCGTGCCGGCGCCGTTCACCGTGAGAAAGCCGCTGATGGTCAGCGCCGAATTCGTGCTGCCTTCGGTAATCGCGGTCACATTGGACCCCACGCCGCCGCTGATAAGGCCCGCCGAAGGGCCCACCCCGACATTGGTGATGGCGCCCGAGTGGTTGACAGGCATCGTCTGAATATTGATGCCGCTGCTCCCGCTGACGGCGGCAATCAGGAGCGTGCCGGTGCCCGTGATCCCGCCGCCCATGACCGTGCTCGAACCCGACGAAAACACCTTCAGGGCGTGATTGTTCAGCGTCACCGGGCCATTG
This sequence comes from uncultured Verrucomicrobiota bacterium, assembly GCA_964404035.1. Taxonomy (GTDB): domain Bacteria; phylum Verrucomicrobiota; class Kiritimatiellia; order CAIKKV01; family CAITUY01; genus CAMBRF01. Next base: position 851 of record CAYOIT010000295.1, on the reverse strand, counting down.
AAATAAACGGTCGCCGTATTGGTCAGCGAGGCCATGCCGGTGTTCCCGCCGGCCACCAGGATCGGCTGGACAAAAGTCAGCGCCCCGCCGCAACCCAGCGAGACATCCTGACTGCCCGTGGTATCGCCAAGCGTGATGACATTGTTGGTTGCGCCAAAGGCGTTCGCGCTGGTGATGCCGATCACCGCACCCGCCTTGATCATCAGACCGTTGGTGAATCCGTTCACGCCGCCCAGCGTCAGGGGGCAGGTGGCGCTGTTCTGCACCACGCCCACCGGCCCCACCCCGTTGCCGATATTGCCGCTGATGGTGACGCCGCCGCTCCCGATGCTCACATTGGAAACCGTCCTGACACCGGCCACCACGCTGGTGATCGTCGCGCCGGACAGAGTCAAAGCCTTTGTCGCGGACTCGTTGGCGAGCTCGAGCGAGTCGGCGAGGGCTAGCGGCGAGCTGATGGTGTCGCCTTTGCTCGAGCTGTTCTGGTTGACCTGCGCACTGGCGCCGTTGTTGCTGCATATCAGCTTCAACCCGGCGGCGGCGGTGATCGTGAAACTTCCCAAGCCCCCGGCAGCCCCCAGGTTGACGACCCCAACCGTCCGGCTGACACCATCGTTCGTAACACTCCGGGAACCCGGGAGGGCGTTGGTGAACCACGCGGTCGAGCCGGCGCCGGCGGCGACAATGGCACCCGCCCAGTTGTTGGTGGCGCTCCAGTTTCCGCCGGCCGTGTTTGTCCAGGAACCGCTGGCGCCAAAGGCCTGGAAAACCGGGCTCATGACCATGGCCAGGATTACCAACCGTACTGACGGTTTTCGCCATCTGTGACTCATGTGGAGCCCTCCGTGTTA
>CAYOIT010000294.1:0-4810 GCA_964404035.1 uncultured Verrucomicrobiota bacterium | reverse complement strand
CCTTCGCTCGGAAGCTATGGCGTGGCAAGCGACTACGGATTACGATCCGCTTTCGTCCCGCAGTCGCGGGACTACGGCGGACAATGGCAAACATGCCTTTCCCTGAGTTCCTCGCCTGCTACACAGACGAACGCTCAGGGTGTGGGTTTCGACGACGCGGCGGGCGGCGTCCAACTTCTGTCCGCATCGACCAGATCGACGACCCTCACTTCCTTGCCGGCATGGTCGGCCCAGAAGCACACGGCGTGCTTGCCGATGATCCTGACTTGGCACGGGCGGCCTGCCGTGTCAGGTTCCGAATAGTCGCCGACCTGGAATGGATCGGCAGAGAGGGATTCAAGCAAGGCGACAAGCCGAACGCGGATGGCGCGCGAACTGGCACGAATGGCGTGGTAGACCTCAACTCATCTCTGAAAGCACCTGGTTCCTTGGCATAGACGTCGTAGAGGGAGTTCGCGGCCACCTTGAAGATGGAACGGGACCGGTACCGTGTGAAGCGAGGAAAGCCGGCTAAGAGTGCGTCAATTACATCATAACATGTTTACAGTAAAAGTCTTTCAGAACGTCCCCGATATCGTACGGCGTTCTGCCGTCAAGAACGCCGTGCGGGGTCTCATATACCCTCGCCACAAAACCGCCTCAATTCGGCCCGACGTACCACCAAAGATCCCGCGGTGCGGAGCCCGTGGGCCACCATGAGGAAAAAAGCGCGGAGCGCAAGGTGGGCCGCGGGTTCCATACCGCGGCGTCGCTGCAACAGTCTACCGCCGGTCAATCGCGCGCTCCACAGAAACGGAAACTTTTCCTTAAGCGGTTACCGGAACTTGAATACCGCCCCGGAATACACAGTCATGATAGATCCGAAGCGGTCGATTTCGGTCAAATCGTTGACGTTGTCACCGTCGATATCCCCGTAGAGATCGGCGGGGGCGTTCACGGCAAGGTTGACCTCATCCATATACGCAACCCCACCGACCTGATTGTCCACCTTCAGGCCACTGTAGAACGCCGGCGCACCGGCTCCGAACGGTATCTGTTCGCGTAACAACTCTCCGTCGAGGAACAGCGCCGACTGCCGCTTCCCGAAGTCCGTACACACCGTCATCCGCACGAACCGGTTCGTGCTTGCCCGGTTCGTCACGGACGCCCCGACGGCATTGCTGGAGCAGGTGTTCCAACCGTTGGACGAACTGTTAACGACCACGTACCCGTTGGTGTCGAAATAGAACACACACGTGCTCGTATTGGTCAGCAGACCGAGGGGCTGGTCACCCAGTACCGGCTGAATCCGCACATCTGTCCAAACCTTCGTGGCTCCCACGCCGCTGACGCGATTCGAGGCCGACTGCCCACGCGGAATCGTCACGGCCTTGGCGCCCACGGCCACGGTCTGGCTCTCGACCATGACGCTCGGATCGGACGCCCCCCACCCGTTGAAGCCATAGTTCGTCAACGCAAGCCCCGCCGCATAGGGCTCGAATCCGTCGCGGAACGGGATGGCCGACTGCGCCTGCGAATTCCCCCAGTTCGAGTCCAACGTGAACGTGCCGGAGAGCACCAGTCCGTCCGCGGTCACCGTGCTGTTGGAAACCACCAACTGCGCTCCGGTTCCGATCGCCAAGTGCGCGACCGTCACCGTCGCATTGGTCAGACTGACCGTGACACCAGGCCCGAGCGTGAGGTTGGTGCACGTAATCATGCCGCCCGCCCCCAGGCTGAAGCCGCCGTTCACGGTGAGGTTGCTGCCCACGATCTGCCCGTTAACCACCAGCACGGCGGATGTGCTCACGCTCACCGTGCCGGTCACCGTGAGGCTGCCGGCCGCCAGATACGCCCCCGCGTTCAACGTCACGTTGCTGGCGGCCAGTGCGTTGGCGACCGTCAATCCCGCGTTGGTACCGAGGGTCAGATTCGCGGCCGTCAAGGCGCCGTTCACCACGAGCACATTCCCACTCGACACATTCAAGTCCCCGCACGCGAACCCCACCCGCGCGGTGATGGCGACCCCGCTCCCGCCGATTGCCAGCGTTCCGCCGATCGTGAAGACGCCCCCCGTGATCGCCCCCACGGCATGGCTGATCGTCACGTTCCCGGCATAGGTGTCATTACTGACCACCATCACATCGCGCGCCCGGGCCGCATCCACCGCCACTTGCAGGTTGGTGTAGGCCGCGTTCGTCGCCACAACCAGAGTTCGCATGGCGTAACCGTACAGCGCCAGTTCGTTCACATCCAAGACACCATCGCCGTTCGCATCGATCAGCATGTCCGCCGGTGGACTGTAGGTGAAGTTCACCGTATCGAGATGCGACGTCGTCGCCTCAGCCCCGCCCTGCGCCATAAACCCCTGGTACGCGGAACTGATCCCGTAGAACCGGATATCCTGCGCCACCAGGTTGGAGTTTACAAACAGGGCCGAATTCGAGCGGGTGTAATCCTGATAGATCGTGATCCGCGCAAACTGCCCGGAGGTCAAGGCCGACACCGGTTGCCCCCAAACGGTGTTCGAGCACACCTGCCAATCGCCGTTCGCCGCATAGGCGAAGAAACGGTTTGTTCCAAAGTATGCCGTCAGACTTATTGTGCCGGGCGCGGGCAGGTCTGGCGGCGGCGCGCCGAAAACGGGGCGCACCCGGAAGTCGGTCCAGATCTGCCCGCCCACGCCGCCAACGGTGTTACTGAGTGAGGCCAACCCCACAAGTTGAACCGAATTCGGGGCCGTGTCGCACACGCTGGCGGTCACCTGCACGTTCGTCGAACCCGACGCCCACCCGTTGATCGAGGTCAGAAAGTTCGTGCCCGGGCCATAGGGCGCCGCGTCGAAGCCGTCATAGAACGGCACCGCCCCGCAGGCTTGCATGGCCGGCACGAGCCAGAGCATCCGCCGCATCCATCCGAGTTTGATTTTCATGGCGAGTCCTCCCGGCGGCATCGACTCAGTACAGCGTTACAGAGGTACCGCGCGGGGGCGGGGGCGGAATCACCGTCGTGCGATCGTCGGCGGAGGTGTAAGCGACCTCCGGGGTGGTGCCTCCTGTGTTCGTGATCTGCCCGCCAGCGACCAGCGCGTCAAACGCCGCCTTCTGGTCGCCGTTCACGCGAATGTAGGAGCCTACTTGGGCATTGAAGTCCACCACGCAGTCGGCGGCGATCTGGTTTGTGGCCACGTCGATCGCGCCGCCCTTCATGAACACCATCTTCATCCCGTTCGTGAAAATCAGTTGTCCACCGGCCACGCTATTGGTGATCAGCCCCGCCACCACGCTGTTCGTACCCAGCGCCACGACCATCTTGTACTGGGCGATGTCGAATACCGAGTTGGTCGTCACCGTCAGGCTGCGAGCGACCTGGGTGTCCTCGGCGAAGCCGCTGTTGTTGACGGCATTCGTGAGTTTGGCCCAGGCCGCGCTGCCGCTCGGGTCGCCAATGTAGACGTTGCCGAAGGGGAGGCTGACAGTGGCCACGAACGTCGCCGCCACCAGCGAATCGCCGCTGACCGAGTAAGTCTTCGAGAGCACCTCGAAGGTCTGCAGGGACGAACCACCGCCATTGAGGATGAACGATCCGGCATTGGCGCTGGTGTTCACGGACCAGATCCGGTCGGCCGATCCGCTATAGCCGCCCCACCACGCTCCCGGCAGGAAGTTGCCGCCGACCTTGAGCGTGGCGTTGGAACCGATGGCGACGCGGCCGCCGTTGCCCGCGCTGGTGTAATTGCCGGTCACTTCCAGCCGGGTGCCGTTGGTGGCGGAGACCAGCCCGCGGCCGGCGCCGTCGGCGGAGCCGTTGACGACGCTGCCGATGATCTTCAACGAGGCGCCTTTCTCTACAACGACCCCCGCGCCGTTGTTATTCGTGTACGTATTGCCGGCGAGGTCCACGGTGAGCACGTCGGTGTTCGTCCACACGTTTCCGGTAGCCGCATCGGAATGAATGCCGCCGTAGGCGCCGAATCGGCCGGAGCCGGTGGCGCTCGAGTGGATCTTGATCGTGCCGCTGCCAGCCCCGACGTTCAGATAGGTCATCGGAACGTTCTGGACGATGTCGAGCGTGGCGTTGTTCTTGACGGCTAAGCTCAGTCGATTGTTGAAATCGTCGTTCATGAGCGAGCCCAGGTCCAGCGTGCCGCCCAAGGTGAGCGTGCTGGTCGAACCGGCCTTGCGGTTGGAGAGCGTGCGGCCGTACGGGTTGAACGTGAGGGCGGTGTTGACGGTGAGCCCGACGCCGTTCAGGTCGAACTCGCCATAGTTGCTGCCGGCCCACTCCAGCGTGTTCACTTCGAGGTGCTCGGCGGCGGCCGAACTCAGGTCGTTGTCGTAGTTGTCGACCAGGGCAACGCGGGTGCTGCCGCCGTTGATGCGGAGTTTGTTGATCAGGTAACTCCCGGTGGCGTTGGCGCCGACCTCGATGGTCTGCGCGGTTCCACCGGAGTTGATGTTCTGGAGGGTTGTGGCCGAGAGGTTGATCGTGGCGGGGTTGGTCGTCCGCAGATCAAACGTGCCCACGGTTAGACTCGACATACCGCTCATCGCGGAACCGGCCATCAGTTGGAACTTTGGCGCGGTGATCGTGCCGGAGCCGTCGCCGTTGACCGTTCCCTTGATCGTCACGGTGGCGTTAGTCCCCGCCGTCCCCACGCTCGCCCCGCCGCCGCTGGTGAGATTCAGCACGCCCGTGGTATCGACGGTGAACTTATTGCCGTTGTCGCCCAAGGCGGTGGCGGCCGTGATGAAGTTGGCGGTGCCCTGGAGGGTAATGCTGGACTTGTCGGTCTGCCAGGCGTCCTGCATCTGGCCACCCGAGGAGTTCA
>CAYOIT010000293.1:0-4850 GCA_964404035.1 uncultured Verrucomicrobiota bacterium | reverse complement strand
GCAACCGCATCTTCCAAATCACGAACGCAGTCGGAGCCGTGCTGAGCGGGTTCACGGTGCGCAGGGGGAATACCAAGTTGAACTCGGTGGATGGGGGGGCCGGCATCAAGATGTTCGGAGGCATGGTCTCCAACTGTATCGTCCGTGAGAACCGTGCCGATCGCGCTGACGGCACTTATGCCGGTTTCACGGCGGGTGGCGGCATTTCGATGAGTGGCGGGATGGTCGTGGACAGCACGATTACTAGTAACTCCGCCTCAAGTTTCGGAAGCGGCTATGGGGGTGGCATCTACATGACGGGCGGAACGGTGCTGCGCTGCACGATCGCGAGTAATGATTGTGTGTCCAACACAAGAGTCGCCCCGGGCGGCGGTGTTTTCATGACCAACAACTGTCAGGTTCTCGACTCCACGATTAGATTCAATTCCGGGCGCAACGGCGGGGGCGTTCACATGACGGGGGTGGGCGCGATCCTCCGGAACTGCCTGGTCGCGAATCAGGTGCAGGGCGGCGGCGTTTACATGACCGGAACCGGAGTGGTTGAGAACTGCACCATCGTAGCGAACACTGAGTTTGGCGGCGACGCCTACAGCGGGCTGAGGATGTCCGCTGGGGCGGTCAGCAACACGACCCGTTACGGGAACAGTGCCGCCGTCGCGACGGTCGCCAAGAGCGGCGGGACCTTCGACTACGGTATCGCCGAAACCAACCTCGCCGGTGCCAACAACCTCACCGGCAATCCAAGCTTCCTGGACCCCGGGGCAGGGGATTATCGTCTGGGCAGCGCCTCCTCGCCGGCCGTTGACAGCGGATCGAACGCGGACTGGATGGTCGGTGCCACCGACCTGAGCGGCCGCGGCCGCGTGGTGAATGCTATCGTGGATCGGGGGTGCTACGAGTTCGATGCTGTCGGCGGCCCCTTGGTCGTTTTCTGGGAAGGCGTTGCACCACGGGAGGGGGTCGACAGTCTGACTGTGGCCTTCAACGCCACCCCCTACGGAGCTCAGACGAACGCGGACTACACCTGGGTTTTCGGCGACGGGACGGCGACCAACGGGGTTAACCTGGTTTCCGTCAGCCACACGTACAGTGTCGGCCGCTATACAGTCCAACTGGCCGCGACGAACCTGCTCTCCGAGGTGGCGGGGGGCACCCGGGTGGGATACGTAACCGTGCGAACGAGCGGCGACACATTCGCTGCCACGAACAGCGGCAACGTCAGTCCTTACACCAACTGGGCGACTGCCGCCCGGAGTGTGCAGGATGCGATCGACCTGACCGCCGGCCGGGCCTACGTCAGCAACGGTGCGTATGGTGTGACGGCCGCCGTAACGCTGGATCGAAGCATTGATCTGATTGGCGTGGGTGGTCCGTCGAGCACGATCATCCAGCGTTCCTCGGGATCGATGAGGGTAATGGAGTTGGGAGCCGGCGCCTCCGATGCATGGGTCACGGGGTTCACCATTCGGAATGGGAACACCAAGACCGTCGGCGGGGGCGGAGCGGGTATCCTGATGGCAGCAGGTACCATCTCGAACTGCATGGTGCGTGACAATTATTCCGATCGAGTTAACGACCTTGTGGCCACTCCCACGGTCGGCGGCGGTATTTCCATGAGTGGCGGACTGGTTGTGGACAGCACGATTGTCAGTAACTCTGCCGCCAGTTTCGGGAGCGGCTATGGGGGCGGCGTCTATATGACGGGCGGGACGGTGCTGCGCTGCACGATCATGAGCAACAATTGTATCGCCGGCACTTACGCCGCGCCCGGCGGCGGAGTCTACATGACGAACGGCTGTCAGGTGCTCAACTCCATCATTCGGTTCAACTCAGGCAATTATGGCGGCGGCGTTCACCTGGGGGGGGTGGGACCGCTCCTCCGCAACTGCCTGGTCGCGGACCAGTTGCAGGGCGGCGGTGTCTACATGACCGGGGCTGGGCTGGTTGAGAATTGCACCATCGCAGGAAACACCGCATTCCTGGCCTCTCCCACCTTTGGTGGCCTGAAGATGACCGCGGGGGCGGTTAGCAACACCATTGTCTACGGGAACAGCGGGGCCGTCGCGAGCGTCGTCAAGAGCGGAGGGACCTTCGACTACGGCATCGCGGAGACTAACCTCGCCGGAGTCAGTAACCTCACGAGTAATCCGCTGTTTGTGGACGTCCTGACGCGCAATTACCATCTGAGCAGTACGTCCTCACCCGCCTGCGACAGTGGCACCAATATGGACTGGATGTCGGGAGCGGTAGATCTCGAGGGCGGCAGCCGCATTCTTAACGACCGGGTCGACCGTGGCTGCTACGAGCTCAATCCTTTTGTCGGACCCTTCACTCTGGCGTGGGAAGGCGTGGCGCCGCTGGTGGGGCTCGACTCCTTGACCGTCACGTTCAACGCTGCCCCCTCCGGAAGCGAGACGAACGCCACTTACTACTGGTCCTTCGGCGACGGGGCGACCGCCAGCGGGTTCAACCTGACCTCCGTCAGCCACACTTACACTGCCGGCCGGTATGCCGTCCAGTTGGCCGCCACCAATGTCAACTCCGAGCCGGGCGGCAGCGTGCGGACGGACTATGTGTGTGTTCGGGCCAGCGGCGATACGTTCGCCGCCACGAACGGGGGGAATAGCGCGCCTTACACCAACTGGGCCACGGCGGCGCGGAACGTGCAGGACGCCATTGACCTGGCGGCCAGCCGGGTCTACGTCAGCAACGGGATCTACAGTGTCACCGCGCCCATCAGCGTGGACCGGAGTATCGAACTCATCGGCTTGGGTGGACCGACCGGGACGGTCCTCCGGCGATCGGCGGGAAATACCCGGGTGCTGGACTTGCAGGCCGGCGCCTCCAACGCCTGGATCACGGGTTTTACCCTTCGCGACGGGTACACCCAGACCGACGGGGGTGGCGGGGCTGGTATCCTGATGGCGGCCGGCACGGTCTCGAACTGTGTCGTGCGCGACAACTATTCCGAGCGTTTCTTCACTGTGACCACTCCCACGGTCGGTGGCGGCATTTTCATGAGTGGCGGGCTGGTCGTGGACAGCACGATCGTCAGTAACTCCGCCGCAAGTTTCGGGAGCGGCCTTGGGGGCGGCGTCTACATGACGGGCGGGATGGTGCTTCGCTGCACGATCGTAAGCAACGATTGTGTATACGACACCAGAATCGCTCAGGGCGGCGGCGTCCATATGACCAATGGCTGCCAGGTTCTCAACTCCACCATCCGGTGCAACTCCGGCCGTAACGGCGGGGGCGTTTACGCGGGGGCGGGAGCGCTTCTCCGCAACTGCCTGGTGGCGGAGCAGGTCAAGGGCGGCGGCGCCTATATGGTGGGTGGTGTGATGGAAAACTGCACGGTCGCTGGGAACAACGAGTGGACCGGCGACGGCTGGAGCGGATTGAAGATGACCGGGGGCGCGGTCAGCAACACCATCGTCTATGCGAATAGCGCGACGGCCGCCAGCGTCTCCAAGAGCGGAGGCACCTTCGTCTATGGGATCTCGGAGATCGTCCTGGCCGGGGCGGGCAACCTCACGAACGATCCGCAGTTTCTAGACCTGGTGACGCGCAATTACCACCTGGGGAGCGTCTCGTCCCCTGCCGTCGACAGCGGCACGAATGCGGACTGGATGACGGGGGCTCTTGATCTCGACGGCAACAACCGTCTGGTCAACGGCATCGTGGACCGTGGGTGTTACGAGTTCAATGCCGCCAACGGCCCGTTCATCGTGGCGTGGGAAGGGGTTGCGCCTTTGGTGGGTGTTGACGCGTTGACGGTCACGTTCAATGCCATCCCCTCCGGCAGCGAGACGAACGCGACGTACTATTGGTCATTCGGCGACGGGGTCACTGCCAGCGGGCTCAACCTGACCTCCGTGAGTCACAGCTATGCCGCCGGTCTGTACACCGTGCAACTGACCGCCACCAACGCCAATTCCGAGCCCGCGGGCAGCACGCATCCGGCCTACATTCGGGTCCGGGCGAGCGGCGATACCTTCGCGGCCACCAACGGAGGAAATATCTGCCCCTACACCAACTGGGCGACGGCGGCCAGGAGCGTTCAGGAGGCCGCCGACATGACCGCCAGCCGCACCTATGTCAGCAACGGGACGTATGACGTGATGTCTACGTTGACCCTCGACCGGGGACTTCAACTCATTGGTATCGGTGGGCCGACCGAAACGATCATTCGGCGTTCCGCCTCGGCGGGCTACATCGGGGTTCTGGCATTGCAGTCCGGGGCTTCCAATGCGCTGGTCACGGGCTTTACCCTCCGGGACGGCAACCCCCATGAGAACGGGGGCGGGGGCGCCGGCATTCTGATGGCTGGCGGCACCGTCTCAAACTGCATCGTGTGTAACAACGCGGCCGAACGACTGGATGGCGCGGGAGCGGCCAATTTTGGCGGCGGGATCAGGATGTCCGGCGGTCTGGTCGTCGACTCCACGATCGTCAGCAATGTCACGCCGAGTTTCTTCAGCGGGAATGGCGGAGGCGTGTACATGAGCGGTGGCACGGTGTTGCGCTGTACCATCGCGAGCAACAACTGCGCCTTGGGCACCGGAACGACAGAGGCCAAAGGGGGCGGCGTGTACCTGGCGGCCAATGGTGCTCAGGTAGTGAACTCGATCATTCGTGATAACACCGGCCGCTTTGGAGGCGGTGCGTATGTGGCGGCCGGCACGCTTCTGCGTAATTGTCTGGTCGTGGGCCAGGTACAGGGTGGTGGCGCGTATGTGACGGGCGGTACGCTGGAAAGCTGCACGATCTCGGGCAACAACGGTTACGCCGGAGATGGGTTCAGCGGCCTGTACCAGAGCGGCGGTGGTGTGACCAACACCATCATCTGG
>CAYOIT010000292.1:0-4859 GCA_964404035.1 uncultured Verrucomicrobiota bacterium | reverse complement strand
GCAGGTCTAACCGGGCGCGTGCCCGTGCCGCCTGAAAAGCGATTTCTTATCAGTTTCAGGACTGGCGCCGCGTCACCGATGCGGTCCACGTGGCCGGCGGCCGGATCTTCGTGCAGCTCATGCACACGGGCCGCGTTTCCCACCCGCTCAACCTGCCCGCGGGCAGCCGCATACTGGCCCCCTCCCCGGTCGTCCTCGCCGGTAAGATGTGGACCGACGCCCAGGGCGAACAGCCGTTCCCCGCACCCCAGGAAATGTCCGAAGCCGACATCCGGAGCACCATCGCCGAATATGTCCGCTCCGCGTCGCTTGCGATCGACGCCGGTTTCGACGGCGTCGAACTCCACGGTGCCAACGGTTACCTGATCAACCAGTTCCTGAACACGGCGTCCAACCAGCGCCGGGATGGCTGGGGCGGCAGCATCGAAAACCGCATCCGGTTTGCTGTGGAAATCGCCCGGCAGGCGGCGGCCAGCATCGGCGGCGACCGGCTCGGCATGCGCCTCTCCCCCTACGGCGTGTTCAATGGAATGACAACCGATCCCACCATGGAGGACACCTTCGAGCGGTTGGCCGGAGAGCTTGCCAAAATCGGCCTTGTATATCTCCACCTGGTAGACCACAGCTCCATGGGCGCGCCGGAGGTCAACCCCAGCATCAAACGGAAAATCCGCAGGGCATTTGCCGGCACGCTAATTTTGTCAGGCGGTTACGACAAGGGCCGGGCCGAAGCGGACCTGACCGCCAAAAACGGGGACATGATCGCTTTTGGCAGGCCGTTCATCTCGAACCCGAAACTGGTGACCAAGCTCAAGAACGGCGCCGCCCTGCTGCCGGCCGATCCGACCACCTTCTACAGTTCCGGGGACAAGGGCTACATCGACTACCCGGTGTGACATCCCTACCGGGCCGGTTGCTCGCCGTCTTTCCAGAAGCGTTGCTTCACCACTTTGCCGTTGCGCAGCGCGACCTCCGCTTTGAGGCACCCGCTGGGGTAATAGGCGCGCGACCGGCCCTCGGGCTGGCCGTCTTTCATTTCAATCTCCTCGGCCAACACTCTGTTGTCGTGCCAGCGGCGGAAAACTCCTTCAATCTTGCCTTTGACGATGGTTGCTTCGGACATGACGTTCCCGTTCTCATGCCACTTGATACGCGTACCGTCAGACACGCCGCCCTGAAAGCGCTCTTCCACCTGGATCTGGCCGTTGGTGTACCAGCCCTCGGAAAGCCCTTCCAGCAGGCCGTTCGTGAATGCCGAACGGGATTTCAGGAGGCCGGTGTCATAGCGCTCGGTTACAAAGCCGGGAATGACCGTATTGGTCGCGTCGCCCGCAAAAAGATTGGCGGCGCTTAAGGTCATTCGATCGCGCGGGACTTCCGGGGCCGCAGGCGGGCGCTTGTATTTTAGAAAAAGAAACACCCCGGCCAGGACGATTAACACGATCAGCCAAGGAAGGAAATGCGTTATCTTGCGAGACGGCTTGGAGGCATCGCTCACGGTTCTTACTGCGCCTTCAACTTGAAGAACATCACCTTGGGCGCCGTAATCGCCTCGGCATGCACGATGCGCACATCCGTGGCGCTATACCGGCTCATGGGGGCGGCGCCGTTGTTCTCGTCGGCCATCCGGAAATTCACCGGCTCCCAGGTCGTCATGTTCGTGCTGGACAAGATGGTATAGGTGCGGCCGCGAATGGCCATGAAGTCGAGGAGCGGCCGGCCCTCCCTTGTCCCCACAATATCCAGGCGCAGCCCATCCTCCGAGTCAAACGCGTAGGTGCCCGCCAGGTATTCCTGCAGGTTCGACAATCCATCCCCATCGGCGTCATCCTCCGGTTTGATGTCAGCCAGCGTGCGGCCATCGCCCAGGACATCAATCAGCATCTGCTCCCAGGCATCGGGAAGGCCGTCGCCATCGGAGTCCGCGCCCAGGGTGAGATCCAGGTGCGTGGTCTGGGCGGGCTTGCCGAGATTGGCATAACTGCCTTTCAGCTCGAGCGGCAACCAGGTGGCGGCGCCGATCATCACCTTCATGCGGAACGAGACGGTCGGCCGCAACGCCGTGGGCTTGTAATTGTCGGGCGTCAGCCCGGCGTCCATCGGAATGGACAGGCGGTAGTTGACGCCCACGTCGAGATTCGGGACCACCATGGTCGTAATCTTGATGCTATTGGTCGTTTCGAGGATCACTTCGGCGTTTTTGACCATGAGGGGATCCCCCATCGGGTCGCGCACCAGGCCGTAGAACTGGTGGTCCGGCGTGGGCGGAAAGGCGAGGGCCGCACCCGGGACCAGAAAGGCCACGGCGGCGATCCAGCCAGGGCGGACGATCAGGGCGGACAGACGATTAATCATTTTATTCATGGTGTTTGGCCAATCCGATCAGTTTCCAGAGTAGGAATAAGTGACAAAGTGCAGCTTCACATCGGTCACCGTTTGGATGAAGCGGTCCAGGCCCTCGCTGGGATTGTTGAGCAGCGTCTTGCCCGGAATGACCAGTTTCCACTGGCTGTTCCAGACCGAGCGGCCCACCAGCCGGTTGTTAGTATACTGGGAACGCAGCAGCGTTCCGTTCGCCCCGTAGAGGCTGGGGCTGAACACGCTGGTGGTGGACACCGGGCGGAACGCCTGGTGCTTGCGCACCGTGTACAGCGATTCCGTCAGCGAGTCGCTCGACTGCCACAGCTGCTTGGTGGAGAAGTCCGACGCCCCGATGTTGAACGGCATCGGAATGGCCACATCTTCGACACTCCACGTGCGGATGGTGCTCGTATCGCCCAGAGGCGGGGAGCGCATCGAGTCTTCGCCGACCGGCACCAGGTAGATGTAGGGCGTGGCGGAGAGGGCCAGCGGATCGAGATACGAGGAGTTCGGTTCGGCGGGCGAAACGCCGCCCGCGCCGGCCACGGCCACGCTGTTGGCGGACGGATCGTCCATGCCGCGGTACCCGATCAACGCCGTGCCGACGCCGAAGATCTTGGTGGCGAAGGCGCTGGGGCTGAAGGCGTGATCGCCCGCCGCGAGTTGCCGGCCGAACAGGTTGTAGCCATCGGCAATGGTGGTGCTGAAGGTCAGCACGATGCCCGGCACGGGCAACCCGTCACCCGGATCGACCTGCATGCAGAACCGGCGCACATCCGCATCTTCCAGGATGTTGGCCTTCACGGAGCCCTGGAGGACATCCTTCCAGTTCGCGTCCCCGTCGCTGGTGGGCAGGATGCGCTGGCATTCGGTGCGCAGCGAAACGGTGGTGCCGTAGGCGTCGGGGTTATTGAAGCCCAGGCGGCCGCGCAGCACATCCCAGTCGGCCTTCATCTCGGCCAGCGCGCTGGAGAGACCCGGATCTCCGCTGTCGCTGCCGGCATACTGCGGCTCGCCGTTGCGGACGACGCCCAGGGCGCGGGAGCTCACGATACGGCTGACAAAGTCCCGGCCGGCGGAGGTGCCCAGCAGGCCCGTTTCGTAATCGTAGGCGTTGGCGGCCAGCATGGCGTAACGGGCCGTGAGATCGAACAGCGTCTTGTAGCGCTCGAGCTTCTCGTTGCGGAAGAGGCGGAAGGCGGCATCCCGCGTGCGATAGCCCTGCACCACGGTGGCGGCGCGCTGGCGGAAGACCAGGCGTTCCTCCTGGGTGCGGTCGCCTTCGGCCACGAGCGCCTGGTAGCGGGCCAGCGCATCGTCATACTCGCGCAACCGCGAGTTGATGGTGGAGAAGTGATCGCTCAACGCGCTGACCTGGGCGCCCAGGGAGACGAGTGTCGCCTTGGTGGTTTCGTTCCCTTCCAAGGTGGCGATGTTCGCTTCCACCCACCGCTTGGCGGTCGTGGTGGCGGTTTCATACGCCTTGAACAGGCCCCACCGGATGTTGTTTGCCGTATCAAACACCTTGGTGATCACGTATCCGCCCGCTTCGATCGCGGCCCGGGCCGGAGCGGACAAATCGCCGCCGTTGGCCAAGCCCACAATGAAACTGGTCGGCAGCGCCGACGCCACCTTTTTAGCCCCCTTGGTGATTTCGTCCTTGGCGGTCTCGGTGATATGATTGTACAGCTCATTGGCGGCTGTGGCCCATGCCAGCGTCTCGTCGTTGATATTCATGGCCAGTTTTTTGCCATCGACGATCGAACCCGTATCCTGGGCCGACTTGAAGACGCGGATCGCATCCGTCAGCTGGCCCTTCGCGCCTTCGGCCGTCGCAAGAGCCGCCGACACATTATTGTGCGCCTTGACCACATCCGAGATCGCCTGCTGGATCTTGCCGGGGGACTGGCGTGTGCTCGTCCACGTCGACGGCTTGTTGAAGAAGCCGTGCGCGCCCCAGTTGAACGTAATGAACTGGTTCGTGTTGACCCAGTTCATGTCCTGGTAAGACGCGTCGTCCCACGCGCAAACCTTATCGACCCAGCTGTCCGGAAGCTGCTGGGTATCGAGACGGAACGTCCCGGCGGGATTGATCTCCACGGCGCCGCCAAAGGTGGACTCGGGAATGTTCACATAGCTGTAGTGGATCAAATCGGGTCCCACATACCCCTGCTTCCACGTTTTGCCCGCGCCGATGTCGTCGGGGTACGGCGTGCCGTACAGCTCGATCAGCGCATTGCGATAGGCCAGCTCCTGCTTGGAAACGGAGGTCTGGAAATCGGCCAGCGAATCCTGCTCCGAGCGCATCAACCGCGTGACGTCCTTGGCGTCGTCAAAGGAGACCATGGCATTGTTCAAGGCCACCTTGGCGCGCTGGTAGATTTGCTCGAAATACGTGCCGTTATCCGTTCCGACGACCGCATTGGGGTTAATGTCGAAGGACAGGCCGCCTTCGGGAATGCCCAGCGGGTTCAGGCCGCCTTCGGCATTGTCCAGCG
>CAYOIT010000291.1:0-4859 GCA_964404035.1 uncultured Verrucomicrobiota bacterium | reverse complement strand
CCGACTAAACGGCGGCGTGCCGCCCGTCGTCAGTGTTTCAAGCATCGTCAGCGCAGCGTTTACATTCTCGGCCGGGTCGTACTCGATCTGGATCAGATTCGCGGCATACGCCTGGAGCACCGGCGACCCTCTGTTGGCGGCCGTCACGATCGAGAGATCACGACCCGGCTGCAATCCCGCCTGCTGAAGCGCCGTGATGACGCCGCGGGTCATGGTGTCGTCCAGGCTGATCAACCCATCGGGCAGAGGCGTCACGGCCCGGTCGGCAATCATCCGTTTGGCCAATTCGAGGGCGAACATCTCGCGCGACTCACTTCCTGGAAGCCGAGACGCCCAGGTATCGTACGACCAGTCCAGGAGGGGACCTCCCGCATCGCCGGCCTGCCGGAGGTCGTGGTCAATCCCTTCCCGCCCGGCCGTCTTTGACAAGCCCAGCAGCGCGACCCGTCGGCAGCCTCGCGCGCTAAGTTCCTGCACCGCAAGTGAGAGGAAGCACGAAAGGTCATGCGACACCGACCACCCCGACGAGGCTCCCCCCATCACGACCAGCGGCACACCGTAGGCGCGAAGTTCAGCGGCTTCATCTCGATGATAATCCGGAGCAATCAGCAACAACCCATCCAGCCGCAGGCTTTCCAAATCCTCAACCAACTGAGCCTGACCTGAGAGGCCCTGCCGGCCCTGCGATATATCCAAGTAAGCCTGCGGCAGAAAATTCCGACCACCCGCCTGCTCCCTCACCGCCTGTAAGAGCAAACCCCAGAAGGGTGAGAATCCTGTACCAAAGATATCGCCCCCGAAAACGACACCGATGGTCTTCCGCTGAATTTCCTTGGAGACAAAAATGCCACGCCCGTGCTGACGCACAATCGCTCCACGCTGCTCCAGGGATCTCAGAACCGGATCAAGCGTCGACGTGCTGACCCCAAACGTTCGGCACAGCGTTCGCACCGTGGGCAGCCGTGCATCCGGCCCCAGATCATGTGCCAGGGCGAACAGTGCCGCCCCCAAGGGTTTCTGTTTCGCCCAGTCATCCGCTGCCAGATTGGCTATGTCCTGATAGTGTTTCAAAACACTTACACTTTCGCATTTCTACTTGGATACATCAACGGAAAAATGTTTTGAAACAGAGGTCCAATGATGTCCTCTGGCCTTCCTCGCCCGTAGCCTCTTTTGGGGCCAGCCTTCCGCCAGGCTACGGGCAGGATGCCCGTGCCACGATTCAGCCAAAAAACTGAGCGGATCTCAGAGGCCGGACTGAATTCTGACTACCGGTTGCTTTTTCAACACGATTTCATGGGAGCGGTCGACCGGCAGCGCAGCGGTGGTCACGGTGGCGGAGGCGTAGCCGGCCCCGCCGAGACAAAGGGTGTAGCGGCGGGCGGTCGGAGCGCCGGCGTAGTCGCCCTCGCACGGACCGATGAGCAGGCGAATGGCGCCGTCATCCTCTTCCATCGCAAAACACTGGGTCGATTCCCGGCCGCGGTCGTGATCCTGGCTCATGCCGTCGTCTTCGCGCAGCACGAACTCGTCGCGCCAGGCTTCGCCGCGCGGATAGAGCCGGACCTCCAGGGTCTCGGGCAATGCGGAGGCGCGGTGGCCGTAAGGCTGGCGCACCATGATGCTGCCCGCCCTGATGAAATGCAGCGGCGCCTGGGCGAAGGGTGAGACCTCGGTGCGCACCGTTTCGCCGTCGCTCTCGAGCAACTGTCCGGTCAGGCCGTGGACCCATTTCCCCGGGGGCAGGATCACCTTGCGAATGGTTCCGGGCTGCACCACTGGCGCGGCATAGAGGCGATCGCCCAGGAAGTAAGCATCCCACTGGCGGTAGCCGGTCTCCCACTCCGGCATTTCGATGCAGTTGGAGCGGCAGATCGGCAGGCCCGTGACGTTGCTCTCCTTGGCCAGCGTGTAGAGGTAGGGAACCTGGGTCATGCGGAACTCCATGGCGGCGCGGAAACTGGCCAGCACCTGGTCGCCGTAGAGCCACGGCCGCCGCTCGCCACCCACCCGATCGCCGATGCGCGAACTGTGCAGGCGGACAACGGGGCTCAGCACAGCAAATTGAACCCAGCGCATGTAGAGCTCGGGATCGATATGCAGGGCGGAGCTGATGTGCCCGCCGATGTCGTGGGTGATGTAGCTTTGGCCAACGTGGCCGGCTCGCAAGGTCTGCTCCACCTGGTTCTTCAGCGTCTCGAAGTAACTCCAGGTGTCGCCCGTGAAGTGGAAGGGATAGCGGTGCGCCCCCAGCCCCGGTTCGCGGCTGAAGATCATGGGCCGGCGGTCGGGGTAGTTCTCGCGGATGTGGGTGTAGTAGAGGTGATTGGTCCAGAGCTGCCGCTCCAAGCCCTGGATCTTCCGTACCGGGCAGTCACCATCGATCCACCAGAAATCCATGCCCTGGTCCTGAACCGGTTTGTGGAAAACATCCATGAAGGCTTTGGCCTGCCGCGGCACGGAGGCATCGAAGCCATTGAAGGTTCGCTCGCCCCGGTAGTCGGGCCCGATGGCCGCGCGGTCGCACTCCAGCCCCGCTTCCTGGAGGAACTGATCGAACTTCGCGTCCTCCGCATGCACCGCGCCGGGGTGGACATTGAAGGTGGTATGGATGCCGCGCTCGCGCAGGAAGCCCAGCAGCTTGTCGGGTGTGGGAATGTGCTCGGTATCCCAGTCGAAGCCGTGCCAGCCGCGCCTGTGCCACTCCAGATCCAGCACAAACACGTCCAACGGCAGGTCGTGGCGCTCGAAGATCTCGACCAGTTGATAGATCTCGTCCTGGCTGAAGGTGGGGTAGCGCGAGTACCAGAGCCCCAGGGCGTAGCGCGGCAGCAGGGGCGTGCGCCCGAAGAGCAGGCGATAGTCGGCCAGGGCTTGCTTGTAGCCGACGCCATAGTAGAAGAGATAGAGATCCTGGTATCCCTCCTCCCCGGTCGGGCCGGTGACCCAATCAGTCTCGGGATCCATGCGCGGCGAGGGGGTGTCGTTGTAGAGGAAGTAACCGGCGCGGCTGAGGATGCCGGGCGGGTATTTCCTGCGCTCCACCATCAGCTCGCGCAAAGCGGATGGCAGACTCTCGAACTCCCGCGTGGCCAACACCTCGTCGAAGAGCTTGGGCAGGTTGGCCCCGTCGCCGACCGTGACGGCCGCTTCACTGTGCAGGCGCCCGTGAAAGGTCCAGAAACTCTGGTCGATGCCGACGTGGTGATACTCCACCGTCGCCGGGTGCACGCCCTCGGGCAGCATGCCGGGCTTGCAGTAGTCCATGGAAACAGGCACGCCGCCGAGGTTCTCATGGTCCACGCTCGCCGGAGTCCAGAAGGTTTCTCCGGTGACCGCATCCCTGGCGCAGAGCGACGCCCCGTCAAAGGGCCCGCCGCGATAGGCCAGCGTCATGCGTCCCGTGGAGAGTTCGCAGCGATCCCCCGACTGCCGGCAGGCGGGAAAGGGCTCGCCTGGAGGCCGGGTCATGATGCGCACGCTGTTGCGCTCCTCGAACCGCCCCGAAGGGCTGTACTCCATGCGCACCAGTCCGGGCGCGAGACACGTAAAGCGGGCGTTACCCTGAATAATGGCCTCTGTCATGATTCGATTTCCTCGTTGAAAGGATTCATCGGTCTCGTCACCGTGCCAGCCGGCTCCAGAAGAATGGGCCAACACTCATTGGCCGCACTCCCGATCGCTGATCTTCAACGGCGGAATGTAACTGATGCCACCCGTGTCGGAAGGAATGCGATTCTCGCGCCCCCCCAGCACATTGGGCTCGTACCCATTTCCTAGAATAGTAGCAGCCTCAAGATTACCGGCATAAGCAGCCTTGATCCGTTGCTCCTTGCCACAACAGAACAGGTTGTTCAGGTAACTGCCGTGCGTGCCAGAATCCGTGATCATGAACCCGGTCACGGTGTTGTCGAAGGTGTAGTTGTTGCAGTAGACCCGGCAGTTGGTGAATCGGTTGAAAGGCTTGTTGACCAGGAACCCGCAGCACTCGGCTCCCCCGTCGAACGGCGCATCGGCATAGCATTGGCTATAGCTGTCGCCCCAGCCGTTGCAGTAGAAGTTGCGTTTCAAAGGCCCCTGCGCGGTCACGCTCCAGACATGAACTTGCGAATAGTCATTGGATGAGCTTTCACTGGCCACGCCGGTCTCGTACCCGATGATGACCACCTGGCTGATGTAGCTGTCGGTGATCTTCTCGTAGTGCAGGCCTATGCTGCCGGGGGCGTGTGCCGTCTTCAGGTCGATCGCGCAACGCACGCCACGCACGTTCACTTCGTAGCCCCAGGTCTTGTCGGGGTTGCCGATATAGAGGCCCTTCTGCAGGCAGTCCACGATTTCGATGTCGGCAATGTCCAACCGGCAGGCGCCGGGTACATGAATCCCGATCAGGTTCTGTTTGTTGCCGTCGATCAGGCCGCCGCTGATGCGACCGTTCCAGTTGTGGACGCCCAATTCCCCGCGTTGCTTGCGCAGAACCGCATCGCCGGTGAACCCGGGCATGGCTTTGAGCCGGGCACCCGGTTCCAGGTGCAGGCTGATGCCGGTCGGCAGTTCCACAGTACGGCTGACCAGGTACGTCCCGGCCGGGATCTGCAATCCCCCCACCCCGGCGGCCGTGAGCTGACTGAAGAGTTCGTCGAAGAGCGGCGAATTGTCGGTCACGCCGTCACCCAGCAGTGCGGCGGTTTTTCGGTCTAATGTCATGACACATCCATCCTTTCGTGGCACGGGCGTCCCCGCCCGTAGCCTCTTCTCCACTGCCCATCCAGCCGCAGGTTACGGGTTGGAAACCCGGACCACGTCGATTCCCTTCGTGGCACGGGCGTCCCCGCCCGTAGCCTCTTCTCCACTGCCCATCC
>CAYOIT010000290.1:0-4880 GCA_964404035.1 uncultured Verrucomicrobiota bacterium | reverse complement strand
GCAACCGCATCTTCCAAATCACGAACGCAGTCGGAGCCGTGCTGAGCGGGTTCACCATTCGTAACGGCCTCACGAAGCTCGACTGGATCAGCGGAGCCGGCGTGCTGATGTACGGCGGAATGGTCTCCAACTGTATCATCCGCGATAATATTGCTGAGCGGCCGAGCAGCGGAGGCAATCCGACGCTGGGTGGCGGTATTTACATGGCCGGCGGTCTCGTGGTGGATTGCGCCGTCTCGAACAATGTTCTGGGCTACTGGTGTGGGAACGGCGGCGGGATCTATATGGCGGGCGGAACCGTGCTGCGTAGCACTATTTCGAGCAACAACTGCATAGGCGTCAATATCACCAGTTTCCCCGTGCTGAAGGGCGGCGGTCTTTACATGACCAACGGGTGCCAGGTACTCAACTCCACCATCCGCGCTAACGTCGGTCGCGATGGTGGCGGTGTTTACATGGTCGGCAATGCCGTTCTGAGAAACTGTCTGGTGGCGGACCAGTTAAAAGGTGGCGGCGTCTATCTGGCTGGCGCGGGGACGATCGATAACTGCACGATCGCCGGCAACTACGACTATGCGCCCGACGGCTGGAACGGCCTGAAGATGACGGCGGGCACGGTGAGCAACACCATTGTCTACGCCAATCGCACCACCATTTCCGGGACTGTGGCGACGGGCGTGTCCAAGAGCGGAGGAACCTTCGATTACGGGATTTCAGAGGTAGCCCTGGCGGGAGGGGACAACCTCGTGGGAGATCCCAGGTTCATGGACACCGCCAAGGGCAACTACCGGCTTGGAAAAGGCTCACCGGCTGTGGACAGTGGTACGAATGCGGCTTGGATGACCGGCACCACCGATCGTGACGGTGCCAGCCGCCTAGTCAACAGCGTTGTGGATCGCGGTTGTTACGAAGAGGATCCGGCGAATGGTGCATTGCGAGTCTACTGGGAGGGGACGGCACCGGTCACCGGGATCGATTCGTTGCCGGTTGATTTCACCGCGTATCTGTCCGGCTCTAACACCAGCGCCACCTGTTACTGGAATTTTGGTGATGGCACAACCGCCAGCGGGCTCGACCTGACCAACGTCAACCACGCCTTCAGTGTGGGCCGGTACACCGTGACCTTGAGCGCCACCAACACGCTCAATGAAGGCGCGGGGAGCACGCGCACCAATCTTGTGCTGGTGCGCACCAGCGGCGACACGTTTGCTGCCACGAACGGCGGGAATGTCCGACCGTATACCAACTGGGCGACAGCGGCCCGGAATATTCAGGATGCCGTGGATTTATCAGCTGGCCGGGCGCTGGCCAGCAACGGTACCTATAACGGAACTTCGGTGGTCGTTGTTGACCACGGTCTTCAACTCCTCGGTATGGGCGGACCGACCGGAACGGTTCTGCGCCGCTCCTCGAACGATAACCTCAGCGGCGTGCTGAACTTGCAGGCCGGCGCCTCCAATGCTCTGGTCACGGGCTTTACCATCCGCGACGGTGTTACCAAACTGGACTACGCAGGCGGGGCGGGGATTTTGATGGTGGCGGGGACCATCTCGAACTGTGTCGTGTTGAACAACAGTGCGGAACGGAGCGTGGATGTCTCGCAGTACTCGTACGGCGGGGGGATTCTGATGAGCGGCGGGCTGGTGGTGGACTCCACGATTACCAGTAATGCCACCCCGAGCTTCTTCAGCGGCAGTGGCGCTGGTATTTACATGACAGGCGGAACGGTGTTGCGCTGTACCATTACCAGCAATGCATGCACGGGAACTTCAGGGACCACCGCGTGGCGCGGAGGCGGTGTGTGTATGGCGACGACCGGTTGCCAGGTGCTTGATTCCACGATCCGCGCGAACAAGGCCCGCTATGGCGGTGGCGTTTACATGGTCGCCGGCACCCTGTTACGGAACTGTCTGGTGGCGGATCAGGTGCTGGGCGGAGGCGTCTCCATGGCCGGGGGCGGAACGATCGAAAGCTGTACGATCGCCGGAAATAACGACTGGGCACCGACCGCGAGCGGCTGGACGGGGCTAAAGATGACCGGGGGTGCGGTCAGCAACACGATTGTCTATACGAACAACGCCAGTGCCGTCGGTGTGCTCAAGAGCGGTGGGACCTTTGACTACGGCATCACAGAGACGAACCTCGCCGGAGTCAGTAATCTCACAAGTAATCCGCTGTTCATGGATGTGTTGCTGCGTGACTACCGTCTGAGCAGTACGTCATCGCCCGCCTTTGACAGTGGTTCCAACATGGACTGGATGTCGACCGCGGTCGACCTGGATGGCAACAGCCGAATCGTCAATGGCAGCGTCGATCGCGGGTGCTATGAACTCAACCCTTTCGGTGGACCCTTCACTCTAGTGTGGGAAGGTGTGGCGCCCCTGGTGGGGGTCGACGACTTGACCGTAACCTTCAATGCCACCCCCTCCGGGACCCAGACGAATGCGGACTACACCTGGTCTTTCGGTGACGGTTCAACGACGAACGGGCTCAACCTGAGTTCTGTCAGCCACACTTACACCCCCGGCCTTTACACCGTCCAGTTGGCGGCCACCAATCTCAACTCCGAGCCCGCCGGCAGTACGCGGGCCGGTTATGTGCGCGTGCGCACCAGTGGTGAGACGTTTGCCGCCACGAACGGCGGGAATATCCGGCCCTACACCAACTGGGTCACAGCGGCCTCCAATATTCAGGACGCCGTCGATATGACCGCCAGTCGGGCCAATGTCAGCAACGGGACCTATGATGTGACAGCCCCGGTGACCCTTGACCGGAGCATCCAACTGATCGGTGTGGGCGGACCGGCCGCGACGGTCATTCGGAGGTCCGCGGGTAGTGTGCGGGTGATGGCCATGCAGGCCGGCACCTCGAACGCATGGGTGACGGGGTTCACCCTGCGCAACGGGTATACCGCGACGGATTGGATCGGAGGGGCGGGCCTCCTGATGTACGGCGGCACGATCTCGAATTGCATCGTTCGCGATAACGTTGCCGAACGATCGGCGGACGGGGCCGTGCCTGCCTTCGGCGGCGGCATCTACATGACCGGTGGACTCGTCGTTGACTCCACGATCGTCAGCAATGCCACGCCGAACTTCTGGAGCGGGAGCGGGGGTGGCATCTATATGGCGGGCGGCACCGTCTTGCGATGTACCATCATCAGCAACACGTGTATCGGTTTATATGAGACCGGCGGTTTCGACACCCGGAACGGTGGCGGCATCTATATGACCAATGGCTGCCAGGTGATCGATTCCACCATCCGCTTTAACACCGGTCGTGAGGGCGGCGGCGTGTATATGTTCGCCGGTTCCCTTCTGAGAAACTGTCTGGTCGCTGACCAGGTGCAGGGCGGTGGCGTCCAGATGACGGGCGGGGCTGTGGAAAGCTGCACGATCGCCGGGAACAACGACTGGCCGCTGGACGGTTGGAGCGGGCTGAAAATAACCGGGGGCTCGGTCAGTAACACCATCGTCTACGCCAACAACGCGGGCGCCGCCAGCGTGTCCAAGAGCGGCGGGAGTTTTGACTATGGCATCTCCGAGACCACGCTGGCCGGGGTTGATAACCTCACGGACAGTCCGCAATTCCTGGATCCCGTGGCGCGTGACTATCGTCTGGGCAGTCCCTCGTCCGCGGCGGTCAACAGCGGGACGAATATGCCCTGGATGACCGGCGCGACCGATCTCGATGGCAATGGCCGCATCGTCAATGACATCGTCGACCGCGGCTGCCATGAGTTTAACGCCGCCGGCGGACCCTTCATCGTGGCGTGGGAAGGCGTTGCGCCTTTGGTGGGGGTTGATGCTCTGACGGTCACTTTCAACGCAACCCCCTCCGGCAGCGAGACGAACGCGACCTACTACTGGTCTTTCGGCGATGGGGCTACGACCAGTGGGCTCAACCTGACCTCGGTGAGCCACGCCTATAGCGCCGGGCTCTACACGGTGCAATTGGCGGCGACCAATGTCCTCTCCGAACCCGCCGGCGGCACGCAGCCCAACTACGTGAGGGTGCGTGCGAGTGGCGACACGTTTGTCGCCACGAATGGCGGAAACCTCCGGCCCTACACCAATTGGGCCACGGCGGCTCTGAGTGTCCAGGATGCCATCGACATGACCGCCAGTCGGACCTATGTCAGCAATGGGACCTACGCCGCGGCGGCGCCGGTGACCTTGGACCGGGGCATTGAGCTTGTTGGACTCGGCGGACCGGAGGGCACCATCCTGCGCCGGTCAATCACCGACTACCTTAGCGGTGTGCTGACGTTGCAGGCCGGCGCCTCCAATGCCTGGGTCAAGGGTTTCACGATCCGCGACGGCGTCACGAAACTGGACTACGGGGGCGGGGCGGGCATTCTGATGGCCGGCGGAACGGTCTCCAACTGTGTCGTGCGGAATAACTCGGCCGAACGGGGCGACCCTGGATACTACACGTATGGCGGCGGCATTCGAATGAGCGGTGGGTTGGTCGTGGACTCCACGATCGTGAGCAACGCCGCGCCGAGTTTCTTCAGCGGAAATGGCGCCGGCATCTACATGTCGGGCGGGACCGTTTTGCGCTGTCTTGTCATGAGCAACGCCTGCACCGGCAGCTCTGACGGGGGTTACTCCTGGGGCGGCGGTGGCGTTTACATGACCAACAACTGCCAAGTACTCAACTCGATCATTCGCGACAACAACGCCCGTCGTGGCGGCGGCGTGTGGATGGGCAGCGGCACCCTCCTGCGCAACTGTCTGGTGGCGGATCAGACGCTGGGCGGCGGTGTCTATGTGACGGGCGGTTCGGTGGAGAACTGTACGATCGTCGGCAACAACGGCTACAGTGGGTTCAGCGGCCTGTACCAGAGCGGCGGTGGTGTGACCAACACCATCATCTGG
>CAYOIT010000289.1:0-4907 GCA_964404035.1 uncultured Verrucomicrobiota bacterium | reverse complement strand
CCGACGCCATTCTATCTGCTGGCGGGTGTGGAAGCCTTTCAAGGGGAGGGGGAAGCCCCCCTGTTTGCCTACGAGGGCGAAGAGCCTCTGCCGACCCATGACGGACCGCGCGTGGGCGTGG
The DNA here is from genome assembly GCA_964404035.1 of uncultured Verrucomicrobiota bacterium. Lineage (GTDB taxonomy): Bacteria > Verrucomicrobiota > Kiritimatiellia > CAIKKV01 > CAITUY01 > CAMBRF01. The sequence continues at coordinate 4,786 of CAYOIT010000289.1, read as the reverse complement.
GTTGGCTGAAGGTTGGCCCGAACCTGCCGGGCAATCACGCCCTGCAGTTCGGCGCCTTTGGCGCGAGCGGCAAACACCAGGAAGCGCATGACGGCAACGAGGACGGGGCTGAAGATCACTGGCTGGATGGCGACAGCTCATTCTGGGGCGCCGACTTCGTCTACAAGTACAACGCGCCGCATCCCCACGGACAGGGCGACGTCATTGTCCAGGGGGAGTATTTCAGTTGCCGCAAGGACTTGGAACTCGTCGGCCATGACCTCGCCCCGCAACTGGTCGGCAATAGCAAAGTCGGCAACCAGGATGGCTATTATGTTCAAGCCGTCTATGGGTTTCTGCCACGCTGGCGTGCGGGTCTTCGCTGGGAGCAGGTTGGGCTGACAAACGAGTCCGACCTGCCCGATGGAACAACGGAAAGCTACGGAAGCAGTTACCGGACCGGCCCCATGCTTGATTTCACGCCGTCCGAGTTTTCACGCCTTCGTTTGCAGGTCAACCGAGGCTCGTATGAGACGGCTGACGGCCAGGAAGACGTGACGGAAGTCTACCTGCAATGGATGGTCTCCCTTGGCGCACACGGTGCACACAAGTTCTAATCCGGGTACCACACGAAAGGAAAACACATTATGAAGCGATTTGGATTGTTGATCATAGCGTTACTGGCAGCCTGCTTGGTGAGCGCGGCCAGCGCCGATAAGTTGAACATCGTGGCCACCACTTCCGATTTGGCCGCTATTGCCAAGGTGGTGGCGGGAGACAGGGCGGAAGTCCACAGCGTTTGCACAGGCAAGGAGGATCCGCACTTTCTTGCGGCCAAGCCGAGTTTCATCCTGCAGGCCCGGAATGCGGACCTGTGGATTCGCATCGGCTTGGAACTGGAGATTGGGTGGGAACCGCCGATTCTCGACGGTTCGCGCAACACCCGCATCCGGGTTGGCGGAAAGGGACACTTGGATGCGTCCGAGAGCGTTCTGATTCTGGACGTGCCCCAAACCGCGATTACGCGGGCCATGGGTGACGTTCATCCGATGGGCAATCCGCACTACTGGCTGGATCCGCTCAATGGGCGCCGGCTGGCGGGCGCCATGGCGGATCGTCTGGCGAACATCGCCCCGGCCGACGCGACGGTATTCCGCCGCAACGCCGAGGCATTCCAGAAAACGCTCGACGAAAGGATGTTCGGTGCGGAGTGGGTCAAGGCGGTGGGTGCGGACGTACTCTGGGCCAAGACACAGGATGGAACCATCGCCTCGTTTCTTCAGGACGAGGCAAACAAGAGCAAAGCGGGCATGCCACGCCGTAGCGGCGACCAGGCAGGGGCGCAGGCGGCGGCGGGCGGGTGGATCGCCGCCATGGCGCCGTTGCGCGGACAGAAGATCGTGACCTATCACAAGAGCTGGATCTACTTTACCAACCGCTTTGGATTGACGGTAGTCGCCGAACTGGAGCCCAAACCTGGAGTTCCGCCCACGGCGGTTCACCTGGCCGAGGTGGTCGAAACCGTCAAAGCCGACGGGGTCAGAATAATCCTGCAGGAGCCGTTCTATAGCACGAAGGCGGCGGATCAGATCGCCGGCAAGACCGGTGCCCGCGTTGTGGCGGTCGCCAACTCCGTCGGCGGTCAACCCGAAGCCACGGACTACCTGGCGCTGATGGACCTGATTGTCCGTCGAATGACGGAAACCAAGTAGCGAGGCGCCTCATGCCCAACACTTTTGCGCCAGTCACTATCCGGTGCGAACATGTCCATGTCGCCTACGGCCAGCAGGAGATTTTGCACGACGTGTCACTGGAGATACCGTCGGGTACGCTTTTGCCGTTTGTCGGCCCAAATGGCGCGGGGAAGACCACCTTGCTTCGCGCCATCCTGGGGCTGCTCACGCCGACGCGCGGGCATATTCGGACGCCGTTCGACCGGAAGCCGGCCGGCTATGTGCCGCAACAGAAGGCCATCGACCCCTTGTACCCGGTAACGACACGCCAGATTGTCGAGATGGGGCTTTATCCCGAACTGGGCTGGCGGCGCAGACCGAATCGAACCCAAGAAGACCGTGTGGATGAGGTTCTGGCCCGCTTCGGCCTCGGGGAACATCAGCGGAAGACCTTCGGCGAACTCTCCGGCGGCATGAAGCAGAAGGCCTTCCTCGGGCGCGCGCTGGTCAGCGAAGCGGAGGTCTTTATCATGGACGAACCGACGTCGGAACTTGACGAAGACTCGGAGCGGGACGTGCTGGCGCATCTGGTCGCGCTGAGTCAGGAAGGCGGCAAGACGGTGCTGCTGGCCCATCACGGCATCGACCAGGCCGGTTCGCTTTCTCCCACCGTCTGTGTGGTGAACCACGGCCGGGTTCAACTGGCGGGCATTCGGGAGGCTCGCGAACTGTTGGCTGGAACCGCCAGCGGCGGGAGGTCTGCCCATGCATGAGACCCTGATCTCGTTGTTCCTGTCGTTTCCCTATGCCGTTCTGGCGGGGCTGCTGATTGCTGTGGCATGCGCGTTGCTGGGGGTCTTCGTCATCCTGAAAAGGGTGGTCTTCATCGGCATTGCACTGTCGGAAATGGCTGCCTGCGGCGTCGCCATGGCCCTGCTGCTGAGTGTTCCCCCGTTTGTCGGGGCGGTTGTGCTGACCCTGTTGACGGTTTGCCTGTTGGCGCTTCCGTTCGAAAGCCGCCGGATTCCGCGGGATGCCATCCTGGGCGTCCTGTTTGTTGCCGCGTCGAGCCTGAGCGTCCTGCTGGTCTCGGGGAGCGGACACGGATTGCAGGAGGTCAAATCGCTTCTGTATGGCGACCTCATTCTGACGAGCCGCGCGGACTTCTTCGTGGTCTGCGGCGTCATGCTTCCCGCCATCGCCTGCCTGCTCGTCTTCATGCGGCCCACGCTCTATGCCTTCCTGGACCGGGAGTCCGCCACGGTCCTGCGGGTGCGACCCGGTCGGTGGGAGTTGCTGTTCTTCCTCATTTTGGGATTGGTCGTGGCCGCCGCCTCGAAAGTCGCCGGTGCGGTGCTGGTGTTCTGCTACCTGATTGCACCGGCCGCCGCGGCCCTGCTGCTGGCCCGGCGCCTATGGTTGGTGCTCACGCTGGCCTGCCTGTTTGCGGTATTGGCGACACTGTTCGGAATCGGCCTGTCGTTTTCGGCTGACCTGCCGACCAACCAGACCATTTGCGCCGTGGCGTGCCTCCTGTTCGCGTTGTGCAGCGTGGCGCCGGGCGTTCGCCGCCTCGCCGCTCGCAGGCGCGGCACGGGCGTTGAGAGAAAGACCGTTAATGAAAATACGCTTACTTGACCTCGCGGACGGGGTCTCAGGAACCGTGGTGGAGATCGCCGGTGGACACGGTGTTCGATGCCGGCTCCTGGGTCTCGGAATCCGCGAAGGGGTTGCGATTGCCGTGATCTGCGCGGCACGCGGCCATGGGCCGGCCGTGTTGGGGATCGGGCGCAATCGCGTCGCGATTGGGCATGGCATGGCCGCCAAGATTACCGTGGAAGCGTTGCCGTGAACGTGCTCCTGGTCGGGCAACCGAATGTCGGCAAGAGCGTGGTGTTCACGCGCCTGACGGGGGTCGATGTGATCTCCTCGAACTATCCCGGCACGACCGTCGAGTTCACCGAGGGCTTCATGCCTCTGGGCGCGGAGCGGGCGCGGATCGTGGATGTTCCCGGCGTGTATTCGCTGGGTGCACCGACTTCCAAGGCGGATGAAGTCGCGGCGCGCATGATCGCGGACGGCGATCTGATCGTGAATGTCGTGGACGCGACCAATCTGGAAAGGAACCTGCGGCTCACGCTTCAACTGCTGCAGCGGCGAAAGCCCATGGTCGTCGCGTTGAACCTGGCGGACGAGGCCCGGCACATGGGTATTAAGATCGACTGGCGCCAACTGGAGGACCGGCTCGGCGTGCCGGTCGTTCCGACCGTGGCCATCACCGGCGAGGGCATGAAGGAACTGGTTGGACGTTTGGCCGACGCCAGGACGCCTGATGTGCCGGAGCGTGACGAAGATGCCCTGTGGATGGAGGTGGGGCATCTGGTGAAAGCCGTGCAGACGGTGCGGCACAGACACCACACGTTCCTGGAGTGGTTGGGCGACTGCACGGTGAAACCCACCACCGGTCTGTGTGTCGCCGCCGTGGTGCTTGCGCTGTCTTTCTTCGCGGTCCGTTTCGTCGGTGAAGGTCTCACAGCCGGTTTGATGGAGCCGATCTTTGAGGGGTTATGGAAACCGGTAATCATGAAACTCAGCGCGGTTCTTGGGAGCGGCGGTGTGTTGCACGGCGTTCTGATCGGGAGACTCATTCAAGGTGAGGTGGACTACGTTCAGTCGTTCGGGCTTCTGACGACAGGCCTGTTCGTTCCTCTCGCCGTGGTTCTGCCTTATCTGATTGCCTTCTATCTCTGGCTCGGGTTGGTTGAGGACTTTGGATACCTGCCCCGGCTCGCCGTTTTGCTCGATCGCCTCTTCCACAAGGTGGGGCTTCATGGGTGGGCCATCGTCCCGAACTTGCTGGGGCTGGGCTGCAATGTGCCCGGCATTCTGGCAACGCGCGTGCTGGAGAGCCGACGCGAGCGGTTCATCGCCGCCACGCTGGTTAGCATCGCCGTCCCATGCGCCGCCCTGCAGGCCATGATCTGGTCGCTTGTCGGGGATCCCGCGCGCGGCGGCGGAGGGCGGTATGTCATGCTGGTCTACGGTGCGCTCGTCCTGGTGTGGCTTGTGATCGGGAGACTGTTGAACAGGACGCTGACCGGTTCAAGCCCCGAGTTGCTGATGGAAATACCCCC
>CAYOIT010000288.1:0-4951 GCA_964404035.1 uncultured Verrucomicrobiota bacterium | reverse complement strand
TTCACCCTGATCGAACTGGTCATCGTCATCGTCATCCTCGGCATTCTGGCCGCGGTAGCGATACCCAACATCAGTGGTGCCGCCGATGATGCGCGAAAAGCCAAAGCCAGCGCCACACTGGGCGCGCTCAAGTCGGCCTACGCCATCGTTTATTCAAACACCAAAGCCGCCCCGACATGCGCGGCGGTCGCCGCCGCCGTGCCCGATCCGGCTTGTTCTGCCACCGGCACAGTCATTACCTGCGTCGGTGTAAAGAGTGCTGACGGAACGGCTGACGCCACTTTCACTTGCGCTGGCGCGACATTAGCCAACACGGCCGACTTGACGTGTACTGTTGGTGCAAATTGCGTCTAAGGAATAACGCGTCGGTTTGACGCAAGAGTGCGCGCAGGAATCGGGGTTGTCCTTAGGTCGGGCGAAAGCTTGACCCCCGGTTCCTGCAGCCTCGCTGGCTCAAGATCGAGAGTTTTCCCGCGTCTTCCCGCCAGTGCTCATTCCGATGCGTGGTACCGCGCCATGAATTCGCTTGAAGAAGTAAAACCGGCCGCTGGCAAGGTGCTGAAGATGCGCCCTCCTGCCTGACTCCGGCAATAGGTTGATCAACGCGTCCCGACCCTCATGACGAGCATTTGCTGCCGGGGCTTCACGCTGATCGAACTGGTCATCACCATGGTCATGATGGGCATCCTGTCCGCCGTCGTGGTGACCGACATCAGCGCCAGGGCGCAGCACAGCGTGACCACCCAGGCCGATCAGTTTCGCCGCAATCTTTCCCATCTCCAGTTGCTGGCCATCAGTCGCGGCGCCAGGCTGCGACTGACGGTGGCGGCGGGTGGCGGCGGCTACTCGGTAGCGACCTGCGCCACCTCCGCCTGCACCACCCGCAGCGCGCTGGTCGATCCGGCAACCGGGCTGAATTTCAGCGTGACATTGACCGATGGCGTGACACTTTCACCGGCCGGCAACATCCTCGATTTCGACAGCATGGGCCGGCCGCAATCCGGCGGCAGCCTGATCACCGCCACCCGCAGCTACACGCTGACGGGCAGTGGCCGCAGCGTGTCGGTCACGGTGCTGCCGGTCACGGGCTTTGCCCGGACGAGCTATTGACATGCGCAGCGACCACGGTTTCACCCTGATCGAACTGGTGATGGTGATCGTCGTGGTCGGTGTCGGCCTGGTCGGCCTGACGCCGCTGTTCAACGTTGCGGCGACATCGCTGAGCACCAACGAACGCGCGCAGCAGGCGGCCCAGTATGCCCAGGAATGCGCGGAGCGGGTGCTGGCGACGCGGCGTGCCTCGACGTTCGGCTGGGCCACCAGCACCAGCATCAACACCAACCTGTGCAACTCGACCACGGACTCGCCCGCCGGGCAATTGCCGCCCATGGTCGCAGGATATGCGCGCAGCGTGGCCGTCACCACCATCAGCGGCACCGGCTCGCCCTGCCCCAGCGGAACCGATAACTGCAAGAACGTCCTGGTCACGGTGACCAGCGGTGACCTGACGTCTTCGATCACCGTCATGCTGGTGGACTACTGATGCGGCCGGGCAGGCATCGGTCGCGCGGTTTCACGCTGATCGAACTGGTCATCGTCACCGTGATGACCGGCATCATGGCGGCGATGCTGGCGCCGCTCGCACTGGCCAGCCTGCGGGCCTATGACAACATCCTGGGCGATGTAGTGGTGCTCGACAAGTTGCGCTACGCCACGGAGCGGCTGGCGCGCGAGATCCGCGAGGTCTATTACGCCAGCGACACTACCCCCACGGATACCGATTGCGGCGAGAGCACTCCCACCACCAATCGCTATTGCATCAGCGCGATGGGAGCGAATAGCTTGACATTCAGGACGTGCACCGCCTTCACCATCAAAACCACCACCCCCACCGACCGGCATTGCGCTGCCTGGAGAACCGTCACCATCGGCACCACCGGCTCCGCCGTGACGCTGGCCTATTCGGATGTGGCGGGCAACGCGGCGCAGGTGCTGACCGATGAACTCGGCGCGGCAAGCAACCTGGCTTTCGCCTACTACCAACAGAACGGCAACACCGCCGTACCGGATGGAAACGTCAACTGCATGAGCGTCGTTACGTGTGTCAGCTATGTGGAGATCAGCCTCACGCTGAGACACAACAACAATGACTATACCCAGCGCACCCGCGTCGGCTTGAGGAACCAATAAACATGAACCCGTCTCGCCGCCAGGCGTTTCCAGCCCGCCAGCGGGGCGCCGCCAGCCTCCTCATCGCCATGCTGCTGGTGTTCATCCTGACGGCGGCGGTGACGGCCGGGCTGACCATTTCCGGTTCGTCGGCGATGGATGCGGCCATCAACGATGAGCGGATAGCCGCCTTGTTTCTGGCGGAAAGCGGGCTGGAACGGGCGCAGGCTAGCTTGAAAACAGCGGCGGCGGCGGGCACCAATACCAATACAAGCTGCACGGGCCTGAAGAACCAGTCGGTGACGCTGGGGCGGGGATCGTACATCTATGCGGATGCCCTATCGACGCCGGCTCTCTGCGGCGGCGCGAATCCCGTCTGCGAACGATGCGATCTGACGGTCAGGGGGGCTGTCGGCTCCTCGTCACGCAGCATCGAGGCCACGATGTCCGCCAACAGAGGCGATGGGATCGAAGGCTATGGCCACCAGTTTGCGCTGAACCTCAGTACCACCTCCGACAATTCGTTCGCCTTCACCCACCTGGCCTACAACCCGAAGACCAACTGGGGGGGCGATGCGGTCGCCGGATACTGCACCGACAACGGATCCGGCAGCCTGACATCGTGCACCGAGAGCTGGAAACTGGCAGGAACCTATTACAACAACACCGCCAGCCAGGGCGTTTTTGCCACGGTGGCCACGGCGGGCATTTACACCATCAACGAAGAGTTGAAGACTGCGCTGGGCGCCTACACCGACCGCAACTATGTCGAAGTCGGGGTAGTGTTCCGTCCGCTGGGCGGGCTAGGCGGAACGGTCACACACGTCGGGTCCTATGCCCGGTCGCCCAATGATCAATGTGTCGCGTCGACAACTTTCAGGACGCAACCCGTCACCTACTATGTTGGCAATGGGGCCGATACCGTGTGTAATACATCGGAGTACCAACACGGCTACCTCCCGCCCACCTGGACCTGCAACCCCGCCAGCGGGACAAGCGCCAACTGGTCCAATGCGGGGAACGCGGACACGCTGCTGATGGGTTTTGGCGGCAAGGCCTATTACGCCGGTAGCGGGACGGTACCGGAACGCCCGTTGACTGGCCTGAGCCTGAACGGTCAGCCGATATACCGGCAAACGACGATGACCGGGACGCAGGGCGACAAGATGTATTCACAAATCTGGTATGCCTATAACCGCGGCTACTACGCCAGCACGGCGGGTGCCAGCAGCGGCGCGAATTTCACCGGAGGCGTCGGGGCCACTGTTACCGGATCGATCGGAGCCACGTTTACCGGATCGATCGGGGACACGTTTACGTTTAAAGGCGCGATTCCCAAGAGCAAAACCACCCTGACCGTCTCCACCGCGCCTACCGGCTACACGCTAGCCGTGGGCGACACGCTCAGCGGCAAAAATGTCCGCAGCGGAACCAAGATTACTAAATTCGGAACAGGCACGGGCGGGAAAGGTACCTATACCGTCAGCCTGGCACCAACAACCGCTGTTTCCTCCGGAACCACCATCACGGCAACCCGAAACAGCACACGACTGACCGTCAGCAGTATTACCGGTGGCAGCAACTGGGGAACGCTGAGCGTGGGCGACACGCTCAGCGGCACCGGCGTCAGCCCCGGGACCACGATTACGGAATTCGGAACAGGCAGCGGCGGGACGGGAACCTATACGGTCAGCCAAAGCCAGGGGGTGAGCAGCACGACCATCACGGCCGCCAGCACGACGCTGACCGTCGCCACCCCCACCGGCGAGCTGCGAAAAGGCGACACGCTCAGCAGCACCGACACCGGCACCAATATCAGCACCGGGACCACGATTACGGCATTCGGAACAGGCGCCACAGGAGGGACCGGCACCTATACCGTCAGCGTTTCCCAAACGGTGAGCAGCAGGGACATCACGGCCGCCAGCAGCGTGCTCAGGGTCACCGCCGTGACCCCGCTCGGCAACACCAGCAGCGGCGTATTGTCTGCCGGGGATTATTACGGCACCCGCACGCTGGCCTACCCCACTGCTGGCCAGACAGGCGGCGCCAGCGCCGGCGCGGGAGGTACGGGTGACTATCTGCTGAGCGGCAGCCAACAAACAATCAGCCTCGGCGCTGCCACGTCCAACCAACAATCCAAGAGTACCCATGTCATGGTTTACAACGCAAGCGGAACGGCCCCATCGGTGGGTACGGCAATCGGGGTTGTTTCCGGTACCGGCCTGTTCGCTCCGGACAGCGTCCTCGGCTATATCAGCGGCACCACGCTGACCGTTACCAGTATCCCTGCCAACCCCATCCAGATAAACGCAACGAATTTGAGCGCGGGCGACGCGCTCTTCGGGGCCGGCGTCAGCGTCAATACGGTGATCACCGCACGCGTTTCCGGGACCGGCGGCACGGGCACCTATACCGTCAATAACAGCCAGACCGTCGGCACAGCGGCGATCCCGGTGACGATCATCGCCCGGGCCGCCGTGATCGGTACTCCATCGGCTCCTTCGGCCAGTTCCTTCTACGTTTCGCGCCTGCCGGATACCGCGCTTTCCGGTGCCCGGCTTTGCGGTGGCCTCTGTCCTTTGCTGCTGGGGGACGGAACAAGCGGGACGGGAGCGCATGCTGCCGGCCAGATCGATCTCACCGGCATCAACAATTATGACGATTGGTCGGCGGGTTTCACCTGCCTGAGCGGGGTAGACCCCGCCAGCATCGAGAATCTGGGGGTGGTCATGACCAGGCGCAGCGGCTGGAGCGAAGCGGTGCAATGACAGAGGTTCCA
>CAYOIT010000287.1:0-4952 GCA_964404035.1 uncultured Verrucomicrobiota bacterium | reverse complement strand
CGCGGGCTGGCAACGGCTTTCCGGATGGGATGCCCACTCGCTCAGCCTGCCGGTCAACTTTGCCGATGCCGTACAGAGCGATTACCGGCCCGCGAGTTCGCTGTCTTGGGCGCCAAGCCTGGCCACGACATCGGACTGGGGCGTAGATGCACTCGATGGAGTTACCGCTCCAAAAACCGACATCCTCGGCAACAAACGCAGCGGCGCGGTCGACCTGGGCGCATTCGAAACCGCCCTTCCTGTTACCCGCACGGCTGATGGATCCTTTGAAATCTCCTCGGACGACGGCGTCAAGAGCGCCGGGCTCTATGATGCGCGTGGCGTCCAGGTCGCGACGCTTTTTCAAAACCTGCCTCTGCACAAGGGCAAGCATGATTTCTGGTTGCCGCCGCGCGATAATTGGAACCGCCCCCTGCCTGCGGGTCAATACGAGGTACGCGTGGTCGAAAGCCAGTTGAGCAATAAGTACCTGGGTTTGGCCGGTAACTTCGGCACCTCGAGTGACCGCCGTGATAACTGTTCCTGGCCCGAAGAGATGTTCGCCTTCGATGCGCAGGACCGCTTGTACATCCTGCAGAATTCCTTTGAGAATGGCATGGGTATCCGTGCGTTTGACGCGGCATACAAGACCCCGCGCTGGATGATGCCCGGCGGCGGCGGCAACGTGGGCGTCGCCGTCGACGCGACCGACCTCTATTACCTGCAGCGGGCCGGTGAGGGCAGGCATAACCTTCGCAAGATCAATCTGGAATCTGGCCAGATCAACCCCATCGCTCCGGGCGAGCATAACCGGTTCTACCTGGAACGTTTCTCCAAAGAGACCTACGGCATGGCCCTGTTGAACGGGCGACTCTTTATCAGCGATCCCACCGCCGGGAAGATCTTTGCCGCCGATGCGGCGGATCCGAAGTTTACGGCCGCGTTCGACATTGCCGGGGCTTTGAGCGTGACGGCCGACACTAAGAACGGCCTGCTCTGGGTCATCAACGCCGAAGGCAAACTGCTGGCCTTGGACCCGGTATCCGGCGCCGTCAAGGCCACGGACGCCCCTGTCGCCGGGATCACGCGCGTTTCCGCCAACAACGGGCGGTTGGCGGCCCTCTCACCGGCGACCGGCAAGATCCATGTGTTTGATATTTCCGAGCCCGGCAACTTGAAGCCGATACAGGCCATCGGCACCGGCGACGGCCCCTACGGGCCACAGCAGCCCGATCGCTTCTGGTTCCAGGCCTCGGACCGCAAACCGGCCAAGATGCATGTCGCCATCAACAGCAAGGGCGATACCGCCGTGGTGGATGCGCAACGCGTGTCATTCTGGGGTGCTGACGGATCCTTGAAAAAGCAGGGACTCGGCTTTTGGGGGCAGCACAACTACCTCGGCCGCTTTGCCGGAGACAAGGATGTGCGCGTCTGGGGCATTGATGGGCGCTATTCGATCAAAATGGATTGCAAGAACAAGGCGTGGGCTCCGGACGGCAATTGGCGCAAGCCCGCCTATGAATACGAAGTCCGCGACCCGCGCAATTACTTCTCTGTTGGTGGCAAGAACTTCGGTATCTGCAAAGTCGTCTTGGGGGATCCCGGCAAGACCGCCGACGGCAAGCTGCAGACCCAGGGCCCGATTGACCGCAAGCAGCAGGCGCAGGGCTTGGTGGTGTTGCGTTTCGATGCGCGCGACGCGGTTCCGGTGACGCTGTATTACTACGACTCCGCCCGCAAGACCCTCGTGGAGCAGCATGACAGCAATCGCGACGGCATGATAGACGCCAGCGACGAGGTGACGGAGATCCGATTGGCCGACGGCAAAGCTGTGGTTATACCCTGGGATCGCTACGGCGGTCTGCCCTGGGATGACAGCGGGGACCTGGTCTTTACCAGTCCCCCGCGAGATGGAACAACGGCGCGCCTGGTGAAGATGACCGGGCTTGATCCCTCGAAAACCTGGCCCGTTTATAATTGGACCAGCCCCGAAATCATCCCCTGCACCTTCGACGGAAAAACATCAAAGATGGTTTCGCCCTTTGATTATACGACCGGCGAGACCCTGACGCGCCGCACCGTGCAGCTCGCACGCCTGAATGACGGCGGCTATGCCGGATCCATTTGGCTCACAACCTCCGGCGGCATGGGATTGGGCAATGGCGCTGGAACCGACATCGCCGGTTTTAGCAAGGATGGGTCGCTGCGCTGGATCTTCAAACTGAACCATCTTGAGGGATCGCAGGGGGTGCAGTCCGTTCCGGAACACAATCTGGTCTTGGGCATGACCACCAAGCAGTGCGACTACATGGCGATGGACAACGACGGTCTGGGACTGGGGATTCTTTCGATGCCGCCAGAGGCGCGCTGGCACGGGATGTGGTCGGATCACGCCCAGCAGCAGCAGGCCTGGGTTGGCAACGATGGCAAGCCCTATTACATCCTGGGGGATTACGCCGCCAACGGTTTCCACTGGTTCGAGATCACTGGGGCCGACCAGGTCAAACGTCAACGCGTGGCGGTGAGCATCGATGAGGCGAGGGCCGCGACCTTGGCCGCTTTGCCTGGGCTGCCACCGGTGAAAGCGCCGGAATTGCCGAAAACCAAAATCACGTTTCGGCGCCTGGAGAAGCCTTTGAACATTGATGGGGATTTCCTGAAATGGCGCACTGCTGGCGTTGTTCCGGTCGCCATCGTCACCCCCGAAACCGGCTCGGCGGACATTCGGGGCCCGAAGGACTGCAGCGCGGTCATCCGCCTCGCCTATTGCGGAACCGACCTCTATGTGCAGACGCTGGTCTTTGATGATAGGGTCACCATGCATCAAAACTTTGATAAGATGTATCAGCAGGACGGTATCGAGATGGCGATCAACGGCTTGATGCAGGGCTTCAAATTCAACGTTTCCATCACCACCGACAAAGGGCCGACGGTTTTCCGCAACAAATTTGTGGCGGCGAAGGCGGACCGTCTCTACACCAACGAACAGGTGCCGCGCTCGATCCGCATTCTGGACAACGCCAACGAGGTTGAGGAAAGGCAGTTGATCGAAGCCATCTACGGGGTGGACCTTCGCGACTCCAAGGTCATCGTCACCGAATTCAAGCTGCCGCTGACCCCGGAAGTGGCTATGGATGGCGATCCCAAGCTGATTGAGACGGTTGGCCCGGGTGGCAGCTTTTGGATTGGCTTCATGATCAATGACAACGATCTCCCCGGTGGCGATGTGCAGAAATATCTGACTTGGCCGGCGACCTACGGTACCTTCAACGTGAAGGAAGCCGGAGCACTGGCGACATTTGAATAACAAAAGGGGTTAAATGAAATGATTAAGAAGCGTAGTGTTTACCGTTACATCGCAGCCTGTTTGGGCTTGGTGTCAGCCATTGCGATCGAGTTGGCCGTTGGGTTGTCGGGGCTGGATTGCCAGGCCGCTCCCGCGGAGAATCGCGAGAAGATGCCCGGCCTAGTCCTGTGGGTCAAAGTCGGAGATCTGCAAAGCCTTCTCAAGGACAATGCGCGGGTGGCAGTCTGGCCGGATGCCAGTGGTTTGCACAACGATCTGAAGGGCGAGGGTGATTCGTGCCCCACATTCAAATGTGACGGAACCGGAGGAGTCCCGAGCGTCGTCTTCGTCAATCAGGCCAAGGCGACCCCGCCGGTGACAAGCTCCCTGTCCATGCCTTTCGTGGGCGAGTGGCGGGGAATCACCCTGTTTGTGGCGGGGCGGAATCTTGACAGTCCAGGACTTTTCGAGTCGGCTCAGGGCCGGGAGGGTGACCTGCGCGCCATTGGGTTTGTGCAATTGTGCGGCACCAAGGCGGCTGTCGGACGGGGATTTCCCGATCTCCGGGGGAAGACCACGAGTGCCGTTGCGACCATCCGTGCGCAGGTGGATGAGGCCGGTGTTGCCAGCCTTGCCACCTTTGCCAATGGAGCCCTTCAAGGATCGGGGACGGATCCCAATTCCCTGTATGGCATCTACTTCGCAAAGGGGAAATCCTCTCTCGGGGGTAGCGGCACGTTCAATGGCGAGATCTTCGAGGTGCTGATGTATGACGGGGCACTGCCCGAGGCCGAACGGCAGGCGGTCGAGCGGTATCTGATGGTCAAGTACGGGATCGCGGAAAAGAAAACCGATGACCCGACACTGCCCTTCGGCTATGTCGCGCCCGCCCCGCTGCCATCGCCGCCGCCGGTGAAAAGTCAACCCGCCACGAAGGGTCTGCTGGTTTGGGCCCGGGCCGATGACCTCGCAGGCCTCGACGAGGGGGCCGCCATTGAAGCCTGGCCCAACGTGGCCGGGAGCAAGGCGCCACTCACCACGGCAACGCTCGCCAACCGTCCGAAATTCATTCCGCATGCCATGAACAACCGCCCTGTGGTTCGCTTCGAAGGGAATGACAAGGTCAATCCGAAAATTGTTCAGTACTTTACTCTTCCAGTGAAGGGCGACTATCCCGAAATGACCTGCGTCGTCGTCGGAAACAACCTCAGTCGGCCCGGCGTGTTTGACAGCGCTCCGGGCCGGGACGGGTGCCTGCGTGCCATGGGCGGCCTGCAGTTATGCGGCAGCAAACTGGCGATCGGCAGACCGTTTCCGCTGTTTGGGCATCAGCGCGGGGCGCAGATGATGACGTTGGTCGCCGGGCGTGCTGGCGCGCAAGGCCAATATCTGGAGACCTTCGCCAATGGCCACGCCCAGGAGCGGGTTGAAAGCCCGGACCCGCTCAAGCCCGTCCTCTTTGCGCAGGCCGCCATCGGTTGCAACAACAGGGGCGAGACGCAGTTCAACGGCGATATGGCCGAGGTGCTGCTCTACGACCACGCACTGACCCCGGAAGAGCGCCGGCAGACCGATGCCTATCTCTCGGAAAAATATGCCATCGCCATCGAGAGTGTCGCCCAGTTGGATTTGGAGAAGAACGCGTTTTCCAGGTGGAGTCTGAAGCAGCCGCATATTCCCGCAAGCA
>CAYOIT010000286.1:0-4965 GCA_964404035.1 uncultured Verrucomicrobiota bacterium | reverse complement strand
TCCGGACATGCTGCAATACACAATCAATACTTTTGACATGACCTGATCTCCTTTCGGTTACACTGGCGTCCCATAGGACGCAGAGACCGTCATCGACAACTCATGCTTTCAGCTGGAATAGTAAAGCGAATGCGCGTGAAAGAAAGGTCAAATCGCCCGCCTCCTCAACTGGAGTCCGAGGGCAAGCGTGGTCAATATTTTGCCTCTGCGGCGCGACGTGATAGCATGCCCCTTCCGCCTGACGGAACGGCCCGCGAGGGTCATGGGTTGCGGAGCAACTGCGAGATCGCAAAGGCGGGGAGGAGGAAACGGTGATTGGACAAACCACGCTCTCGTCTCTGCCGCTGCTTCGGGACTGCACCAGCCACCGCGCGTCGAGCTGCGACGTGACCGGCGGCAACGCCGATTCATGGGGCATCGAACCCGGGGAACGCCGTGTGCTGGCCGACATCAAGGGCCCGGGCTGCATCAAGCACATCTGGACCGCACTGGACATTCCCAAGGAGGACTACTGTCGCCGGATCGTGCTGCGGATGTACTGGGACGGCTGCAAGGAACCGTCGGTGGAGTGCCCGATCGGCGACTTCTTCGGGCTTGGCCACGGGATGCGGAAGACCTTCATTACCTTGCCGCTCCAAATGAGCCCGGAGAACGGCACGGGGTTCAACTGCTGGTGGCCGATGCCGTTTCGGAAGAGAGCGGTCATCGAGGTCGAAAACCAGGGGCCGGAGCGATATGGCCACTACTTCTACGTGGACTACGAACGTTACCGTACGTCCAAGGCGACGGCCGGCCTGGCCTACTTCCACGTCCAATGGCGGCGCGAGACCGACACGAAGGGGTGGGCCTTCGAGGAGCGGCTTCAGCCCGGCGGCGAGACGGGGTACTGGAACGCGGATCCGCGGATTCGAAACAAGGACGGGAAGGAGAACTACGTCATCCTCGATGCCAGGGGCAGTGGAATCTACTGCGGCGCCCACCTCGACATCGATTGCTTCCAGCGCAATCCGAACGACTGGTACGGCGAGGGGGATGACATGATCTTCATCGACGGTGAGAAGTGGCCGCCGTCCCTGCACGGAACGGGTACGGAGGACTGGTTCAATTGCGCTTATTGCCCGACTCAGGAATACAACGCCCCCTACCACGGGGTCATTCTCTACAGCGGGAATCCGAAGTGGAAATGGAAGGGCAAGAACACCGCCTACCGCTATCATATCGAGGACCCGGTTCGATTCCGCAAGAGCATCGTTGTGTCCATCGAGCACGGACACGCGAACAAGCTCAGCAACGACTACTCCAGCACGGCCTATTACTATGCGGCAAAGCCCCGGCGCGGGGGCCCGCCTCTCCCGCCGGCGGAGCAGCGGCTCCCGCGTCCCTGCGAGCCAGGCTACCCGCCCAAGGGGTTAAAGGAACCGCATGGTCGATTTGTCGAAGGCAGCGATAACCCATGACAACTGATTCGCGAGACCGCGTCTTCACCGCCTTGCGGCGTCAGCAACCCGACCGGGTGCCGGCGCTGGAGTTTGTGGTGGATGAAAAAGTCGCGCGCGCAGCGCTGCCCGGGTGCCGCGACGCGGCGGATTGCATGGACCGGCTCGACATGGACGGCGTGGGCTGCGGGGCGCAGTTCAAGCGCGTGCGAACCTTTCCGGACGGCACGTTCGAGGACGAATGGGGCGTCGTTTACCAGGAGAACACCGAGGCCGTGGCGCACCCGCTGCGTGGGCCGATCGCCTCATTGGACGATGCCCGGCGCTACGTGCCCCCGGACCCTGACGCGCCGCACCGGTTGGAAAAGCTGCGTGACCTCGTGGCGCGCTACAAGGGCAGGCGGGCCATCTGCTTCCACCACCGCGCGGCCTTCATGTGGTCGGCCTATCTGCTCGGCATAGAAAACCTGCTCGCGGATCTTCTGGTCGAACCCGAGTTGGCGGAGGCCGTGATGGACAAGGTCCTCGACACCAACCTGCGTATCGTGCGCAACGCCATCCGCGCCGGGGCGGAGGTGGTGATCCTGGGCGATGACTATGCGCACAACCAGGGGCCGCTCATGAGCCCCGACGTGTTCCGGCAGTTCATCCTGCCACGGCTGCAGAAAATGGTGGACCTGATCCACGCGGAAGGCGCGTTCTGCATCAAGCACAGTGACGGCAATATCTACCCGTTGCTCGACATGATCGTCGGCACGGGCGCCGACGGGATCAATCCGATCGAGCCGGTGGCCGGCATGGACCTGAAGACGGTCAAGCGCCTGGTGGGCGACAGGGTTTGCCTTACCGGCAACATCGACTGCGCCCACCTGCTTCCGCACGGGACGGTTGAGCAGGTGCGCGAGGCGGTTCGGCAGGCCATCGCCGACGCCGGCGCGGGCGGCGGCTATATCCTGACCTCCTCGAACAGCATCCACTCCTCAGTCAAACCGGAGAACTTCGTCGCCATGGTCCGGGCGTGCCGGGAGTTTGGAGAAAGCCAAACCGGACGCTAAGACATGGGTATGAGGATGCGTGGAACCCTGCAAACCTTGACTTTCTTGGCGATGTTGACCGCTGCTCACGGCCTTGCGTCCACCGGCAATATCGTGTCGAACGGTTCTTTCGAGCAAGGCTCTTCGAACTGGCTCTTGTTTGGGCAAAGCGGTGGGGCGCAGTTCACGCTGACGACCAATGCGATCGATGGCGTGCTTGCCATGCAGGTGGCGAACAGGACGAATCTGTCGCACCACGTTACGCAGAATATCACGACGAACCTGCTGTCTGAGGGGGCGGGGGGCTATTTCGGCATTGAGTTCTCCGTGAACATGGCAGCACCGGGAAGCGTACGCGCAACAATGCAGGTGGTGGATGATGCGGGGATCCGTACGCTGATCCTGGCTGAAAAGATGATTGCGGACGCGGTGGGACGCTGGGTGACAGTGCGTGGCGGACGAACGATTACGTGGCAGGGGACGCTTGCGCTGGCGTCGCTGCGGTTCGAGATCGGACAGATTACGGAGCGTTTCTATCCGCCTGCGATTCTCGACCGGATCCGCATCGTGCGTGACACGGATCGCGACGGGCTGACGGATGACGTGGATCCTGCGCCGGGAAGCGCAGACGCGAACACAAACCAGATTCCCGATGGGTGGGAGTCGCTGTTCCATCTGCCGGATGCCATCGGCGCGACGGATCTGGATGGCGATGGTTTCAGCAATGTCCAGGAGTACTGGGCGGCGACAGATCCGACGAACGCGCTTTCGAGGCCGGCGCAACCGGCGAATACGAATGCAACGGCGGAAGCGCGGGCGCTGCTCAGCTACCTTGCAACGTTGCCGAGCCTGTCAACGCAGCGTGTGCTGGTCGGGCAGGTGGTGACTGACACGGCGACCGACTACGCGAACCAGGTCATGGCGCTCGAACAAGAGACAGGGCGCTGGCCCGCGATGTTGGGCGTGGTCTATGACATGATCAACGGGCCAATCAACCACGCGGTAATTACCCCGCACGCGACCAACTACTGGAATGCCGGCGGCCTGGTGCATATCCAATGGAATCCTGACAATCCCTGGAATCGTGGATTTTCCGGCAACACGAATAATGTGGATTTTCCTGCTCTCTTTACCCCGGGATCGCCGTCGCATACGAACTACTTGGCGACGCTCGACGAAGTCGCCGCCGGCCTGCGGCAGCTCGGAGAGGCCGGTATGACGGTGTTGTTTCGCCCGCTCTGCGAATGTAACAGCGGGCAGAACTGGTTCCAACGGCGCGCACGTGACGAGTACATTTCCCTGTACCGTTGGACTTTCGATTACCTCGCGAAAAGCCAGGGCCTGAACCATGTCTTGTGGGTCTACGATGCACTGGACGGCCCGCACCATCAGGTGCCTGTGACCTATTACTATCCGGGCAACGACGTGGTGGATGTGTTCGGGGTGAATGTGTACGACGACGACTGGACGCTACCGTTCGATCTCGACCGGCTCTCTCGCGACTATCCGAAGCCGCTTGCGATTCCCGAGGGTGGGCCGTCAGCGATTCTGGACGGAACGTTTACGAACCTGACCTATATCACTGCGATTTCGAACAACTTCCCACGCCTCTCCTATTTCGGCATCTACAACAGCTTTTCCAACACGGTGGCGAAGCTGTACGGGCTGGTGGACAACATTGGGGCGTCCAACCTGTTTGACCACCCGTGGATCGTAACGCGTGAGGGACTTGCATGGCGCAACCACCTCGGTCCATTCGGCGGCTGGCAGCTTCAGCAGTTTGGTACCAATGCGAATATGTCCGCAATCGCCGGCGATATGGCGGACCCTGATCATGACGGGTCTCTCAATCTCTTTGAATACGCGATCGGTTCTGATCCGCAGTCGCTTTCCGGGTCTTCGCTCATCCCGCATGCTTGCGGCGTATCCTTCTCCCGTTATCTTACGGCAACGGACATCACCTTCAATGTCGAGACTATCTGCGACCTTCGCTTCACGAATTGGGTAATCATCGCCGAAAGACTGGCCGGGCAGCAGTGGTCTTCCGTGCTGGGTACCGTTGTGACCGATGCCAATGACGGGAATGTTGTTGTCGACCAGTCAACGACGAACCCGGCGGCCTTCTTTCGATTGAAGGTACTCCATCCGTGAGGTACGGCTTTCTCGTCGGCCATTACGTCACGGTGCTGGCCGTCTCAGACACGACCGTTCTCATGGGCGACTCGCTGGAAGGCCTATAATCCACACAAGCCGCATCATCTTCTCTTTGTTTCCGATCGGGAGGACGCACCATCGGACTCATTCTGCCGCCAGCCTGAGGAGGCAGTCCATCCCGTCAGGGCGGAAGGCCAGAGACTGTGACCGTGGCCGGGTGTGGATCACTCATGGATTCCTAATTGCCACGCGCCCTTCTTTCGACCAATCATTGTGGCCGCCTTGAATGCTGTGGAACTTTGCCGAAGGGATGCTGTTCGCCAGTGCTCTGGCGTGTTTGA
>CAYOIT010000285.1:0-4988 GCA_964404035.1 uncultured Verrucomicrobiota bacterium | reverse complement strand
GGAGAAAAGACTCCGCGTACGGAACACCACCCGTCTGCAGCAACCAGGCGGCATAGGAATACTCGCCCTCATCCCGCTCGAACGGCATGGCAAACCAGTTCCATTGCGTGGCCAGCAGCAACGCGAGTATCCCCACACCTAACAGCCATGGACAGTATTTTTTCATGGTACGTTCGCCTGTCACGGTTCGCCTCCCCCGTGCCGCGCTTGGATGCCTTTTCCGATCAGATCACGCATAGCTGTATAGCGCTCATGATTGGGCATCAGAAGGATGGCATGCTCTATCGCATCCATCGCTCCATCCAATTGATCCGTGCGATAATTGGCAATTGCCACCCACTCCCAATACAGGGGATTCCTCGTGAACAGGCCGGTCATATTGGCCAGAGGGAGATAATGTGCCGCCGCCCGCCACTCGCCCCGTTGCAGGTGGTAAACCCCGACTGCAAGAAAGGCGTGCTTCTGACCCAGTTCGTTCTCGCTCCCGCTCCTATCCGCCGAACCTGGCGCGATGGAACGCAAGGCCTCTTGCGCAAGCGCGTATGCCGCGTCACGACGCCCAGGATCGGTCTGAAGAAACAGCAAGGCGACGTTCGCAAGCGTCTCGCAGTTGCGATTGATCGCCAGAGCCTTACACCAATACTCCCCCGCCAACTGCTGCTTTCCGGGCGTCCGGGAGTAGATATCCGCCAGCGCATTGTAGGCCATGCCATTCCGATCCGTGACGGCGAGCGCCCGCTCAAAAAGCGTAACGGTGTCACGCCAGAAAGACTGGTAATACAGCGTCGAAATCAGGAGCCCGGCAAGAACCGCCGCGCCGAGTGAAGCGTGGAGCGTGAGACGTAAAGGCCAGAAATGCCTGTCCGCTGCCTGCCGGTCTCTTTTTCCGTTGAACACCGAACACAGGAGCGCGGCGAGTGCGACGGAGAGTCCCGGCGTGGCCAGATAGGTGTAACGGTCCGCATGGCTGGCACTCCCTACTTGTATCAGTCCCACCACAGGCACCAGCGCAACCATGTACCAGGCCGCCCCAAACGCAAGGAAAGGAGCGCGCCGCCAGAACACAATCACCGACACCACGAGGGCCAATACGGCTGATATCCCTAACAGGACCTGCCACGTGGCGAACGGCAGGTTGTAGGGATAGAAACAACAAAGCCGTGCAGGATACAGAACTTGTCGCAGATAGATGAAGACGGAAATGAGGGCATTGCTGATGCGTGCAGAAGGCGACGCGACACACATCTCAATGGCATCCGACTGCGCCATGACTGTCAGGCCAAGAAAGAGACCGGATATTCCGACCAGGATAAGCATCAGTTTCCACCTGATCCGTCCTGTCTCAATCCATTCCACCAAGGCCAGAAACGCCGGGTAGACCATCATGGTCGGCTTGGCGCCATACCCCAGGACAAAGCAGACGAAGGTCAGGCAGAGCATGGCCACGCACCTTCCCCGAAGCCTCGTATGCCCCTGCGACTGGCCGAAGACATGCCATCCCGTGTAACGCGGCCCTTCGCCGTGATGCGCCCGCACGTTTGCGAGCCAGGCCAGTAGTCCCAGCATGCAGAACGCGCCGCTTAACACATCCTTTCGGGAGGACACCCACGCCACGCTCTCCACGCGAAGCGGATGGAGGGACCAAAAGAGCGCTGCAATGGCAGCGCTTATCAGAAGAGAAGCACGAGAACTCGGATGCCCGTCGACAGCCCCTTCCCGTTCTCTCGTTACCAGTAGCCTGACCAACAACAGGAAGAACAGACCTGCAGTCACAGCGTGCAATGCGTTATTGTGCAGATGCATGGCATGCGGATTCACACCGAAAAACTCCACATCCGTCATTAGCGAGAGCCATGTCAGCGGATGGTAGTTTGCGGCATTGGGCTGAAACAAAGCCCACCTGATGCCTGTTCCCGAGAACCCTTGGGTCACGATGGGATTGCCGAAAACGTATTCGCCGTCGTCGAAGCCCACGAACCCGTAGCGCGCCGACGGAAGGTAGACTGCAAAAGTGACAAGCGCCACCAAACAGGCCATTCTTTTCATTCAACCGGCTCTTCGGTTTTCAGCACGCCTTTTGCGCTCAAAATGTCCATTAGCGGAAACGCCGCAAATGGCGAATATGTGCTGCTGGTCCCATCTATCCCCGCCAACGTTTCGAAACTGCCTTGCGCCATCACACAGCGACCGACGTCTGCGTTGGCACCTACACCTGCCGCGTATGCCAATCCTTTCAATATGACCTTGTGCAACCGTAAGGCGTATTTCGCCGTGTCGCCGTTCAATCCTTTGTCCAATCCACGCACGTTGACCAGAGACCAGTGCCCAGGTACCGCCAGCAGGAAGGGCAGAGCGGGATCGTTCACCACGTAGATGATCAGTTTCGCTTTAGGCCCGAACCGCGTGTCGGGCTTGCGCAGGTCAAAACGCTCCATTCCTCCGAATGCTTTGGCCTCCACGGTTCGGATATTCATGGGCATGACCCCGGCGACGCCCTTCTCCCCCGCCGTGCGCAAGAGCTCCTGATCCAGAGCCTTGGCAACATTCACGATGCAAATGTGCGGCGGAATGGCCTCGGATTGCGCCACCGGTTGACCCATGTGGGCACAGCCGGCCGTCAGTACGTAACCCAACATACAAATCATGGCTTCAGTTCGCATGGTGTTCCTCCTGATCATACTGTTTCAGACTCCCTTGTTTCCGTTCGATATACTCCAGCCGCATCCGCCCCTCTTTGCGTGCGCTCTCTTCCGGAGCGGTTTCCGCAACCCTCCTGAAACACGCGACCGCCTCGCCGATGCGTCCCGCTTGGTATAACGACATCCCCAACCAGATGTATAGTTCCGGCGTCGGCTTGTTGTTCGCCGGAATGGAGAGGTATCTGACCGCATCCCCCCACCGCAACTCCCGCATCGCCACCACACCCAGCGCGGTTAACGCCCCGCCAGTCCCGTCGAGCGACGGATCCGTCGCCACTTTGGATGTCAGCCGTTTTACTTCGACAAAATCTCCCGGCTTCCCTCTCAGCGCCAGAGCCAGCGCCAACTGCCCCGCGCATTCGTCCGTCTCGTGGAAGCTCAACGACCGGCGGTAACAGTCGATCCCCTTGTCGGGGTCCTTCAGCCGATTCGCATACTCCGCACCGAGCTGCTGCCATCCCTTCGCGTTCTGCGGAACCGCCCGAATCGCCTGACTGAACACCGTGAAGTTGTTCTGCCATGTCGAGATCTGTCGGTAGCCGCCAACAGCGTAGCCCGCCAGCAGAACGACGGCGGTCGCTTGTATCACAGTAGATCGGACGGAGCGACCCTTCGCGACTCCCATTGAAAGCAGGACGGCCAGACAGACCGAGAGACCCAGCGAGGGAAGATACGTATACCGGTCGGCATGACCCGCAATGCCCACATGGATGATGCCAATCACCGGGATCAGACCGCACGCGAACCACCCGAACATAAACGACACGACCGGAAGCCGTCTCCAGCACCATAAAACCGCTGCAAGGCTCAGCCCTACGGCCAAGACGCCGAGGGCGATCCGCCAGTAAGTCAGATTCAACCCGTAGGGATAGAAGATGCAGAGATTGGCCGGCACGAACGTCTGCCACCAATAGGTCGCATAGGAGACAAACCCGTTGAACAGACGAGTCGAAGCAGCAATGTCCGCCATGATGGCGATCTCCTGCGCATAGACCGTGAGCGCCCCGAATCCGATGACGAACACTCCCATCAACGCCATCGGCTTCCATCGCACCCGCCCCGCCTCCAGCCACTCGACGAGGGCCAGAAAGCCCGGGAAGACCATCATCGTGGGCTTCGACCCGTACCCGAGAATGAAGCAGATGAGCGTCACCCAGAAGGCGGCGCGCCCGGAAGCCCCGGCAGTCCCGGCAGCACCGGAAAATATCCGCCACCCGCCATAGCGCGGCGCGTCGCCGTAACAGGCGCGCACGTTGACGAGCCAGGCGATCAGCCCCGCCAGGCAGAACACCCCGCTCAATACGTCCTTGCGGCTCGACACCCACGCCACGCTCTCCGCGCGCAGCGGATGGAGCGACCAGAACAGCGCGGCTATCGCCGCCGCCGCCAGCGCGTGGCGCATGGGACGTAGCGAGTGGAACGGGCCGCCCGGGCCGTCTTGCCGGCCCTCGATCAGCAGCAGGAGAAAGAGGAAGAAAAGAGCCGCGTTAACGGCGTGCAGCAGCGCGTTGTGCACGTGCATGGCACCCATGTCGATGGCAAACAATTCGCCATCCAGCATTAGCGACAGCCAGGTTACAGGATGCAGGTTCCCCGTCTCGCGGTTTGTGAACGCCCATTTGACGCCCTCCCACGTCAACCCGTTCTCAACCATCGGATTGGTCAGTGCATAGACGCCGTCGTCAAGCCGCACATGCTCGAATGATCGCGTCTGCCAATACAGCCCGAACGTCGTCAGCGCGACCGCCGCCGCCACGAGATACACACGCCTCTGTTTCAATGAAGGTTCCTTTGACATCGCGGAAAGTGTATTGGAAACCGGCCTAGGTTGCAAGCGCGCGGACGGACCTCTCCCGACGGCCGAACCAACGGCTCGGCGGGGACGCCTCGCCACGTTGGCGGAGGAATGCGGCAGCCGTAACACCACGCTGGCGCGAGAAACGCGGCAGCCCGGTAAACGCGGCAGCCCGGTAAACGCGGCAGCCCGGTAAACGCGGCAGCCCGGTAAACGCGGCAGCCCGGTAGAGCGAACCGTCCCCGGTGAGCCGTAACGCGGACCGACCTCTCCCGACGGCCGAACCAACGGCTCGGCGGGGACGCCTCGCCCTACCACGCTGGCGCGAGGAATGCGGCAGCCTTAACACCCCGCTGGCGCGAAGAATGCGGCAGCCAGGTAGGGCGAACCGTCCCCGGTGAGCCGTAACACTCTGTCTACCCCACTGGCGCGTCGGCCTTTTCATACAAGAATGGCCATGACGCCGCATCCGTGACCAACCCTTTCCGCACCGG
>CAYOIT010000284.1:0-5003 GCA_964404035.1 uncultured Verrucomicrobiota bacterium | reverse complement strand
GCTCTGTTTCGTGCGGCTGGCCGGGATGATCGAGTTGCCGGAGGCGTCGAGACAGAAACTGGCCCGAGCCGTGACCGCCACGGTCGAGTGCGATCCGGCCAACTGGCCCAAATACGGGCTGCGTCCGCTGAGCGTGGTGAAGTCGCCGCAATCGCCCTACTACGCCGCGCTCCGCGACGCGGTGGACGCCAACCTCAACTACCTGATCGGTGAACAGGCTGCAGACGGTTCCTGGGCGCCCACCTGGTCCTGGGGCGACGTGTTCCCGGACGTGTGGCCGCTCGCCAGGCGCGAGTGGCAGGGCGTACTGACGCTGGATGCGCTCAGGACACTACGAGCCTTCGGGCGGGTGGAGAAGTAGTATGTTCAACGCGACTTGACTCCCGTAGGTTGTCGCGTCTGACGTGACGAGCAGCGCGAGATGGAAAGGATGAGAGCAATGAACCGACGACAATTACAAACCGCAAGCGAACAAGCGCGGCGGCACGCAGTCGAGTTGGGCGAAGCCGGTGATGCGCGGGCCGTCGGCGAACTGATCGAACTCTGCCGCCACGCAGGCCCGACCGTTCGCCGCGCCGCTGCCTCGGCGCTGGGCAAGTTGGCCACGAATGAAGGGATCCAGAGCGCCGTGCCCGCCCTCTGCGCGCTGACTCGCGATGCGCATCCGCAGGTGCGGCAGTATGCCTTGCTGGCGCTTGGAAAGATCGGCGACGAATCGGCACTGCCTGCGCTCCGCGATGCCGCGAACCGACCCGCAGGACCCGACTACGTCTTGAGCGCGGCCCTGCGGGCGATTGAGCAAGTTGAGGCGACCGTTCGGACACGGTCCGAGTTTGGCTCTGCCGCCTGCTCGCGGTGTGGTGGCGATGCCACTCGCGAAGACCGCGAACTGTCGCAGCGCCAGTTCCAGCGCATTTACTGCAACCGGTGTTTCGATGCCGTGTTCATAGAGCGCCGTAACTTCGACATGAAGGTGCAGAACCAGAAGACGATCCTCACGGCAGACCGGACCGTCGTGCAGTCGCAAGGAGAGAAGCGGATTGCGACCTGGCTCCGTGCCCACGACGTCGAGTATCGTTACGACGACAAGTTCCAGATCATCCAGGGCTTCGCCATCCGGCCGGATTTCTATCTGCCGCGCTACGACCTGTATATCGAGTACTGGGGGCTGGACACGACCGACTACAAGATCGGCATGCTGTTGAAGCAGAGACTCTATCAGCAGGAAGGCAAGCGCCTGGTATCGATCTACCCCGCTGATCTGTCCCAACTGGATACGAAACTGTCCGCAGCGCTTGAACAGGAGCGAACGCGAACCTATCGGGAAACAACAGGATGAAGATAACTGCTACCGAATCGATAACGCCACTCATTCGTCTGGCGCGCGCCGAGGACCTGGAGGCGATTAATGCAATCTCCCACAATATCCCCATATATCAGGTCGACGCTTTTGCCGGCAAACCCTTCGCCGGCAATCCGGCCGCCGTCTGCATCCTCAAATCCTGGTTCGCCGACGACCTTCTGCAGGCCATCGCGGCCGAGAACAATCTCTCCGAGACCGCCTTCCTGGTGGAAGCGAAGGATGGTTTCGAGTTGCGCTGGTTCACCCCCACGACCGAGGTCGCCCTCTGTGGTCATGCCACCCTGGCCAGCGCCTACGTTCTCTTCGCCTGCCGGGGCTGGAGCGGCGAGACCATCGCCTTTCATACCCGAAGGAAAGGCACGTTGACCGTCGCGCGGCAGGGGGATCTGCTGGAGATGGATTTCCCGGCCACCCCGGTCAGCCGGATTCCGCCGCCGGACGGTCTCGCCCGGGCGCTGGGCGTCCCCTGCGACGAAATCTACGCGGCCGACGAGGATTTGATGGTCGTGTTGCCCGACGAGGCGGCCGTGCGGGGCGCCGCGCCGGACCTGGCGGCGCTGGCGGCCATCGAGTGTCGCGGTATCATCCTTACGGCCAGGGGAGTCGAGGCGGACTTCGTCTCCCGCTTCTTCGCGCCGCGCTACGGCATCCCCGAGGACCCCGTGACCGGATCGGCGCACTGCGCCCTTGCGCCCTTTTGGGCCGGTCGCCTGGGCAAGACGCAACTGGTCGCCCGGCAGGTCTCGAAACGGGGCGGGGAGTTGCGCTGCCGAACGCTGAACGACCGGGTCTGCATCGCAGGCCGGGCCATACTGTATCTTACCGGAACCGTCAGTCTGTGAGTGGCACCAGATGAACAAAAGCAACAGGCACGAAGCTGAACTTGGAGACGATATGAATCGCACTCGCGCTGAAGTGTGGAAGTCCGCGAAGCTGGCCCGCCGTTTCCTGACCGGCGTGCGCGGGGCGATACCGTTGGCGCAGACGCAGATTGAAGTGATGCTGCGTTTGCTGGCAATGCGCCGCAAACCGGTGCGGCGGTTTCTCGATCTCGGTTGTGGAGATGGCGTGCTCGGGGCGGCAATTTGGGAGCGATATCCCAGCGCGGCCGGAACGTTCGTCGATTTCTCCGAGCCAATGCTGGCGGCGTGCCGATCGAAGCTGCCCACCAACCGTGCGACGACGCTGTTGCTCGACTACGGCAAACCGGCTTGGGTGGAAGCGGTCGCTGGCACAGGTCCGTTCGATGCCATCGTGTCCGGCTTTTCGATTCATCATCAGCCTGACCGGCGGAAACGGGCGTTGTACCGGGAGATCTTCCGGCTGCTCGGACCGGGCGGATGGTTCGTTAACATTGAACACGTCGCCCCCGCCAACCCGACAACGAGTGTGCTGTTTGATGACGCGATGATCGAGTCCATCCATCGGCAACAGCCGCAGTCCAGTCGTGCCGCGGTGCGCCGGCGGTTCGTCAAACGCGCCGACCGATCGGCCAACATCCTCGCGCCGGTCGAGAACCAATGCCGGTGGCTGCGTGCGATCGGTTTTGCCGAGGTGGATTGCTATTTCAAAATCTACGAACTCGCCGTCTTCGGCGGACAGAAACCAAAGTAGGAGCAAAAATGAACGAACCAAACCAGATTGCCGCACACCATCAACGCGCCATCGAGAAGATCACCGGCAAGTTCCAGGCTGACCCGCAGGTGGTCGCGTTGCTGTTGGCCGGCTCGATTGCCAAGGGCGTACAGAAGGACAACTCGGACGTGGACGTTATTGTGATCCTGACGGATGAAGCCATTGCTCAACGGCAACGCGAGAACCGGTTGGCCGAGTGCATTGGCGATCTGTGCGACTACAAAGACGGCTATGCCGACATCAAGTACTTCGCCAAGGAGTTTCTGATCGCCGCCTCGGAGCGCGGGAGTGAGCCGACCCGCAACTCGTTCATCGGTGCGCGCTGCCTGTTCACGCGCGATCCTGAGATCGAGTTGCTGGTCGCTCGCATCCCCGTCTATCAGCGCCACGAGAAGGCTGAGAAGATTCTGTCGTTCTATGCCGGGCTGGCATTGAGCAGCGGGTTCTTTTGGGGGGAAGCCCAGAAACGCAACGACCCTTACCTGCGTACGCGCATGGTCAGCGAGGTCGTGCTATTCGGTTGCCGGTTGATCCTGGCGCACAACGAGCGGCTGTTCCCGTGCCAGAAGCGATTGGTCGAAGCCACCGACGCCTGCCCCGACAAGCCCGCGAATTTCCGTGCGCTCCTCGATGCGTTTCTCGCCGCCCCAACCGACGACAACATGCGCGCATTCACGAAGTGTATCACCGAATTCCGGGACTGGGGCATCGGCAAGGACTACAGCGTCCCGCTAACGCGGTATCAGCATGACCACGAACAATGGTGGTATCTCCAGCGTCCATACATCGCTGAATGGTAACCAGACCGCCGAGCCCACATTATGAAAAGCAAAATCCAAGAAGAGTTCGCATTGCTTCTCAATGGGCCAATAAGAACCCAGAGACTACTGCTTGAACCATTAGTGGCCGCACACGCCGATATCCTATTTGATTCGTTGTGTGATGAACGCATTTACCGATGGATTGAATCGGGTGGGCCGAAGGATTTATCTCAATTGCGTTCAAAATGGCAACGCAGTGAAGCAAGGCTTTCACCAGACGGCGACGAGGCATGGTTGAATTGGGCCATTCGACTTGAAAAGGAAGGTCCATACATTGGCAAATTGGACGCTGAACTGGATAGTCCCATAAATGTGACTAATGTCGGATTTGTCTTGTTTCCCAAGTATTGGGGATATGGCTATGCCACCGAGGCCTTGTTGGGTGTCACAACGGTACTTGTTGCGCACGGCATTACCCGGATGCGCGCTACGGTTTCAACGCCCAATATGGCGTCGGCTCGCGTTCTGGAGAAAGCCGGCTTTACACGTGGTAATTTAGTGACCGACGAGATCGATACCTACGAATGGAAATGTCAGTTACGGCTGTGAGGTAATTGTGGCTAACAAGGCAAGCGGTGTGGAGTGTTCCTCCCAATCCGGACGCAAGTGGACTGTGGTGTTTCGTCTGCTGACGGACGCTGAGGAAGAGGACGGGTATCAGATCATCTGCGATACCGTGGAGTGGCTCCGGTCCAAGGACATCGACCTCTGGAGGAAGCCGCTGCCGCGCGAGGTGTATGCCGCCCGGCACCAGCGCGGCGAGAACTATGGGGTGTTCGCCGACGGGCAACTGGCGGCGATCGTTTCGCTGGCGAAAGGCGTGCCGGATTACTGGCGGGAACAGGCGACTGCGAGCGATCCGGTCTGGCTCTGCACGTTGGCGACGGCGACGACGTTCCGCGGGCGGGGTCTTGGCCGGGAGGCCGTCACCGAAGCCGTGCGGTTGATGCGTGGCCGGGAAGTCTATCTCGACTGCACACCGGGCTGGTTGGTCGCATACTACGAGTCACTGGGGTTCATCGCTTTGCAGCAGAAGACAATGAGGCTCGTGCACGGTCCATGCGGGCTGACTGACACCGTGTTGATGCGCTGGATGGGGCGCCCGGAATCCACTCGGCTCCGGTTTCGTCCCAGGAGTTCAGAAAACCGGAATTGTCGCACCTTTGAGCCTGAGGGAGCGGCTG
>CAYOIT010000283.1:0-5016 GCA_964404035.1 uncultured Verrucomicrobiota bacterium | reverse complement strand
CGAGGCCGGTCGGCTCAAGTGGATTTCGTCTTCCACCCGCTCGGTTTTGCCGAAACGGTAACACTCAAAGTGCCCGAGTTGGGCGGATGGGTCGCCGCTTGCAGGCATGCGGACTGTTCCCTTGATTGGCCCGACTACCAGGAACGTCTGCCGCAACTTGAAACCCTGTTTGACGAGTATCTCCTGCATGGCGGCTATCTGACAGCGATAGCGGATATGCTCAAGGGAGCACGCATCGAGGCGGCGACATTCAGGACGTATGCGGAGTGGTTGCGTGGCGATATCCTGAAACACAATAAGCAGGAGAAGTATCTCCTTGAAGTGCTCAGGGGCATGATGAAGACCTATGCTTCGCAAGTCTCCTGGGTTTCGCTGGCCAAGGAGCTTTCGATCGAGCACCACAAGACCGTCAGTGACTATATGGCGATTCTGGAGGACATGCATGCGGTGATCGTTCAGGAGGCCCTGGCGGAACACACCAGGTCGGCAGCGCCCAAAAAGGCGAAGAAGTTGTATTTTGAGGATCCGTTTATCTTTCACGCCGTTGAAACCATGCTGGGGAAGGTGAAGGCGGAAAGCACTCCGGCCTTGGTCGAGACGGTCGCCGTGGCGCACTTCTGGCGGAAATATGGGAAGACCTATTATATCAAGGGCGCCAAAGGCGAGGTGGATATTGCGTATTTGCAGGACGAGACGTTTTTTCCCGTCGAAATCAAGTGGACTACGCAGATCAGGCCGGAGGAGTTGAAGCAAGTCATGCTCTATAAGAACAGCCTGATTCTAGGCCGCCAACGCACGCCAGGGCGCATCGCTCACGTCCAGACTATTCCGCTCATCCGTTATCTGTTGGGACTTTAACCCTGGTTTTCCTGGCCGGGCAAAAGGGCTAAAAAGTTGAACATTGGATTGACGATTCCCTTGTTTATGCTACTGTATTATTACAAAATAAATATTCCAGCACATGAGTATCAGTCCATCAGGCAAAAAGAATCGTCGGCCTCCGGTCAAGCGGGATAGGATGGTTCGTGATTTACGGAGCCTGATCGTCTCCGGGAAACTCGCACCGGGTGTGCAGATGCCAACGCATAAGGAACTGGCACGCCGGTTCGATGCGGAGACCCAGACGATCTGCGATGTGATGCGCGTGCTCAGCGAGGACGGGTTCATCGAGATCCGGAAGCGGAAAGGCTCGTTCGTGGCGCCGAATCCGCCCCACCTCGCCCAGTTCGCCTTTGCCTATCCGTTCAATCCTGACCTGATCCCCTCGCAGTTTTACCGGGCCATCCACGACGAGGCGGAGCACTGGCAGAATCCCGAACGCCGGGTGTTGTCGTTCTACGATATTGCGGAGCCCCTGATGGGCGGGAACTATGAGCGGCTTCTGCGGGATGCGGAGGCCCACCGGCTGGCCGGGTTGATCTTCGCGGCCAATCCCTTTGCGCTGCATTACGCGAAGTCACCGCTTGTCAGGATGCCGGGCCTGCCGCGGGTGGTCATCCAGGCGGGTCGCAATCTTGACGGTTTTCCTGCCGTCTATCCTGATCTCCCGGCGTTCTTGCCGAAGGCCTTTGAGCATTTGGCAGCCCGTGGCTGCAAACGGGTGGCCGTCGTCCAAATGTCAAGCACCGGAGCCCTGGATGACGCTCTTGCCCATGTGGTGCCATTGGCTGGTTCGGTCGGTCTGCGAATGGAACCCGAGTGGCTTCAGGCCTGTTCACCGAGTGCCGGGCCCTGGTTGCGACAACTCGGACGCCTGCTGATGCGGGGTAAATTTGGGGAGCGGCCGGATGCGCTGGTGATTACCGACGACAATCTGGCGCCCGAGTTGACCGCCGGACTGGCGGCGTGCGGCGTGCGTGAACTCGCAGTGGTGGCACACACGAACTTCCCGTACCCGACCCCGAGCGCCGTGCCGGTCACTCGACTGGGCTATGATGTCGCGAAATTGGTTGAGACCTGCATGGATCGGATCGATCAGCAGCGGCGGGGCGAGACTCCGCCCGCGCTGACGCTGTTGCCGGCGTTGTGGGAAGACGAAGTCGGGTGTTCAGAGGTCAGCGGGAATAGCTGCCAGTGAGCAATGGACCGAAGCACTTGGAGGGCGCGAATCCTTTCGCGCCGCGGCGGCAAGGGATTGCCGCCCTCCAGAAGAGGTAACGTGGACGATGACGAAACGGTGTGGGCAATAACAGTGGAACGAGCCGTGGAGGGGACACAATGAACATGCGGAAACTGATGGGGCGGTTGATCGTATTCGTGTGGCTGGCGGGACTTGTCACCGTCCAGGCGGCGGACTTCAGTTCGTGGGGGAAGAAAATGCCCATTCAGTTCAGCGGCTACACGCGGTCCGAGCCCCTAACTAACTTCCCGGTGTTGGTGGTGTTTTCCAACGGCATCGCCACCGGGTTCAGTTATGCGGATTTCCTGTCCGCCAACGCCGATCTGCGGTTCACGGACGCCACGCAGACCAACGAACTCAACTACGAAGTTGAGAAATGGGATACCAACGGCAGTTCGGTTGTCTGGGTCCAGGTGCCGCTGTTGACGAACAACGCAAGCATCTTTGCGATTTGGGGCAAGAGTGGGCAGACTGCGCCCGACTATACGTCCAATGGGGCGACATGGTCGAATGGCTACGCGGCGGTGTGGCATCTGCACGATACGGCCGACAATACGTGGGCTCGCGACGCGACGGCGTTCGGCCGGAACGCCACGAATCTGGGAACCGCCGGCAACACAACCGGTTTCATCGCCGATGGCGAGTCGTTCAGCAATGCCGCCACGAGCGCCTTCAGCCTGACGGCGGGGCTCGGGAACCTGTCCGTCACGGGCGTGACCATTTCGACCTGGGTCAAACTGCGGAGCAGTGGAAACTACCCGATGATGCTGACCTACAATGGAACCGCCAATGACTTCCGGTTCAACGCCGGAACCCGGCGGTTGGAGTTCACGAGTGCCTCGCTGACGGCGGACGCGGGCGATGCGATTCCCACCAATGAGTGGCATCACGTTGCCGCTACGTTCGACGATCCATCCGACACGTCACGGCTGTTCATTGACGGGAGGCTGGTGAAGAGTTCGACCTCGGCGGCGAACCACATGCCCTCATCGGGCACGGCCTACCTCGGTCGGCGGTCGGACAGCTACTACCTCGACGGTCTTCTCGACGAAATGCGAGTATCGAGCATCGCCCGTTCCTCCAACTGGGTCTGGGCCTGTTACCTGAACCAGGCCAGCAACAGCGTATTCGGACAAGGCGGGCAGGTTCAAAGCCGACAGCCCATCATCATGAACAACCTGCCTTCGGGTGTTACGTCCGGTGCGGCCAACCTGAATGGCACCCTCTCTACCACCGGTCAGGCGCCCGTCGTCGCCGTTGCCGTGTACTGGGGGCCGAACGATGGCGGGACCGTGGCGGCCAACTGGAGCAACAGCGCCAGCTTCACGCCCCCGCCGCAGGCTGCCGGACCGCTGACAACCAACATTACCGGGCTGGCGGCCGGGACGCTCTACTACTACCGCTTCTACGCGACCAATGCCCACGGCGACGCGTGGGCCGATTCGCCCGGTACATTCTTTACCGGGGACATCACCGTGCAGGCCACCACCCCGCACGCCTTTGAGACGCCTCCGGGAAACGGCGTGTTCACGCTCTATCGACCGGCCGGGTCCACCCAGGCGGCGCTGACGGTGTTCTATGCGCTGGCCGGGTCGGCTAGCAATGGGGTGGATTACACCACGCTGACGGGGCAGGCGACGTTCTCGGTGGGGTCTACCAACACGACGGTTACCGTGGCGCCGATCGCGGATGGAAGTGCCGAAAGCCACGAGACCGTACTGCTGATGCTGACGGATGGGGGTGTCCCCGGCACGCCGTCCAATGCCACCGTGACCATGGCCGACAGTCGCAGCAACACGTGGACCGGCAACGGTAATTCCAACAACGACGGCAACTGGAACGTCATCGCCAACTGGAATTCAGGCGGCGCACCGGACACCACCAACGATGTGGCTGTACTCCCGGCGGGGACGGGGGTAGGCAACTCGGGCACGTCAACGCGCACCATCACGATCGACAGCGAAACGGTAGTCGGCGAGATCGCGCTCAACCACAGCGCGACGTACAAGAGCGCATTCACCCTCGGCGCCGATCTGAGCGTCGGACGGTTCACGGGGCTTGTGTATGGCAACGGGGCACAGTTCCCGATGGCCCTCGGTTCGCGCACGCTGACGATTGGTACGAACAACCTGACGACGGGGTTTCTCCCGGTGTTCGCCAGCGGGTCCGGCGTTATACGCAAGGTCGGCACCGGCGCCATGACCCTGGTGGGAAATTCCAACTTCGCTGGCACCTATGAGGTCCGTGAGGGGACGTTCGCTACGAGTTGGACGATCCTCAGCGCGTCCTCCATCGTCGATGTTTACGGTGGGGCCTCCTATCAGCCCTATAACGCCGGGCTGACCCCAACCCTCCGGCTGCGGGGGAACGGGGTCTCGGGAGCAGGTGCGCTGCGCATTCCATCCGATGCCAGCTATGTCAAGAACAGCGGCGCGTTGGAACTGGTGGAAGATGCCGCGATCGGGGTCGACGTTGGTACCACCGTGTTCAAAGTGACAGTGGTCATTTCAGGCCCGGGAACGCTCCACAAAGTCGGCGCCGGCACCCTTGAGTTCAACGGAACGACCGGATACGGAACGCGGCTGCCGGTGGCCGTCGATGCGGGCACCTTCCTGGTGTCCGGGCTCATTTCGAATCTGGTGGTGACGGTTAACTCTGGCGCCACGAATAGGGTCACGGGCAACCTGCTCGCTTCTGATATCCTGGTAAAGAGCAATGGCGTGCTGACGGCGCCCTTCTACCGCATCAGTACCAATGTGGTTGTCGAGCCGGGTGGTATCTGGAACAGCAACGGGCCGCCTGAGTGGATTCGCGGGCCGACCGGCAATGATGACGGAAACTGGTCCGAAGGCGCCAACTGGGGCACGGGTTATGTCCCCACGCAGACGAACGTGCTA
>CAYOIT010000282.1:0-5018 GCA_964404035.1 uncultured Verrucomicrobiota bacterium | reverse complement strand
GTGAGTTGTTTCTCCGTCCACAGCCCGCCCTGGTCCGTGGCGCGCACCCGGATGCTGTAGCTATTCTTGGCTTCGTAGTTGAAGCTCGCGGCCGTCTGAAGCGTGCTGCCGCTGATGCCAAACGAGCCGTTGTCGGTGTCGCCCGCGCCGGTCACCAACGTGAAGGCGAACGCGTCCCCACTGTCCGGGTCCACTGTACTCAACGTCCCCACGCCCGTGCCGATGGGCGCGTTCTCGTTAACAGACGCAGGCGAGATGTTGATGTTAGTCGGGCCGGAATTGGTGCCTGTCCCCTGGATGGCAAAGTCGTAACTCGCTTCATCCGAGTCGTCGCTGAGCACCGTCACTGTGGCGGTGCGCACGGCGATGGCGCCAGGATCGAAGGTCACGG
This sequence comes from uncultured Verrucomicrobiota bacterium, assembly GCA_964404035.1. GTDB lineage: Bacteria > Verrucomicrobiota > Kiritimatiellia > CAIKKV01 > CAITUY01 > CAMBRF01. The sequence continues at coordinate 4,627 of CAYOIT010000282.1, read as the reverse complement.
TGAACGTGGTGCTGCCCCCGGTCGCCACGGTGGCCGGCAGACTGATTCCCCCGCGAGTAAAATCTCCCGCGTTGGGCCCCGAAACATTCACGTCCGTAACGCTGAGCGTGCCCGCCCCGGTATTGGCAATCGTGAAGGTGCGCACGACGGTGCCGGCGCACGCGGCCAGACTGCCGAAGTCAGTACCGTCAGTTGCGCTGGGCGTACTATCGCCATCGGCGATCTCGACCCCGTTGCCGCGAATGACGATTTCAGGGAAGATTGCCTTGGCGACATAAGCCGAAACCTTCCCACCCGCCGTCGTGAAATTTCCCCCCGCATACAAGTCCGCACCCAGCACCGCCAATGCGGCGACACCGGCGTTCATCCCCGAACCCAGCGCGCTCCAGGCGCTCCCGTTCCACTTGGCAATGCGACTGGCTGCGCCTCCGCCGGCCGTGGTGAAGGCTCCCCCCGCATACAGATCCGTGCCAGAGACCGCCAGCCCAGAGACAGAGTTGTTCATCCCCGAGCCGATCGAACTCCATGCGCTCCCGTTCCACTTGGCTATATAGTTGGCTGTGCCGCCGCCCGCCGTCGTGAAATTTCCCCCCGCGTACAGATCCGTGCCAGAGACCACCAGTGCCCAGACACCGGCGTTCATCCCCGAACCCAGCACACTCCAGGCGCTCCCGTTCCACTTGGCAATGCGGTTGGCAGCGACGCCGCCTGCCGTCGTGAATTGTCCCCCCGCATACAGATCCGTGCCAGAAACCGCCAAGGTATAGACATAGTCGTTCATCCCCGAACCGAGCGCGCTCCACGCACTCCCATTCCACTTGGCAATGTATTTAGCGGCGACGCCGCCAGCCGTGGTAAACTCTCCCCCCGCATACAGATCCGTGCCCAGAACCGTCAGTCTTCTGACGCGGGCATTCATTCCCGAACCCAAGGCCGACCACGCGCTCCCGTTCCACTTGGCGACGTGGTTGGCGGCGTTGCCGCCTGCCCAGACAAAATCCCCGCCCGCATAGAGGTCGGCACCCAGCACCGCCAATGCGCCGACACTGTTGTTCACCCCCAACCCCAGTGGCGACCAGGTGTTCCCATTCCATTTCGCAACGTAGTTGACGGTCACCCCTCCCGCCGTAGCAAAACCACCTCCCGCAACCAAGTCCGTCCCCCATACCACCAACGTATTCACCCATGCGCTCACCCCCGAACCGAGCGCCGACCAATTATCATCGCTGAAGGTGGGATCGATGCGGATGGGATAAACGGCGCCGGAATCTTCGACAATCAGGGCCAGCCGGTCCGGGGACTGGACGTCGATCCGGGCGGTCAGTTCGCGGTTGTTCGCGTCGGTGGCCTTGATCCGGTTGTAGGCCAACATGCGGCCGGAGCCGTCCAATACGATGCGCGCGCCGTCAGTAGCCGGTTCTGCCTGCCCGCCGATCAGGCCCAGTTCCACCCGCAACGATCCCGTTCCGGCCGGCCGCTCGGTCACCAGGAAATCCTGCCGCACGCCGTCCACACTGACCGAGTATTCTTCGATCAGGCCGGGACGCACGAACCGGGCGAGGCCGGGTTCGCATTCCACCCGCCCTTGTTTGGGCAGTGCGGACCGGAGGGGGGACCGCCGGTCCTCCAGGTGCGCGATGTCTTGGCTGAAGCCGGCCGTCCCCTGCCGGTCTTCATCCCGGCCGACGCTCACGGCCTTCATTGAGAACCGGGCCACCTGCTGGCTCGCCGCAGTCGAGGTCAGCCACAACCCGTCCTTCGTCACCTCGCCCTCCAGCCGCTGGAAGGCGCAGCGCAAGGCCGCGCCGGCCGGTTTGGCCGCCACGGACAACCCGTCGCCCTTGTATTGCTTCCCCGCCGTAGCACCGACCTCGGACCACGGTATTGATGTGGCAACAGCGGTGTTCCTGTCGCCTTCCTGGGGTGCGGTCAGTGCGTCCGCCTTGGCAAGGCTCGACCCAAGAGTCATCAACCCCACAACCACTCCGATGACCGCCCCTATACCAACGTACCGTTTCATGGCCTACCTCCTTCTGGGGTTGTCGCTGATTCTCGCGAAGTGCGGAATGAATGGGCCAAGAGTGGTTTCTGTGTGCATCTGACCTCTGTTCATGGCGGAGCCTCCCTATTCAGCCGCTCATTTCCCGCGCCAGATGATCTCACGCAAGGCGGGCACATTGGTACCGCTGTCATCCCACAGATTCAGATAGATATAGCGCACCGCCACCGGCCAGTTCGTGACCGCCCCCAGATCGAACCAATGATCCAACTCGGCGGCTCCAACCATGCCTTGGTTCACCCAGAGCTCATCCGCGTACAGCAAGCCCAGATCACTGACCTCCGTCACACACCCAAGGTCCAGCATGACCTGCCAAGGCGACTCACCCGACCCCGTCCAGATCGTATTGGTGTCGCCATCGACGAGCGCACGCGCCTCAACATCTTCGGCCTGCCCGTCACCCGCATAGACCACAGGCCAGTAGCCTTGCGCCTCGTCCCCACGGTCCAACGCCGATCCTATACTCGCCGCTTTCACGAACCTGACCGCATCGGCGATCACGTAACCATCCGTTCCGGTCGTGCGCACGCGCACCCAGCCGCTCGTGCCGGCCGCAAACGTATTCACCGCCACCAGGGTCCATTGCCCGCCGCTCAGCTTCTGGTTCACAAAGACCGTGTTGGTCCCGCTCGCATCCGAGAAGTCCACCGGCACATTACTGGCCCAGGCATAGGCCGTCTGCTGCGTCGGCCACCACAGATACACCTCATAGCTCCCGCTCACGGGCAGAACCGGCCGGAACGTCACGCTCTTCGTCCCCTTGCCCGCGTTTCCGTCGTGCAGGTAGTTCGCCCGGTAGTAGCCCGGCGCCCATGTGCTCGTCGTCCACGCCCCTGCCACCGTCACGTTCGGCGTGTTCGTGTTATCCACGATCACTTCCACGGAAACCGGATTCACCCCCACGCCGATCACCGCCCGCGTCGCTCCGCCGCCGCCTGTGAACGACACCGTCGCGCTGTTCGTGCCGGCCGCCAACGGACTGTAGCGCACCGCGACCGACTGGGTAGCGCCCGCGCCCAGGCTGTAGCTGCCCCCCGCCGCAATACTGAACGGAGCCGCCACGCTGGCACTGCCGCTCAGCGTCCCGCCGCCTACGTTCTGCACCACAAACGTCAGGGTTGAGGTCGTCCCCACGGTCACTGTTCCGAACGACAGACTCGCCGGCGTCACCGCAATCACCGGAGAGGGCGGCGGCGTGGTGCCAACCTTCACGAACCGGACGGCATCCGCAATGACATAGCCGCTCGTCCCATCCGTCCGCACCCGCACAGACCCGTTGCTCCCGGCCGCAAACGTGTTGGTCCCCAGGACGAACCACCGGTTCCCGTTCACCTTCTGGTTGACCCGGACCGTGTTCGTCACGCTGCCGGACACCAGGTCCACCGGCGTATTGCTCGCCCATGCGTACGTCGTCTGCTGCGTCGGCCACCACATCGACACCTCGTAACTCCCGCTCACCGGCAGACTCGGCCGGAACGTCACGCTTTTCGTTCCCTTGCCCGCACTCCCATCGTGCAGATAGTTCGTCGGCCAGTACCCCGGCGCCCACGTACTCGTCGTCCACGCCCCCGCGACCGTCACCCGGGCACCATCCGCGTTGTCGACGATGATCGGGTCCACGAGCGGCGGAACGACTGAACCTACGTTCAACCGGATAGCGCCTTGGCTACCGAGGAAGCCTGCCACGCGAATCTCGTAGTACTGCCCGGCGTTCACCGCAAACGTGACCTCGCTCTGCAGTCCACCGCCAGCATTGTCGTTGTCGGTTACCGGAACCAGGTTGGTAAATCCGCCCTCCCAACCTGTATAGATATGCAGCATCGTGTCAAAACTGCTGCCAAACGTGTCGATGGTCAGCGTCCCACTCTCAGGCGCCAGGGTATACCACCAGACCGTCGCCCCAGCCTGGACCAGTTGTTGCTCGCCGGCCTCGGTCGTGGCCCCGATGTTGTCCCCCGTCGTGGTGCTCGGAAGCGGCAGAGGGATCGTATTGGCCCAGTTGTCGTTGACGGGCGGCAGGGAAGCGCGCCTGACAAACTTGACTGCATCCGCGATCACGTAGCCAACCGTCCCGTCGGTCCGTACCCGCACAGTCCCGCCCGTCCCCGCCGCAAACATGTTGGAGCCAATCAGTACCCACTGGCCGCCGTTCACCTTCTGGTTCACGACGACCGTGTTGCTGGCCCCCGAGCCCACGATATCGACCGGCGCATTGCTCGCCCATGCATACGCCGCCTGCTGCGTCGGCCACCTCATATACACGTCATAGTTGCCGTTCGTCGGCAGGTTCGGCCGGAACGTCACGCTCTTCGTTCCCTTGCCCGAGCTGCCGTCATGCAGGTAGTTCGCGGCCCAGTACCCCGGCGCATACGTGCTCGTCGTCCATGCCCCCACCAGCGTCACGTTCGGCGTATTCGTATTGTCCACAATGACCTGGACAGCCCCGCCGATGCCGTTGCCCGAGAGGGGCACGGCCAAGGTCGGATCGGTCCAGTCGTCGCTCTGGACCACAACCGTTGCACCGGTCGACCCCACCACGGTAGGCTGGAAGACCACATCGCACGTCAC
>CAYOIT010000281.1:0-5024 GCA_964404035.1 uncultured Verrucomicrobiota bacterium | reverse complement strand
TCCCGATACCGGGGTTGAGGAAGGGCAGACGGTCATCATCAATATGGCCGGTCAGTTCCAGTTCAGCCCGCATCCGTTCGATGGCGTGGTCGGCAAAGGCAGCGGCATCCGCCGGGAAGTTCCAGGATTCCAGCGGCCGCGGCGCGACCGGCAGCTCCAGGTCCATGGCCCAGGTGGCCAGGTTGACCATGATCCGCCCCGGGTTGGGATCGGCCATGAAGGTCTGCCAGCGGGCCAGCCGTTTCGCCAGCCAAGGCTGGAAATCACCCAGGCCGTAGGGCGTGGGAGATGCCTGTCCTTGGGTGCTCTTATTCGTCATATCTTTATCCTTCCAATTCGGTTGACGATAGCGGCGACGAGATTGGTGGACGATTAGAATACTCGTGATCCGCTCTCGTCGCCGTTCTCGTTAACCGATTTCCCATCCTCATACTCTTCATGCAATTCTAGCCAGCCCCCCCTCACTCCGCCAGCAAATCGGCATGAGCCTCACAGCAAGCTTGCAGGGCACGGCGGGCGGCAGCCTTGTCGAGGACCGTGGGATCCAATTCCAAGACCGCATCGAGCAGGTTCGCCTGACGGGTGAGCGCCGCCCGCACGATGAGGTCGTTGATCTCGGCCTGCGTCCGGCTCAGGCGCACCACCGCTTCCGGCAGGCGCAACCGACGCGGATGGACGCCTTGGGAGTCCACCACGGCTGGCGTTTCGACGAACACGTCCGCCGGCAGGTCGGGGAGCTGCTCGGCGTTGACCAGGTTCAGGGAATGGAATCCTGCCGCAAGCCCCCCGCTCACCGCCACGGCAAAGTCTACCGGTTTCTCCCAGGCGCGATGGGCCAACAGTTGCTTCCAGGGACCGCTGCCGTCCGCCGCCGCCCGCAATTCGGCCAGGCGCGCCTCCCGTTCCACCGCCGTCCCGTGCGAGGTCAACTCCAGCGAGCGGCTGGCGGCATTGGGCGGCAGGAAATCGCGCATGTGTTCGTCGCCATTGGCCGGCCAGCAGCCAGTCATCTGGACAAGTTCAGCGGTGCGTGCTTCAAAGGCGCCCTGCTGGCGGGCCTGCTCGATGAACTGAGCCAGAAATTCCCGGCCACTGGCCCGCTCACGTAACTCGAGGGCGAACGTGAAGTGATTGATCCCGGCCATGATCGCCTCGTAGCGGGCAACCGCCTGTGGCCAGGGATAGTCCTCCGCCCAGGCGTGCAGCACGCGCCCGATCAGGTTGTGACCCCCCATGGAGTTGGAGCAGAACCCAGCGGTATGGATCCCCAGCTGGTGGGCCGCCTGGCAGACCCGCGGCAGGGGGTTCGCTGAAGAAAGCAGCCACGCCTTGGGGCAGAGGCGGCGCATATCCCCCGCAAGTTTCTTGATCATGGCGATCTGGCGCAGGGAATAACTGATCCCGTGGACGCCGCCGAATTCGGTGATCAGATGGTCCGGGTAATGCCGACGGATGATCTCAACATCCATCGCGAATCGGCGTTGCAGTTGGACGGCCGCGCAACAGATGACGAAGTCCGCGCCCGCCAGCGCCTCCGTCCAGTCACGATGTGCGCTGATCTGCACCCGGATGCCGCTGGCGTCGGCCATGCGCCGCCCCAGGCCGGCCATCAGTTCGGCCATCTCCAGCTGCGGATCCACAAGCGCCAAATGCGCCCCATCGAGCCGATGCTCCACGATCGCATCATGCAATACCGTGGGCCCAAACACGAAACTACCTGCGCCAATCAAACAGATCTTCATATTGCTTGCAGTGGGACTCGTCATCGTTCGGTTTCCTTCCTGGCCAGCGTGACCCAGCGTGCGAGACGGGAGGGATCGCCCTCCAGGGTTTCGATATCCTTCAGGTTGATATGCACATGACACCCTTTCAGCTTGTCCAGTCCTTCACGAACCAGCCTCCGGGCCCGGGCTTCATCGAAGCCCAGGCAAATCATATCCGCGGGATTCGGCCGCCAACTGATGGCATAGTCCGTGCCGATTTGCCCGGCACAGGCGGCAATATCGGCCACCGGCGTCACTGCGATCTGACGCAGGTTGGGAATTTTCCGGAGCAGGCTGATTTTGTTGGTTAGATTCTCGCAACGCCCATAGGCGATCAATCCCCAGTTCCGCAGAATCGGCAACTGATAGCGCAACAGAAATTCATCGTGCATTTCTGGGGATACCAGCGTGAATTCCTGGGACGCGCAGAAACACCACAGCGCGGATCGGGGTCGGGCCGCATTGGGCTGCGGATCCTCATGCCCCGTGCAATAGGGCATCGCCTGGTTCAACTGGGTGGTCAGGCTGAAATGCCCCGCCTGTTCGGCCTCATCCTGAGCCGTCAAGGCCGCATCCCGCAGAAAGGCACACAATCTATGCATTTCCGCCGGAGACTCATAGAGATCCATCATCATCTGCTCCAGGCCCCGCAATTGGGCCAGCCCCCAGGAGATATCGGCATAGAAATTCATATAGCCACACCCGTATTCCACATTAACCGGAATCAGGTCGCCGACAGCCTCCTGCAGTCGCGTCACATCCCGGCGGGTCGCTTCCTCATCCACCGAATGATGGGGCATCCTGAGCCGATCCAAATCAGCCCAGTCGGTCAACGGCGGGATAATCTGCGAGGCTCCTCCCGGCACCTCCGCTTCATGCCGAGACAATGGCAACCCCCAGAGATTGGCGGCATCAACCCGCAGCGTCGCGCATTGGGTAATCCACGGCTCCTGGATGCTGTCATCCCCCGTTGAGTGCTGGAATAGTTGCATGCGCAGCCATTGCTCATGCTGCCGGAAGAATGGATCGCGGCATTGCAGGGCCGCCCCGTCAAACATCTCCCGGCACCATTGGTTCCACATGCCGAAATGCAGGACAATGGGGATGCGCCCGGCTGACTGCAAGGCGTAATGCCCGCGCCATAGAGCACGTCTCTCTGCCTGGACCGGCAAGCCGGCAATCCGGACATACGCCTCAGTCAATTGCCGCAGCACATCCCTGTCAGCCTGGTCACTCAGTGCCGTCATTGTCCCACGGTTACCTTCTCCAACTTGCCATCCACCACGTTGCGATGGATCAGCAGGATTTCCTGGCGGCCGGCGGGCAGGTCGATCTCGCCGGCGAGCTCCGTCACCACCTCCTCGACCACACTCTTCGGCTTGAGGCCGGCGGAAGCCGAGGCGAGTTCCAGCGGGACTTCCTTCTGTTCGGTCTTGGTGGGCAGCAGCTTGCCGACGGTTTTCCCACCGATCCGCACTTCGAACTCCAGCGGCCGGCGCTCGTTGGGAACCAGTTTCTCACGCAACGCGATAATGTCCTCCCATTGGGCCTGCCAGCACGGCTTGCGGTCGGAGTAGCGGAACACCCCGGTGGCGACAATCTTCATCTTGCCGGGCGTCTTGACGTCGGCGATCAGTTTGACGGCCTCCGAGAAACGCAGATCGGGCACAAGCATGTCCGCCGTCGCAGTCTCGACGTACGCGTCACCCACTTTGTACTGGAGCACCCACTGCTTCGGCAGGAAGACGCCGGGTACGGGAGTGGCCTGATTGACGACCTGCACGGGATGTTTCACCTGGTCGGCAGGCAGCGGCTTCTCGCCGGGGAACACCATGACGAGAGGTTGCGGCGCCTGTTTCGTGGCCAATCCCTTGGCGGTCAGGCCACCCGTCCTGGGCGCGGCGGGCTTGCCGCCGATGTGATGCTGCTGCCAGAGGGCGGCCTTTGCCGCCGTGATGGCGGGTGTCAGCCGGTCTTCCGGCAGCTTCGCCAACGCCTGCGCCCCGGCCAGCAAGCCTTCAACATCCGCCGCCTGGATCACCAGCGTGGTCACGCGGGGAGCAAACGCCCAGGGCACCGCCTGGACCACGGCCCGGCCCTTGCCGGGGTACGTGGCGCTGACCTGCGGCCAGAGCATGCCCAGCGTCCCCAGCGTCCCGGCCATGGGATTGACATCCTTCTCGCCGGTCAGATCCAGTAGGATCAACGGCTTGCCGAAACGCCAGCCGCTCAGGCCGCTGGCCCAGTCGTTCTGGTTTACGGTCTCGCGCTTGATCTTGCCGATCGCGTCTCCGCGATCCACCGGGGCGTTCTCCTGCTTCTGGGCGTCGGTCAGCGCATAGGCGATCGTGAAGGTATTCGTGGCCGGATTCTGACGGATCTCAACCGTGACGCCGCGCCTGGCCAGCGTCGCCTTGACCGCCTCGGCGGCCGGCCGCACCTTGTCATTGAACACCGGCAGCACCACCGTGGCGCCCTTGGCGAGCATCCCCTCGATGGCGTCGCGTTGACGCACCACCACGGGCTCCGCCAGGGCGGCCGCGAAGGGTGCGGTCTTCGCCGCCGTCACGGTCACCGGCAACGTGGCCAGTTCCCCGGTCAACTGCGAGCGCGCCTCGACGGTCCACTGGCCCGCCGGATCGTTTGCCGCGATCGGCAGCTCCATCGCGAAGGTTCCCTCCCGGGTCGTGGAGCGGTAGAACTCCGCCTGAACCGTGCCGTCGGGACGCCGGATCGCGAGGTGGAAGGGTAGGACGCCCACCAGCCGCTTGCCCTTCGCGTCCTGGAACTCCACCGCGACAACGAGGTCATTGCCGGCCTTGACCGACTGGGTGGCCGAAAGCGCGGTGCCCTTGATCTCGCGCGGCAACGCGGCGAAAACCCGCGCCGTGGTCCGCGACAGGTCGCACTCGAAGGGCTTCAACCCACCCAGCGCCCGCTCATCGGTGCAGTCGTAGAGGAAACCAGCGCGGCCAGCCCCCTCACCTTGATCCTCTCCCACGGTGGGGAGAGGAGACGTTCCTCGCTTTGCTGTCTTCTCCCTCTCCCCTTGCCTGCCCTGAGCAAGGTCGAAGGGCGGGAGAGGGTTGGGGTGAGGGGTGTTAAGCGGCGCCAGCGTCTCCTTCACCTGGTGCCAGTCGGCCTGGGTGGACACCCAGGAATCGTTGACGGCAACGACATATTGCGCGTCGCGGCCACCGTCAATTTGCATCAGGCTGACCTTGCTATCCAGGCCCTTGCCGGACTTGAGCAAGGCATGCC
>CAYOIT010000280.1:0-5063 GCA_964404035.1 uncultured Verrucomicrobiota bacterium | reverse complement strand
GGAGTATAACGATCGACGGCTCGATCAACGTGAATGCGAAGGGTTATTACCGCGGTCGTTACCCTGACTGGGGTCCCAGCACGAACGGGCAAGGACCCGGAAGAGGCCTCTATTTCGGCAGCAATAGCGGCACGGGCGGCGGGCACGGCGGGGCCGGCGGACGATGCGATGGTTCTGTTTCGGGTGGGGTGACCTACGGTTCGGCAACCAACCCCGTTGGACCCGGAAGTGGCGGGGCCTACGGTGCCTCCCACCGTCCCGAAGGTGGCGGCAATGGCGGCGGATCGGTGCAGCTCGAGGCCTCGGATACGCTGACGCTGAACGGAATCATTGTGGCCAATGGGGGTGATGCCGATCTCGACTGGGGTGGCGGCGGGTCCGGCGGCGCGATCTGGATCACCTGCCGACGGTTTCACGGACCGGCGGGAACCCATCTTACGGCCAAGGGCGGGATCACGGCGAGCGGCGGTGGCGGCGGTGGCGGCGGGCGCATCGCCATTGCGTACTCGGGGTCCTTCCAATACCAGGGAACCAACACCGTTGCCGGTGGCATAAACACCGCTTACGGTGCTGCCTACAATGGGGGCGCTGGAACGTATGTCCAGGTTGACAACAGCATCAAGGGCAGCACGTTCATCTTCAGGTAGGCGGTTCGTTGGGCTTGTTCTGGACGGCCTCGTTGGCGGCTAACCGCCAACCTTCGGAGTGCGGCAGTTCCCACCTGCCGCCTTTCCTCTCCCCCGCCCAAAGACAAGGCGGCAGTTGGACTGCCGCACTTCCAAAGTGGGCTCTGCCCACAACTGAATTATTGGCACTACAAAAATATATGCTTCAGATATATTGAATAGTATAGCTTTAATAACAATATGTTGACGGTTTGAGACAATGTAAGTAACATACCTTCTTAGTGGTAGACGACTGACACACAGGGGGAACTATGAAGACAGCGCTCCGGTTATGGGTGGTATTCATGGTGGCAGCGGCTTGCGGCGTTGCGCACGCCAACTCGGTCACCTCATTGGTCAATGCGGCCGGCGGGAGCTGGCACAACCCCAGCACGTGGGTGGGTAACGTTGTGCCCACGACGGGCGATGACGTGGTGGTGGTGGCCACGAACGGCGTGACGCTGACGAACTCGACCGATTTTCTGAATTCACTTCTCATCAGGTCCAATGCCACACTCACTTTTTCGGGCTGGACCACTCTTTTGACCGCGTCGAATGTCGATGTCCTTGCCTACGGTACGATCACCCACACGGCTTGTACCACCAATACCGCACCGACGAACCGCGTTTACATGATCTGCAGCAACCTGACTGTTGCAGGGGCGATCAATGCGAGTGGCAGAGGATATGCGGGGGGGGACGAACTCGGCTCCGGGCAACGGGCCGGGCCGGGGCAAGGGTGGCGATCCCGGCGGCGGCGGCGGCTACGGCGGCGAGGGTGCCAACAAGTCAGGGGGTGGGGCTTGGAGCGGTTACGGGGTTACCAATGGCTCCGCCGTCGATCCCATCGGGCCGGGAAGCGGCGGCGGTGCCGATAACGCCAGCGGCAAGGCTGGCTATGGCGGCGGGTCGATCTGGATCGAAGTTGCCGGTACGGCCACTGTGACCGGGGCCATTCGGGCGAATGGCGGTGACGCCTTCGGTAATCAACATGAGGGCGGCGGTTCCGGCGGCGGCATCTATCTGCGGGCGGGCGAGTTGACCGGGCGGGGCACAGTCAGTGCTTATGGTGGCAATGCGCGCTGGTACGCGGGTGGTGGTGGCGGCGGTCGTATTCTGATCAGCATGGGCTTGGGTACTGAACCACCCGTTTCGGTGGTGGGCGGCACCACGCCGAACCGGGTGTCGGCCACCGTCTTGAGCTGGCTCGACGGGGCTCCAGGCACCTACGTGCTGCTGATGGACAACATGGATCTGACCGTCCAGGGCAGTCCTACCAACCACGGAACCGCCATGCCTTACTACCACGGCCGCAGTTCCCTGGCCTACGGCACCTGGGTTACGAACACGGTCAACAGTCCGGCCGACTCGGCCAATGGTGTGCGTTATGTCTGTCGGGGCTGGACGCTCACGACCAACGGCGTGCTGGCGGCGAGCGATGTGTCCACTCAGGCCGTGTTCCAGATGGTGATGACGAACACCGTCCTCACCTACCTTTGGACGAATGAGTACGAACTCGCCATTTCCTCCGCCACGAATGGAAGCGCCACGACGTCCTCCAACGGCTGGTACACGAATGGCATGACGGTCGCCAGTCTTCAGGCCGTCCCCGACGCGAACTACGAATTCCTGGAATGGTCAGGCGACGTCACGACCAGCCTTTACACGAATAACCCCCTTACTGTGACCATGGATCAGCGGCGCTGGATCACCGCGCATTTCGGTTCCGCGACGACGGCGACAAACCGGACGTTCGCGGGAGGTAACTGGTTTGCCTGGACCAACTGGAGCCCCAAGGGCATCCCTGGCAGGCTCGATACCGCGCGGTTGACCGCTGGGAACACCACGCTCAGCCTCCCCATCGCGGTGAGTTCGTTGGTGGTGGGGGTGACTGCCACCAATACCTTGACGGGTTGGGATACGATTCTGCGCACCACGTCGGTAACGGTCAGCGGCGTGGTTACCCATGCGGTTTGCACCACGAACAATGGTGCCACCAATCGCGTGTATATCCTTACGTCGAAGCTCACCGTGCCGTTGGGCGGGAAGATCAGCGCCGATGGAGCCGGCTATAAAGGGTCGACGTCGGACACTCTGCCTTTCGGGTTCACGGCGGACGGCCAAGGGGCCGGACGCGGCAAAGGCGGAGTGGATCCGGGCGGCAGCGCCGGCTATGGTGGTGAGGGTGTCAATAAGGCGGCTAGCGGATCCTACCTCGGGTATGGTGTTACGTATGGAACGGAGCTGTATCCTACCGCACCAGGCAGCGGCGGCGGGCGCGGCGACCCGCGCGGCGGATCGGGAGACGGCGGCGGATCCATCTGGATCGAGGCCGACGATACGGTGGCCGTGGATGGGGTCATTTCTGCGACCGGCGGCACCGCGGGAACCGGCCACAGTGGCGCCGGATCAGGTGGCTCGATCTACCTCAAGGCCGGTGCCTTGGGTGGCAGCGGCACCCTGCGGGCGAAAGGCGGAGGAGGGAACTACACGGCCGGCGGCGGTGGTGGTGGGCGCATCCACGTCGAGATGATGTCCGGCTCCGCACTGGCCTATGACGTTGGCGGGGGTGCCAAAGGCGATCAGCCAAGCGCCTGGCCTGTGGGATCCAATGGGACTTACAACGTGACCCTGCTCGGACTGGCACTTTTTGTACAGGGTTCACCTACCAACCATGGCGTGGCGGCGCCGTACCCCTATGGTCCAAGTTCCATTCCGGGCAGCCTCTGGATTACCAACAGTGTGAACAGTCCCGCCGAAACCGCCAATGGCGTCCGTTACGTCTGCACGGGTTGGACGGTGACGACCAACGGCGCGTATGCCGAGGGAGGGGCGACCACCCAGGCCATCTTCAAGATGAATGCCACTGTCACCAACACGGTCCTCACCTACCTTTGGACCAACGAGTGCCAACTCACCGTGGCTTCGGCGACGAACGGCAACGTGACCTCGGCCTCCAACGGATGGTATCTGGTTGGTACGTTGGTCACCGGGCTTCAGGCGACTCCCGAGTCCGGTTATCAGTTCGCCCAGTGGTGGGGCGATGTACCGGCTAACAGCGTTTACAGCAGTATGATTGCCCTGACGATGGACCGGCCTCGCACGGTGATCGCTCACTTTGTCGATCCGCTTAACGCCACCAACCGGACCCGCAGCGCGGGCGGCAACTGGTTCGACTGGCAGGCTTGGTCACCTCAAGGGATTCCGGGGCCCAAAGACGCCGCCGTACTGTCCGGCGGTTCGACGTACCTTGACTATTCGGTCACGCTCGGGTCACTGACGGTGACCAACGCCACCCTTGTCTTCACCAACTGGGCGACCACGTTGACGCTGACCGGTGATCTCTCGATTCTCCCTAACGGTACGGTCACCCATGCAGGGTGCTATCTCTTCCCTGAAGACATGTCCAACCGCGTTTGTATTGCGGCCCGGAACATCACCATTGATGGCACGATCAATGTGAATACTCAGGGCTACTTCCGCGGCCGATATCCCTCCTTGGGCCCTGATGTCGACGGCCAGGGGCCCGGGGGTGGGAAAAGCCTGAATGGGAGCGGCACCGGGGGCGGCTATGGTGGTGCCGGTGGACGGAGTCGGGACACCGCCACGGGTGGTGTGGCCTATGGCTCGGCCACCAATCCGGTCGGGCCGGGCAGCGGTGGAGCCTACGGCTCCCCTCACGTTCCCGACGGCGGCGGTAACGGGGGGGGCTCGGTGCGCCTCGAAGTCGCGGAGACTCTGACACTGAACGGTACGATCACGGCGGATGGGGCTGGTGCCCAGCAAGATTGGGGCGGTGGTGGGTCCGGCGGTGCGATCTGGATCACCTGCAGGCGGTTTCTCGGACCTGCGGGAACCCATCTTACGGCCAAGGGCGGGATCACGGCGAGCGGCGGTGGCGGCGGTGGCGGCGGGCGCATCGCCATTGCGTACTCGGGGTCCTTCCAATACCAGGGAACCAACACCGTTGCCGGCGGCACGAACACTGCCATAGGAAGCTACAGCGGCTCCCCTGGAACCTACGTGGTCGTTGACAACAGCATCAAGGGCACGACGTTCATCTTCAGGTAGGCGATTCGCTGGGCTTGTTCCGGCCGGTCTTGTTGGCGCTTTGGCGCCAACCTTCGGAGTGCGGCAGTTCCCGACTGCCGCCTTTCTTCTCGCTGGCCTAAGGGCAAGGCGGCAGTAGTCAACTGCCGCACTCCGAAGGCGGGCTCCGCCCGCAACGGAATGGGCGGGCACGCATGCGGTGCGTTGTGGATGGAGCCGTCTGGTATTTCAATAATATATCACGTGAAGCTATAAATACTGCATCATCTCTGAAATCCTTCAATATTTTGGCAGGATTGGCTTGCCTTGTTCATCCGTTTTGGAGATAATTACCCTATCTTAGGTACA
>CAYOIT010000279.1:0-5082 GCA_964404035.1 uncultured Verrucomicrobiota bacterium | reverse complement strand
GAAATCTACGGCGGCATCAACGGATTCTGGGATTACGGTCCGCTGGGCTGCGAGCTGAAGCGGAACATCCGTGAGGCCTGGTGGAAGGATATGGTCCTGCACCGCGAGGATGTCGTCGGCTTGGATTGCTCCATCATCATGCATCCTCGGGTGTGGGAAGCCTCCGGCCATGTGGGCGGCTTCACCGACCCCATGATCGACTGCCGGGGCTGCAAGAAACGGTTCCGGGCCGATCAGCTCTTCGAGGAACTCGGCCTCAAGCCGTCCACCGAAACCGAGGTCGAGAAGAAATTCAAGCTTCCGGAAGGCACCAAGTGCCCGGCCTGTGGCTCGGTGGCTTTGACCGATCCGCGCGCCTTCAATCTGATGTTCAAGACGTTCGTGGGGCCGGTGGAGGACAGTTCATCGGTGGCGTTCCTTCGGCCGGAAACGGCGCAGGGGATTTTTGCCCAGTTCGGCAACGTCATGTCAGTCTCCCGGCAGAAGGTCCCCTTCGGAATCGCACAGATCGGGAAAGCCTTCCGCAACGAGATCAACCCCCGTAATTACACCTTCCGCTCACGCGAGTTCGAGCAGATGGAACTGGAGTTCTTCATCAAGCCCGGCACGGATGCCGAATGGCATCGCTACTGGGTTGAGCAGCGCCTGAAATGGTACCAATCCATCGGCCTCCCGCAGGAAAGCATCACCCAATACACCTACGGGAAGGACGAACTGGCCCACTACGCGAGTGCTTGCGTGGACATCATGTACGCCTTCCCCTTCGGCGTCCAGGAGTTGGAAGGGATCGCCGCGCGCGGCAATTTCGACCTGAGCCGGCACCAGGAATTCAGCGGGAAATCCATGGAGTATTTCGACCAGGATACGCAGGAGAAATTCATCCCGCACGTGGTCGAGCCGTCGGCTGGGGTTGACCGGATCGCGCTGGCCCTGCTGTGCAACGCCTACCACGAGGAATGGATCCCCAAGGACGGTCCCGCCATCGAAGCCGAACCGGGCAAACCGGTACCGGAGGGATTCGAAGCCCGGACCGTGATGCGTTTCGCCCCGCGTGTGGCCCCTATCAAGGTCGCCGTCTTCCCCTTGCTCAAGAACAAGCCTGAACTGGTGACCAAGGCCCGTGAGATCTTTACCGGCCTGCGAAAACACTGGGCGGTCTTCTATGACCAGACCGGTGCCATCGGGCGACGCTATCGCCGTCAGGATGAGATCGGCACGCCTTTCGGGGTCACGATCGACTTCCAGACCCTTGCGGACAATACCGTGACCCTGCGCGAGCGTGACTCCATGCAACAGGTCCGGATCTCCGTGGACAAACTCACCGAGGAACTCGGCCTGAAGATGGAGTAGTGGCCGGGTTGGCCTTGGGCAGTCGGGGAGTTTCAAGGACACGAAAGACGTAACCATGCGGACGGGAAAAGCACGCAGAGGCGGCTGGATCACCTTTCTGGTATCCGGGTTGATGATGGTCGCCTGCTGCCTGCCGTTGACCGCCTCGCCCACCAACACCGTCCCCACCAACGCGGCCCCTTCTCCCGCGGCGGCCCAGCTCCCCTCCACTGATGGACTCATGGAAAGCCTCCTGGCGCGTCTTCCCGCCAAGCCCATCCTGGTCACCGGCGATTTGATCACCACCCCCGCCGACGGCCCCAAGAGCAAACTCGGCATCACGATTCTCCTATGCTATCCGCGCCTGGCTCGTTACACGATCGTCGACGCTTTTGGAGAGCAGATCGAGCAATTGACGGTGACGCGCGAAGGTGGAAAAACCTCATTGGCCTATGAACAGGGTGCCGCTTCAGCCCCCGCCCCGGTTCCCGCCCTGGGGGAGCGCATCCGGGACACGGCGCTTTCCTGGATGGATCTCACCCTCGGTTTTCTCTGGTGGCAGGGCGGAACGATCATCGGCCGCGAGGAGATCCGGGGCCAGTCCTGCTATGTCCTGGACCGGCGTGCCCCCAACGAGGCGGCCATGTCTTATACCAGCGTTCGGATGTGGGTCGACACGCGCGTCTCCATGCTTCTGCAAGCCGAGGGCTACGACAAGCTGGGGGAATGCGTGCGCCGTCTGTCGGTCAAAAGCTTCAAGAAAATCAACGACGAATGGATGATCAAGGATCTTGAGGTTGAAGACACCCCCGCCCGGTCAAAGACCGTTCTCAGGGTGCGAAATGTCGAATCGGTCGAGACGTTGAACGAGACCGCCCGGTGAAAGCTTGCGAAACATGACTATTTCGCTCATCTGTGTATAATGCCCCCATGAACAAGATTCCATTTCTTGGCATCTGCCTCATTCTGCTGGGACTCCTTGCCGGCCCGGTTCAAGCCGATCCTCCGGCCAAACCGTCAGGAGTCGTGTACGTCATTCCCATCAAAGACGTCATCGACAATTCGCTCCTTTATGTGATCCGTCGCGGCCTGAACGAAGCCCAGGAGGTGCAAGCGGATGCCATTGTGTTTGACATGGATACGCCCGGAGGACGGCTGGACTCCGCCGAGGAGATCCTGGGAATGCTGCGAGGGCTGAAGATCCCGACGTACACGCTGGTCAACCCGAACGCCATCTCAGCGGGCGCCATCATTGCCATGGCGACCGACCACATCTACATGACGCCCGGCAGCAAAATCGGGGATGCCATGCCCATCATGTTGTCCATCTTCGGCGACATTCAGGAACTCCCTGAAGCCATCGAGGAAAAATCAGTCTCCTATGTCGCCGCCATGATCCGGGCCGCTGCGCAGCACCGGGGCCATGATCCCCAGTTGGCCGAAGCCATGGTGCGACGCGACACGGAATACAAGATCGGGGAAGAGATTATCGCCAAGAAAGGCCAGTTGCTCACCCTGACCAACAAGGATGCTGAGCGGCGGTTCGGCGAAAACGGAAAGCCCCTCTTGTCCGATGGCACCGTGAAAGATCTGGATGATTTGATGGCGGTCATCGGTAAGAGCGATGCCGAACAGGTGGTGCTGCGCGTCACGACGTCTGAAGAGATTGCCCGGTTCATCGAGTCGTTTTCGGTCATCATTCTGGCGCTCGGGCTCCTGGGCCTCTATGTCGAGTTCAAGACCCCCGGGTTCGGATTCCCCGGCATAGCAGGTATCGTCCTGCTGGCCATCTGGTTCTGGGGCTACAACATCGCCGGATTGGCGGGCATGGAGGAAATCGCGATCTTTCTCCTCGGCCTGTCCCTGCTTCTGCTGGAGATCTTCGTGATCCCGGGGTTCGGCTGGGCAGGCCTCTCCGGCATCGCGCTCATCATCGTGTCCATCCTGATGGCCATGGTCGAATACTACCCTGGCGAGCCCTGGATTCCCACTTTTCCAAAATTCCGCATTCCCTTGACGAATTTCGGGCTGGCTACCATTCTTTCAGCGATCGGCTTGCTCCTCGTCGGCCGGTACCTGCCGCGAACCAGTCTGTTTCAAAAGATGGTGCTGCAGTCGGCAACGGTCCGCAGCGAGGGGTTCGCGTCCTCGCAGGATACGACGTCCCTGGTCGGTCGCCAGGGAGTGACACAAACCCCGCTGCGTCCCTCCGGCAGAGCGCTCTTCAACGGCAGCCTGCTGAATGTGGTGACGAGGGGCGACTTCATTCAACCCGGTGAGGAGATCGTCATCACCGAGGCCCATGGAAACCGCATCATTGTCGAAAGAAGGAACTCATGACGGCTAACGCCACAACACTCTTGATCATGCTGCTCGCCGCCGGATCCCTGCTCATCGGCGCCGAAATCTTCATCCCCGGCGCCGTGGCCGGAACCTTGGGGGCATTCGCGCTCGTTGGCGCTGTGGTGGTGGCCTTCGGCATCAGCACCGTCTGCGGGTTCTATGTCGCGGTAGGCGTCATCGTCCTGTCCGGCATCACCGTCGTGCTCTGGATCAAGCTGTTTCCGCGCTCCTCCATCGGCAAATCCATGACGCTGAGCGAGGATGGCAAGACCTTCAAGGCGGCGAGCCCCCACCTCGCGCTGCTCGGAAAGACCGGCGTGGCCCACTCGGAGTTGCGCCCCGCTGGATTCGCCTTGATTGACGGCCAGCGCGTTGATGTGGTCGGCGAATCCGGAATGATTTCCCAAGGCCAGGCCATCAAGGTGGTCCGGATCGACGGCAACCGGATCGTCGTGCGAAAGGTCGAATGATGAAGACCGCTACGACGGCACTTCTCGCTCTGCTCCTTGCCACGCCTCTGGCGGGCGCCACCGAGTTTCTGGCGGCGGAGCACTACACCCTGGCCGGGGATCAGACCCTCACCAACGAACTCTGGCTGCAGGCTCGGACCATCGCCATGGCCGGGACGGCCACGGAGGACCTGTTCCTGTTGGCCGACGGCAGCACCGCCATGACCACCAACGGAACCCCGTCGTTGCTCCTTTCGGGCGAGGCCCAGGCTGACGTCTGGGCCGCCGGCGAAAGCGTTGTCATCTCCGGCCCGGTGGCCCGGCACGCCCGCCTGGCCGGGTTCAAGAGCGTCACGGTCAATGGCCCGGTGAAACGAAATCTGATGGCGCTGGGCGGCACCATTGTGATCGGTGAAAAAGCCGACATTTCCGGAAATGCACTGCTGGTGGGTCGCGACGTTCTCGCCAACGGGACCATTCACGGAACCACCCGTATCTACGGGACAGAAACAACACTGTCCGGTCAGTTCGGCGGCGATGTGACGATTACAGCCTCCGATATCAATGTCATGCCGGGCACCCGCATTTCAGGCGATCTTCACTACCTGATGGATAAAGACCTGATCCTCGACTCCAAGGTAGTGGTCGAAGGCAAACTGGTCAGGATGATGCCCAAACCCGTGGAGCGCGCCTCCCCTTACTCCCTGAACGCGATCTTCCTGCAGGTGGGGCTTTGTTTTGGCGCCCTGCTGGTAGGCATGGTCTTTGTGAGCTTCTTTCCCGCTGTGGCCACCATCAGCGCGATCAAGCTCGAGCAATCGTTCTGGCGCTGTCTCCTGGTTGGGTTTATCGCCTTCTGCCTGATCCCCATGGTGGCCTTCTTCCTCATTTTCACGATCATAGGCCTTCCGCTCTGTGTCATCCTGATCCTTGTCTATGCGGTGGCCCTCTATGTCGGCAA
>CAYOIT010000278.1:0-5107 GCA_964404035.1 uncultured Verrucomicrobiota bacterium | reverse complement strand
CGGAGGACCAGTACCAGGCGGCGGAACCGGCCCGTTGCAGCGTCTCCGGGGTTTCCCCGACCGAGATCTCCAGGGATCGGGGGAATCGGCTGAGCGCTTTGCCCGGAGTCATGAAGAACCCATAGACATACGCGTCCTGCCCGAGATCAACCAGGATGCTTGAACCGGGGATTTGCGGGCCGTCGCTCTCCCAGAGCGTGCCGAGGTCATCGTCCACGGCCTTCTTCATGTCCGTGGCGTTCGCGCCCGAAAACGTCCAGTTCGAAGGGGCCAGCTCGCCGGCCTTCACCGAGCCGCCCCAGGCTGCGGCAAGGCTTGCGGCCGCGAGGTGGCAGAGGCAGGCTCCATTCCATCGTTTCCATGTCGTCATGACCGCCATCCTTTCCCGGCGTTGATCGCCCTCTGCCCCGGTCAACCGCGAGGCTTACTTCTGTTCCACTGTGACCGTTTTGAGCATCAAGTTACGGCGACCGTCAGTGGAGGCGTTTCGGAAGACAAACTGCATCTGCCAGATTCCCTCCAGCACCGGAGCCGTCAGCGTATAGTCCTTGAACTCCCCATCTTTCACGGTGACGGTTCCGATCTCCTTGCCGTTGACGAGGACATGCAATTCCGGCCAGATGTCCTCGCTGGGCACGCCCGCGGCCGCCAGGGTGATGGCAAACGTGCCCGTCTTCTCGAAACGGACGTGGGTGGCGAGTTCTCCCTGCGCAAAGAAAATTACGTCCTCGCCGCGGGGTTCGACGAAGTCCTTCCGCACCGGCATCTTCCGGGCGTGCAGGGACATGGGTTGCCCGGCGCGGACCACGGGGAATGCCGTGTCGTCCCGCAGGTTGACGCCTGTCAGCCCCAGGGTTTGCAGGACCGAGTCATAGCCCTCGCGCGTGCGAGCCACCCGTTCCGCGGTGACCCAGTACGTGGTCTGCTTCGCCGCCGTCGCCAGGTGATCGCCCATCGTTACGAGCAGAGGGACGGTGAACATTCCGGGGTGGACCGCACAGGAATACCCGCTGCGGTAGTAGTCGAGATGGTTGGAGACCATGTTCTTTTCGATCGTTCGATAGTAGGCCAGCATGGGATCCTTGGCCTCCCGGAAGTAAGCACCGAAAAACTCCTCCAGCAGAGAGTCGGCGGTCTGCCGGATGTCCCACATCAGTCGCGGATAGACGTACGCATTCCACGGGCGATAGGGGACGCTCTCGTTGTCCGCCTGGGTGCCGCCGTCGAGGGCGCCGATGGAATGGAGGAAATGGAGGCGGTCCGAAATGCCCGCGACCAGCGGCAGGGGCATCCTGGAGGATTTCTTGTTCTCATTGAGCAGGACATAGTCATAGTGCTGGAGGAGGTGGCTCTTGCGGGCCCAAGCCTCCATGGCCGCCTTCATCGCCGCATTCTGCGGTGCATCCATCGGCAGGCCGGGTGCGCCATACTGGCAGACCTCCACCACGACATTGTCCGGCAGGCGGTCGATCTTGTCCGGCGGGCGGAAACAGTCTGCATAGGCCAGCGCTCCGAAGCGGACAGTGGGGCAGGCGAGCTGCACTCGCTTGGCCACCTCGGCCACAAAATAGTAGTAGATGTCGGACGCGCTCTTGGCCGACATCGTCACCCAGGCACCTGCGTTGTCCGCCTTGGGATCCATCCGCTTCAGGCATTCGTCGCACTGGCAGAACACCGCGCAATCCATCGGCAACAGCCGGAAGAACTTCGTGGATTCCGCTCCCCCGGCGCAGTAGATGGCCTTGTCGGCCACGAACTGGATTACGTCCGGGTTGGACAGGCAGAAGGTGGGTCCGCCGAGGCCAGTCCGAAGGCGCTTGCCGATCTTGTCCGGTCCCACTTTTGCTTTCACCCACGATGGCACGTCCTTCTCGTCCCGGTACATCCCGCACCACTCCGGGTGTTTTTCGAGAATGCGGTCGGGCACTACGGTGTTGAAATTGTGGGGATAGCCGTCAAAGCCTTCCGCGTAGTCCGCCGCGGCGGCGGACTCCTTGGGGGTGGCGGTGGCGCGGGGATCGGGCGGGACCTCGCTGCCTCCCAGGGCTGAACGTTGGTGACCGCCCCAGGTTTCGTTGTAGCCGTTCCTCCACCAGAACAGGTAAGGCTCCGTGGGCAGGCCGTCATCCCAGTCCATGTGAGTGAACTGCTGGGTGTCGAAATTTGCCAGCCGGCGCTGGGACGAGGGAGTGTATTTCAGCGGCAGGATGTCGAGGTTGACTCCCTTTCCAGAGGGAATGAAGTCGCCGCGAAGGCCTGGGGAAGCCCACACCACGCCCTGCCGGCGAAGGAACTCCCAGGCGCTTCGCAGGACGTTTTCGTACGGCCATGCACGGAAGAATACGTCGCGGTCCTTCCGCTCCACGTTGACGCCGTCAGGCAGATCGCCGGACGCGCGATGCTTGACCATCTCCTCGTACGTTGAGGCCAGGGGTTTCAGATCCATGACGTGGTAGCGGATTCCCGGGTACTGGTCGGCCTTGTCCGGCCGGATGACCGGCACCGCCCGGCCCGTCAGTTCGCCCAGGTAGTAGCTGAGGTCGCGGGCGGCGATGGAGAGGGGATGAACGGGGGAGGCCGCCGATACCGGCTGGACCACGGCGTCCTGTTTGGACAGGGCGGCCGCATTCGTGAATCCGAACAGCTCAAGTTCCGCCAGCATCCAGCGAAGCCCCGTGGCTTCGTCGGTAGCCACAAGGCGCACGTAACGTCCGGCCAGGGGCTGGAACCGGACTTCCGCATCGAAACGCACCTCGTTGCCGGGGCGCTTCCGGATGGTTGCCGAGGCGGCCAGGTTCTTGGTCTCCGGCGTAGGGCCCACGTAGATTCGCAAGGCTTTCGGATACGGCGCCGGTGTGACCGGTTCCGTCTCCATCTTTAAGTCCATCGATGGCATGGCGGGCACCTTGCCGGAGTCCCGCCCACCAGACAGACAAAGGCCGTGAAGGACATTCGTGGCGTGCAGGTCGATGAGCACGGACAGCTCGCCGAGCTCCGATCCTTCGATCACGGCCACGGTGTCCACGCTGTTGTCCGTGACGGCCTTCAGCACGTCGCCCAGGGAATCGGACACAGACCATGCCCCGGACGGCAGGAGCTCCGCATGGGCCGGGATCAGTCCGTTCCACAGCGTCGCCGCCAGTATGAGGCCCAAGATCCTGAGCGCAGGTCTATTCATCGTCCTTCCTTCCCTCTTTCCCTTTTCCAGGATTCATGATGTTCACTTTTGCTTCCGCGGCCACTCCGCTAGCCCCTGCCGGTTCAAGCTTCTCCACGGTCTCACCCACCGAAATCTTCAAGGAGCGCGGGAATTTGCTCAGTTCCTTCCCCGACGTCAAAAAGAGCCCGTACACGTAGGCGTCCTGCCCGAGATCAACCACGATACCGGAACCGGGGGTCTGCGGCCCGTCGCTCTCCCAGAGCGTGCCGAGGTCATCGTCCACGGCCTTCTTCATGTCCGTGGCGTTCGCCCCCGAGAACTTCCACGCTGCAGGATTGAGTTCTCGGGCCGCGGCAGGATCACCCCAGGCCAAAGCGAGGCACGCGCCGACGACGAGCCCGATGCGGACGATTAAGCTCTTCTCTATATTCGGCATTCATTTTCTCCTTGGCTCCTCGGGCCAGCCGCTGCCGCCTCTGATGAGACCCATTCCAAGCTCGCCAGGATCGGGTAGTGGTCGCTCGGAAAGAGTGGCGGTTGGGCATCGCGGATGATCTCAAAGCTCCGAGTCGCAAAATGCCCGCCCCCAACCCCGGGCCGGACGAGAATCCAGTCGATACGGCCGCAGTCCTTGTCGCGTAGGCCTTTGAATGCATGGAAGGTGAACGCCTCCGGACCGTCCGCCAATCCTGCTTCAATGAACGTATCCTCAAACCCATTGCCGAGCAATTGCCGATAGGCAACCGAACCGGGATCGCAGTTGAAGTCTCCGGCAAGCACCACGGGCTGCCCAGTCCGGCATCGCACATGCGCGATAATGAGCTTGCTGCCTTCGACACGCGCCTGTTCGCTCGCGTTGTCCAGATGGGTGTTCAGCAACGTGAACTCATACCCACCGTCGGCAGAGGCAAACCTCACCACCGATACGGAACGGACGAAAGCCGTATCCCAATCGAATGAGTGACGCTCGGGCGTACGACTGACCCAGAATTCTTCACTGCCGACGAGACGCAGCTTCTCCGGTCTCCAGAATACCGCGGGATAGCAGTAGGGCGCCTGATTGTTGTATTTCGGCCCCAGCAGGAAACGGTATTCGCCGAGGTCCTTTTCGTAGGCGATCAGGTTGCCTAGCTGCAATTCCTGAAAACAGATGATATCAGGCATCAGGCGCCGGATCGTGGCGACATTCAATACGGCGCGATTCTCCCAGTGATTCTCTCCGTCGCACGTGGCGGACGAATTACGAATATTGAAAGAAAGGACTGCCACTGGATTCATCTCTCAGATTCTCCTCAAGCTGGTTCCGTTACCATCAGGTGTTTTCCCGCTCCGCAGGCGGCCGACTCGCCACCAGGTCGCTCAGTCTAACGCCACCTCCAAGCGGGCCTTGCCGCGGACGATCACCTCCACCACCCCGGTCCGCTTGGCGGGATTCCAGGAAAATGCCGCCGGCTTGCCGTTGACCCGGCAGGCGCGCGGCCGGGCAGGCGCGTAGAAGCGCACGGGGATCCGGCCGCAGCCGTCGAGCGTCGCCGCCACGCGGCGCGGTCCGGCTTTCGTCACCGTGACGCCGGCGCCGACCGCGTGCAGGATGCACGGACCGGCCGGCGGCTTGTCTCCGCGTATGATCGCCAGCTCGTGCTCACCCTTGTCGAAGCAACGCGACGGCGCCATCAAGGCGCCTTCGACAGGCCGTCCGTCCACGCGGAACTCCGATACCCAGTGGCCGTCGCCGCGGATCGAGATCGTCCAGCGCGTGGCACCGTGCGGGAAGGATTTGAGATTCACCGCGACCGGCATGTGGCAGGGAATGTAGGTCAGGCTGCGGTAATCTGCCTCGATGCCGATCATGGCGCGCATGAGCAGATTGTATTGCATCGAGGAATTGGACCCATACCAGTCGGCGCGCTGGCCGGTGGGATCGCCGGGCATGCCGTTGAGGTTGAT
>CAYOIT010000277.1:0-5107 GCA_964404035.1 uncultured Verrucomicrobiota bacterium | reverse complement strand
GCATTGTTCCGCTCAAATCCTTTCCCCAGACGTAGCGATTGGTGGTGACGCCAGACGCGGTGGCAATGGTCTCCTGCGCCAGATTCCACCCGTCGTATACGAAGGTGTGCGTGGCCGTGGGGGTGATCTTCAACACCCGGCGGGATAGAAGGTCGTAGGCGTTGGAGACGACAAGGACCGCGTTGGAATAGACCGCCGACAGCCGGTTCTCGGCGTCCCATGCGTAGGACCAGACACCATTGTTAAGCATGTTCCCGTCCATGTCGTAGGACGGCACGATGGTGATACCGTTCGCAATGTTGGTATACTGGTTAAGGGCGTTGACGGTGTACGTATTTGTCGCGCCGTTTACCGTTGTCCAGCGATTGTTTCCGATGCCGTCGTACTCATAGCAATTGGTGTTGCTGGGCTCGATGAAGGTAGCCGTCACTTCCGAACGGTCGTTGTAGTCGAAAGTGTCGGCATTGCGGGCTATCGCGCGGCCAAGCAAATCGTAAAGGTAGCAATAACCGGACACTACGCTTTGGCCGACAGCATTGGTGATGGCGGCAACGAGGCGACGCCGATACGGATCGCGGGTGACATCGCGTGACAGGATCGTACCGTTGGTCAGCGTAACGGTATATCCATTGTCCCAGCCGTCGTTCACATATGCGTACCCAGCCGAAAAGACGCCGTTGGAGACCACGGAAAGCCGGTTCTCGGAATCGTAGGTGTAGGCGGCGTGGAGGTGCCCATCCACTGCGAGTGCCGCGAGGCGGTTGCGGCCGCCCAATTGGCGCGTCAGCGTGAAGGCGTTACCGTCGCGCGGTGCAGTTGCGTTGGCGACCACCCAGTGGTGCACTATATCCGTCTGTGCGAGAGGTACCTCAACCATCCGCATGCTTTCGCATGATAACATTGGCATCTTCAAAATCCCTCAACGCTTTGAACATGTATTCCTCGAAAGACGCAGCAAGTATTGACGGATGTTGCGCAGCACCATCTTCGATCGATGCAATGTAAACCTTTGGATCCTCTGATTGCCGCTTCACGAGAACTTCGGAGCCATCGCCCCAGTTACCGATCTGCAGAAACTCGGTGTTATCAGCAAAAGGAGCTTGCATTAACGAACGATCAAACACTCTGATTAAAGAGTCAAAATGCACTTCCTGATAACTAGATGCTACGTCAACAATCTTTTGATTGAGAGGCAAGTGCTCCTGAGAAATTGAATATGCGCCTCCTAATTGCCCGTATTGAACAAGCAATATCGATAATTCCTTCGATGAATTTGCAGGCGTTTCTTGAGTGGGATTCATGAGGGTCTCTGGTTCCTTGTCCACCTTACGAACGACGCGTCGCATGACTAAATTGCCAAGAACAGCCAGCAGAACAATACATATTATCCAGAAGTCACTCATGAACTACTGCTCCCCGATAATGCCAGTACCGAACTCAAAACCTTCCACAGTCACAGAATCTGGAACAGCGTTCTGACCCGAAGTCCCAGAGGAATCAGACGGTGCTTCGCCATAGACCTTTGCGGAAACTTCGATTGAATCCAAGCAACCGCCGCTTTCATTCTCAGCATAAATAGCTAACCGATTAGCCGCTTGGCGCAAAAGCAAAGTGGACTCGCGATATCGGTTCAATGATTCAAATGCCATCATGCGTGTATGCAGAGCATTGTGTGTTGCCCGGTTCGGAACCCACTGCATATTCCAATAGCCTTTTGCTGACCATTCGAATGGAAGAGGATACCGTGCAACCGAACCACCAGGATGGCCCTTGATCGGATTGACATGGTGCACGAAGCCGCCTTGGAGTTTGTGTGTTCGCCTAAACGCTTGTCGCGCTCCACCCTCAAGAGCCTCTCTGGCAGTACGCTTTGCAACGTGGCGAAGAGTGGCTCCGCCGGCAGTGATGGCAATCTCAACAACAACTTCCGTTACTTCGCCTGCAACGTAAAAGGCACTATCCGGTTCAACACCAACATCATCGGTAAAACCCCAGATAAGCCAGTTGATACCGTGGCGAATTTGCCTTGTTAGTCCAAATGTAAGCGAATCCCCAACACCAGCTGAAAAGTTGGATGCGTTGTCCATCCAGTCAAGCCCAAGGTAATCCCAGAAAACTACTGGGGTGTTGCCGACTAAAATATATAGATTAGGCGATGATCGCTCCTTGAGTGGGTCGCGTGATAGCCACCGCATCAACTCCGGCGCATAGAACCGGTAGCCGTAGTAGTACAGGCCCGACTCGACATCGAAGTACTTTGTGCTGAAGCGGTGGCGGAAGGCGTCAGCCAGCGGGCCAGTTGCCGTGAGCGTGCGCCCGAAAGCGTCATAGGTGTATTGGGCGGCGATGCTGCCTTGTTCGCTCACGTAGTGCGTAGCGTTGCCGTTGTGATCAAAAAGCGGGAAGTACCATGAGCCGCTCATCTGGACCGCCAGCAAACCACCAATGCCCCCTGCTCCTTGCATCGATCCTGATAGATCGCGTCCCCACACGAACCGGTTTGTGACTGTGGACTGGAGCGTCTGGACCGTTTCCTGAACCAGGTTCCAGCCGTCGTACAGGTACGTGCATGTGGTTGTCGGTGTCACCTTGAGAACGCGCCGATGCGCGTGATCGTAGGCGTTGGACACAACACAGACGGAGTTGCTGTAGACGGACTTTAGGCGATTCTCACCGTCCCATGTATAGGACCAGACACCATTGGTGAGTAGGTTGCCATCGCTATCAAAAGCAAGCGCCGTAGCGTTGATCGCTGCGTACTGGTTTAACGCGTTCGCAGTGTAGGTGTTGGTGGTGACATTGACTGAAGTCCAGAGGTTGTTGCCTATGCCGTCATAAGCATATCGACTGGCAGTGGATTGTATGTCGGCCGAAATGACTTCAGAACGGTTGTTGTACCTGAACGTGTCGCTGTTGCGCGCCGTAATGCGATCAATCGCATCATGGGTGTAACTGAGCGGCATGACGGGCGTGCCGTTGACCCAGTTGGTGATCGTGGTCACGAGTTGGTGGCGATATGGATCGCGCAGTACGGAACGGTAAAGGATAACACCGTTCGTTTGCACAACAGTATAGCCCGCATCCCATCCGTCATTTGCATATGCGTAGCTAACCGCAAAAGCGTCGTTGGAGACAACGGAAAGCCGGTTCTCGGCATCGTATGTGTAGGCGGCGTGGATGTGTCCATCCACGGAGAGCGCGGAGAGGCGGTGCCGATCGTCCATCCGGCGCGTCAGCGTGAAGGCATTAATCCCGATGACGGCGACTTCGTTGGTTGCGGTTCCGAGGGCGCTGTTCGCGTAGACGTATTGCGCGACGGCGTTGGAAGCGGTTGCGAGGCGCTGGAAGGTATCGTAGGCCAGCGTGACCGCGGGGGTAGTATCGCTG
Source organism: uncultured Verrucomicrobiota bacterium (assembly GCA_964404035.1). Taxonomy (GTDB): domain Bacteria; phylum Verrucomicrobiota; class Kiritimatiellia; order CAIKKV01; family CAITUY01; genus CAMBRF01. The sequence continues at coordinate 1,720 of CAYOIT010000277.1, read as the reverse complement.
TAAGTCGTGGCGGACAGGAGACCGTCGGCGTTGTAGGCGTGCTCGCGCCATTCCCCTCGCGCCCAGATAGTGCGCACGAGACGTGATGCATCATCGTAGCTGTACGATACGGCTGTATCGTCGGCATAGACCTTGTTGGTAACTAGACCGCTGGTGGGGTCGTAATGCCACTGCGTCGTGTCCCAGGCATCGCCGTCGCGGGTGGTGCCAAGCGCCTTCATGCGCCCCGCCGTGTCGTAGGCCGTCAGCGTGGGATAGGTCGCCCCGCCGGCGACGACCGGTCTGCCAAGGGCATCGTAGGCGGTCGTCACCGTGTTGCCGAGCGCGTCGGTGCGCGACGTCTCCCGGTTGAAGGCGTCGAAGGTCTTCGAACCCGTGATGAAGAGGTCGCCGTAATAGGCGTCGTGGTAGACTTCGTTGCCGAAGTCGTCGAAATCCGACCACCGGTCGTAAAGATAATCGTCCGTCACCGGATGATACGCCGCAAAATAATAGACGCGCCCGAACGGGTCGAGGTAGTACTCGACGGCCTCGCTCAGCGTCCGGCGCGAAACCACGTGGCCGAACATTGAAATGTCGACGGTTGGTGTGGCGTCTTCGGCGCATCGGGTGAGTGTCAACTCCCGCGTCTCCTGATTGAAGGCGCTCTCCACGGTGGAACTTGCGCCGCTGGCGTCGATAGTAACGGAACGCCCGCGCAGCGCAGGCGACAGGCCGGTCAGTTGCTGGCGGGTTGTCGTGACGGCGTTGGTCGCTCCTTCGGCTGATGTGGATTGGACGGAGACGCGCCATATTTCGTTACTGATGGTTTCGTAGCGGGTTTCGGAAGCGTCCGTAATGCCGCTCTGAACGGTTCCGGCCGACTCGCCCAGAACATCGTAAAGGTAGGTTGTCGCGGGACGCCCGGTGGTTTCGGAGCGGGTCAGGCGGGAAGTGGCGCCGTCGTATGTGTTGGAGGTGACGAGCCAGGTTCCGTCCGCGCCGGGCGTCAGCGTGGCGGCGGTGCGTCCGAGGATGTCGTAATGCGTCAGGCGGTTGGTAATCACGCCCGGCAGGTCGGAAGCCTCGGAAATGGCGATGTCGCGGCGGGAACCGTCTGCGGCGTAGGCCGTGAGGAACGTTTCGCGCGTCCAGCCGCCGTCCCAGCTTTGCAAGGATACCGAACGTCCGTTGCGATAGGTGACATTCGAGGCAAGCAGGACGTGCGTCGCCAAGTTTGTCGGGTGGAAGGTCTGCGTGACGTGCTCCTCGCGGTCTGCATAAGACGTGCTCCAGGTTACAGTGCGGACGCCGCGCCTGTCGGTATGGACGGAGTAATCGGACGTGCCATCGGGATAGACGGTCGTTTCGGTGGTGCGCGGTCCGGTGGTTTCGCAATTGGCGACATTCGCGCTGCCGGGAACGACAACGGCGGTAACGACAGTGTTGGTTTCCCTGCCAAGCGCATCCAGGAAGTGCTGGGTGACGCGGTGGCCGTCCCAGTCGCCTGGAAGGTCGGCCAGCGAGACCTCCTCCATCGCGTGATAGAGGTGGTCGGAGCCGGTGAGGGCGGAACGGAGAACTTTGTAACCGTCGCGGTCCATCGTCCAGAGGAGGCGGCAGCAGGAGTAGGCGTTGGTGGAAGAGGCCCCGTCGGAATAGCGCGTGCTCCGCAGGCGGTTCTTCTCGTCGTAGGCGTGAGTCTGCCAGTCGAGCGGGGTGTCGTCCGAGGCCAGCAGCG
>CAYOIT010000276.1:0-5124 GCA_964404035.1 uncultured Verrucomicrobiota bacterium | reverse complement strand
GCGGAAGTGCCACGGTCGATCCAGGTGCTGGACAACGCCGCGGAGGTCGAGGAGCGCAAGCTCATCGAGTCGATCTACGGCGTGGACCTGACGCAGAGCAAGGTCATCGTTACCGAGTTCAAACTCTCCCTGGAAACGGCCTACACAGGCAAACCCACGGAGGTCCCCTCCACCAAGAGTGGCGACACGATGTGGATCGGCATCATGCTCGACGACAACGACGTGCCGGGTTCCGATGTGCAGGATTTATTGGTTTATCCGGCCACCTACGGTACCTTCGCTTTGAAGGAACGCGGGTGTTTAGCAACGTTTGAGTGAGGAGCGAAGCACCTGGAGGGCGGCACTCCTGTGCCGCCGCAGCGGGCAAGGTACTGCCCGCCGTACAGTAGGCCGGGCGCTACGTCGCCCGGCATTTGCACGATGCGAGGGCGGTTGGTGAGGCGAACGTGGTTTGCGGCGGGCAAGGTACTGCCCGCCGTACAGGAGAGACACATGACAACTAAGGATTTGAACTGGCTTTGGGTGGATCGCTACGACGGGTGGGGGTCACCGACGGTCGATGCCAGTGATCTGCCGATCAACTTCTTTCTTTTCGGAGGAGCCACGTTGCTGGGCGAACAGCAACCGGCCTGGCTCCGCGAGGGCGTGGAATTGTGGAAGTGCCATCCGGTCGAGGATTTCCTGATCACCCAGGGCGGCGCCTGTTTCGGCATGGAGCTGACCCTGCCGCTTCATCGCGATTTTGTGCCGGGAACGCTTTTCGTTCTCAATTGGCAATTCACGCTGGCGCCCGACCTGGTGACCATCAACGACCGGGTGTGTTGGCGTCGCCGCGAGCGGGGAGACGCGCCTGAAGCCAATGCGGTCCAGTGCCTCTGGCGGGCGGATGGTCCCAAGGCCGTGCTCCGGTTGCTCTGCCAGGATCCGCAGGGCGCGATCCAGTTTGCCACGGACGGCGGCAGCCTGCGGGAAGTCACCAGCCCGGAGATCTTCGCGCCGGGTGAACCGGCGCCGCTGCCAGCCACCGTCAAACGCTTCCCGGTACGCCCCATCTACAAACAGTGGCTGGCCCGTGAGACCCAACCGCAACCCTGGCCGGCTCCGGTACCAACCGTTGCCTGGAAGACCGACCCGGTGGGGATCATCATCGATCTGAACGGACTTAACGAAATCTCCATCGCCCAGCAGGCCCCGAATATCCAGTATTTCTTGCGCTGCCATGAGTTTGGCAAGGTTGGCATCAATGGCATCTTTTATCTGATGAATGGCTGGCCTCCCCAGACCCACGGTTGCTGGGGCCAACTGCCGCTGGTGCCCGTTCCCGGCGATTTGATCCCTGCGGATATGGACGCCTTTGTCCGCGAGAACGGCATCGAGCACATCATTATTGAGAGTTGCCAATTAGGAGAATGGAATGCAGGCAACCGCTTCGAGTTCCCGCAAGGGTATGACCCGCGAATGAAATTTTACACAGCGCTGCAAACGGCGCTGATCATCCGGAATCGTTATCCGAATATGAATATTTACATCTGGGACGCCGAAATGCGGCTGGGCGGCATCCTGAACGACCCGCGGAACCGGATCGAGGCCCCAACCCTAGAGGATGCCGTTCTGTGGAATCCGGACGGAAGTGACAATTTGTATGACTACTGGAATAAAGAAGACAAACTGCTCAAGGCGGCGCGGGAGTGGCATAGCAAGCTCAAGGCGCTGATTCCTGATGCCAGTCGCACTTTTGTCGCCGTCCAATCGCATGGGCCATTTGATCTGCCCGTGATGGTGAAGATGCGGCCCGAGGTGTTGGATTCCAAAGGCATTATGCGCCAGCCGCTGCCGGCCGTGATCGCCGCCGGGCGGGGGTGTGCCCGCCATTCCGGGTTGAAGCTCCAGTTCGAAGTCGATAGTTACGTGTGGAATGGCTACAACTGCTTTGGCCCGCTGGAAATGGAGCAGATGTTCCGGCTGTTCTATGCGGCCGGGTGCGACAGCATCTATACCCAGGCCGACCTTTTTGCCATCACCGAGGCCAAGAAGATTGCGCCAAATGAACTGGGGGCGGCGGCGTTGCGCGCCGTACGTTGGCTCCGGCAGCATCCCCAGCGCGGTGAGCAAGTTGTGCCCTTCGTTCTTCTGGCCGGCGACGGCGCCACCCAAGCCTTCTATCCCGGCGTTGTCGGCGATTGCTGGACCGGCAATCACAAGCGGAAACCGCGCCGGCCCGAGCATGAGGACTACGAGTTGCTCACCTGTTTCATTCCCAAAATGGGTTCCTGGTGGCGGGGCGATTATCGCGAGACCTTCACCGGCGTGCCGTTCGGTCCGGTGGATGTGGCCGCCATGGCGGACGCCGCGACTCACCTGGCCGGCTACCGGTTGGCGGTCATGGCCGGTTACCATGGGATGACGCCGCCCCAGTTCGAGGCGATCGGCCAATTCGTCCGCGACGGCGGAACGTTTGTTTGCGCGCTGGGACACCTGAAAGTGCGCGGCGAAAAGGATTGGCACGTCAAGGGGCGGGCCTTTGTCGGTGACCCCGCTGAACTCTTCGGGGTGAGCCTCGCGGCGGATGGAACCCCGCAGTTGCGGGGGGCCGAGATCGTGGCCACGGACAAGGCCGGACATCCGCTCGTGACGCGCCAGGGCAATGCTTACTTGATCTGGCGCGAACTCGCGCAGAACGTGGACGATGCGGAGGAAAGCGCCACGGTGCGTGGGCTCGTCTCCCGCCTCGCGGAGGGCTTGCGTGTTCTGGAGTTCCGTGGTGGCGGCCAGCGGATGGAGGCAACCCTTGCGCAGCGCGACGGCCTGCTGATGGCGTTTGTCTTCAACCATGACCGTGTGCAACAGCCCTGCGGCCTCGGCGATCAAGGCAAGGTCTTCCGCGGTTCCTTCCGCTTGCAGTTGAGTCTGCTGGCGGGGCAGGCGCTGGACGGGTTGCGGGTCGTTCGGCTCGATGACGACCTGCGGCTGGCGGATTGCCCATTCCGTCTGGCAGACGGCTGGCTGGAGATAGAAGCGGAGGTGGATCGTTTCGCCGAGTTCATCATCGGCGCCGCCCAGGGTTTGGAGGACAGTCTTTTCAGAATGTAGGCCGGGCAGTACCTTGCCCGGCATTTGGAGTAGTGAACCGGATTTGGAGAAGGAACAATCTATGCGTACAACAAGAAAAGTGATTCGATCCAAAGATTATGCGTTTGAAGTGCTGACGACCGCCCGGAATGCCGAATTTCTCGGCATTGGCCGGGTGTGTATCGGCGAGACCGTGGTCCGCTCCGGACGCCTGCCCTTGCGCCCGTATATGCAGACCTTTACGGGGCTGGAACTGGCGGGACTGAAGTTCCTGGGCGCCGATTCGCGGCGCATCCGGCTCGAGGCCCGCTTTCGGAAACTGCCGGTCAAGGTCTTGCGCGACCACAGTTTCGATCCCATCCATGAGTTGGGCGACTGGAACCAGGAGCCGGTCGCCGGCATTGGTCGGCTGGATATCGTTCTCACGCCGGCCCGCGACGCGTTCAACGGGGTCGCCTTCTCCGGCTTTTCCTACCACTACGAGTACCGCAGCAAGGACGTGCCGCTGTTCTGGTTGTTGGATAAGGCGAGTTGGGAATTGGACGGCGATATCACCGGCGCCACGGCGGTGTCGCAATCGTCGTGCTCCGCGCCGGTGGCGAAGTTCGACCGAAAGAACGCCTGGACCACGGAAGGCGTTCTGGACTTTCTGATTAAGGAGGGCCACCCGAATCCAGTGATGACGCACAACTACCCGCGCTGGGCTTCCCACGGCTCGTTCGACTTCCAGTACAAGGGCGATGCCACGCTCATCGGGGTGTTTGAGCGGGTTGACTTGATCCGCTCGGTGGTCATGCGCGAGGCGGGCAAACCGGAGCTCAAGCATTTCGACAAGCACATCTTCGATCAGGCATTGGCCGTATCGACCGTGCCCAAGAAGATTCTGCTCAATACCGAACCCAAGAGCGAGATCGGCCAGCAGAACGTCTGGACCTGGATCCACGAGGACGTGGAGAACCGGGCACGCGCCGAATTCGGGCTGAAACAGGAGCCGCTCATTCCCCGGATCGGGATGAACTTCTGGAACAATTTCACGATCGACACGTACTACAAGGATCTGCTGCCCGCCGCCATCGGCATCGGGGCCAAACAACTCTTCGTGGACAATCTCAACCGCAGCGATATGACGGATGGCGGTGTTTCCACCAACATGTGCAACGGGCACGAGTATGAAATCGCGCCCAAACTGGGCGGGCCCGCCAAACTGAAGAAGTTTGTCGAATGCGCCAAGGCCCACGGCATCCAGATCATGAGCTGGACCAACAACGATCAGTCCTACGGCAGCCCGTTCTGTCTTCAGCACGCCGACCCCAAATACCGGGCGTGGTGGGTCCAGATGGAAGACACCCGCCTGGCCTATGGCGGCGCCTACACGAATACCTTCATGATTTGGGACTTCAACAACGACGAGGCGCGGCGCTACTGGATCGATTGCCTCAAGAAGACCCGCAAGGCAACCGGGCTCAACGGCTACCTGTTCGACAGCTTCTACAACCTCGGCTTCATGCCGGTGAGTTACCGGGACGGCAAACCCCGCACCATGTGGCGCAAGTTGCTGGAGGCGTTCAGGGAACTGCAAAAGGCCGATGTCCACTTCCTCATCGAATCGTTCGGCCCGTTCGGTCAGCCCCAGCACGGCCATCCGTCGTCCTACAACTTCGAAACGATCTTCGCCGCCTATCGGGTGGGGTTGGGCAACGACTACAGCACCGTCCCGACCGGCGCGGCATTGAAAGACGTGACGCCCAAGAGCGCCGCCGGTGTTTACTACGCGCTGGCTCACATGGCATTCGGCGGGATACCGCTGTTCGAGGACGGCAAACGGATCGACCAGGTCTGGACGGTGGAACACAAGCAGGCGCTGGCTGACTACCACGCCGCCCTGCCGCACCTCCACCGGCGGGAGATCCAGGAGGATGGTCTCGGGGTGCTCTGGCGCGACAAGTCCGGCAAGCGCCAGACGCTCTTCAACTTCAAGGCCCGCAACCTGCCGTTGCCGGGCAAGGTCACGGACCTCACCACCGGCCGGGCGTTGCCCAAGGCGGGCAGCTACGA
>CAYOIT010000275.1:0-5168 GCA_964404035.1 uncultured Verrucomicrobiota bacterium | reverse complement strand
ACGAAGCCGACAAGAAGCGGCTGCGGTTACTGGCCGCGAAAGTGTAGGGCCGTTGACGATCGAATGGATCCGGAATCGCGCAATGGACTGACACTCGCGTCAATTGGCGAGTGGCGAGCCCTGCCGCTCTGCCCTCTTCTGGGCGGTCTCCGCTTTCAGTTCAAAGACCGCCTGGAGTCTGCTGATGATCGTTTCGGGGTCGGGCAAGGCCGTACCCAGGGAGCGCCGGATGGCGGGCCAGTCGGGGGATGCGGGAGGGAAATTGGCGAGGAAACGGGACAAGTCTTTGCCGATTGGCCCCGGAAGACTGAACCTGTCGACCGGTTCCAGGGCAACGGCGAGTCTGAAAACATCGTTCCGGTGCTTACGGATGTCTTCTGTCCTGATGCTGGCATCTCCCTGAGCGCGGCGTTCCGTGAGGTCCAACCAGGCGCGCGCCTTGAGCGGGATGAGGCCATACGCGGGAATAATCGGGACCCCGTCGACCACCTGACGCGCCGCGACGACGAAGTGGTAGTACTCGTCTTCCATCAGAATGACGGAAAGGCTGGTGAGTGTGCCTCCAGCAGGCAACGGCATCACCCGGCACTGCCTCGGCGTGTCGAATGGTTTGCGGGACAGCAGTTCGATCTGAGCGGGGTAACCGGCATGGGCGGGATGGTCGAATCGGTACAGTGCTCTCTTGCCACTCTGGAGCCGATAGACCTGATATCCGCCTTGGTTGACGAAGTCCCAGAAACGTTCCACAAACGCCGGCACAAGTCCTTCCACGATCAGAACGAGATCGATGTCTTTGGTCATCCTGAAGTCCACGTCGCGATGCGCCATCCATACCGAGCAAGCCGCCCCGCCGATGAGAACGTATTGTTCTTCGAAGCCTTTGAAGTGCGAGAGAAACAGGTCGAGACCCTTCACGTGTGCCATGGGACAGCCTCCAACAAATCATGCAGGGCACCCTCGACGCGCTCGTCGGGATGGCCCTTCAGGGACAGGTAAAGCGACAAGCGGTCCACGGTCCCGTCTTCCGCCAGAGGAGTCGGGTCGTAGCGCCAGAGTTCAACCTGGGAACAACCGTCCTCTCGATACGGGCAGACATCCACCTTGCCGGCCCGCAGCAAAGCCGAGAACATGCGGGAATGGATGGCCAGCACGGGCACAGGATCCTCGCCGAGCATCGTGTAGTGAGACAAGGCCGTGATACCGGCCGCCGTAAACGCCTTGGTTTCGGCCGGGCCCAGTCCGCGTACGAAACGTTGAATTCTCACAGGACTGCGCAGCCACGCTTCGGCTTGTGCCCACAACTGGCGGCCATTGTCCAACGCCAGCACGTTTGCCCGCCCGGCGGTACCGGTGTGGGCAAGGCGGGCACGCTCAAGTTCCTGGACGGCACGTGAAACGGTCATGGGCCGCCAGTCCAGCAACTTGGCGATTTGCACCTGGGTGAGCCCGGACAGGGTGTGTCTTTGCAGGTGATACAGGAGGAGCACCTGGGCGCACGGTGAAAGCGGATTTCCGATATCGGCGGGTTCACGGGGAAGCGAGGGGCGGCCATGCAGCGACACCACGTTCCGGGGCAGAAAGACCTGTTGGCCGGGAACGACAAACGAGATCCGTTCGCGCACCAGGCGTTTCACCTCATGGGGTTTGACGATCGGCAGTATCAGGACGAGATCGCCTTCCAGGGTCTTGCGCAGGCCGCGATAGTGCCGAAGCACGTCGGAGATGGCCGGACCGCCGGAGCTCTTCGGCACCACGAACACGGCCGGCTGATCCAGCAGTTTGCCGCGGTAGATGCGATACATCGTGCCCATGGCGATGGTCAGGCGGTCGGCAGCCGAGTGATCCTCAACCGCCTGCACCTGCTCGCCGAGCAGCCCCGATAGATATTGCGCCCAGTCGTTCATGGAACACCTTAGTAACAGTCTCATTTCATAATATCATTTGATTGTTACTTTGCAATGGTAATGATATTTGGTCGCTTCTGGCCGTGGTGGCCGGGATGGCACATAGCGGTCTACTTTGCCTTGTCCTGTGAGCCATCTGGCTTGGGCTTTGGCCTGCACAATGGGGTCGCGGTCAGGAGCAAACCCGTTGACCGTCACCTTTTCGCCGTCGAAAGTGACCGTGCACGGGCCATTGGCTTAGGTTTGAGGGACCGCCCCCTGTGTCTCTGTGAAGAGTGAAGACGTGACCCTCACACCTACTCACTGGCCGGGAAGGTTGCGGCTGGTACAGCGGATGAGAACGACAAGAAGCGTCTGCGCTTGCTGGCCGCGAAGGTGTAGGACGCCTTCACGCATGCGGGATTCGGTCAGCATGGTTCTGATGACTGGTTCCCAGGTAAGAGCAACGGACCTGGACAGACGTTGTACAGCAGTGCGAAATATAGGAGTCAGGATTCCAGATACTTCGCATCGGTGATCGCAACGGGCTGGTCCATGTTTCCCTCATCCACGGCCTGGCAGTCCAGGGTTGACCCACCCCCCTGCCCCGGGTGCACAACCGCCGATTTATCGTTTAAGGGCCGACCCCAAGCGGTCCCCGTAGCAAAGCCGTAGCAGGAAAAAGGGTTTTCCGAGCAGGATCTCAAGGTGCCGCAGTTGTGTGGAAACGTCATTTCAAAATCTGAACATTTCGCCGGTGAAAAATCAAGCCGCAGTTGCCCAGCAAGTGATCTGCATTGGCGCGTATGCGGCTTTGCTCCCGGTTACGGACGGAGTATAAGCCCCCTACTCCACATCGTTCTTCGTTCGGAACGCCTCCCGCCATCGAGGATAGTGTAGCCGCAGTTGGCGTCATCGCTTCTGGGTCCAAACAAGTTGTCGGTCCCTGAGCGATCGGTCCCTGAGCGATCACCTCCTGACCCGATGCGGCCCCGTTAACCGCGCCCCGTCTACCGTGGCCCCTCGGCACGGCGTCACCCCCAACTGATGCATCCCACTAAAATGAAAACGCCAAATATCTCCGCAAGACACACCAAGAGGATGAGAATTGGCCTGCGCTGGAGAGTTCGCCGAGGCAAATACCCACAAACAGAAAACATGAGAGCGAGCGGGACAAGGAGCCTAGCCAAAATCTCGATGTTTACCGGTTCGACGGCTATCGTCTCTGAGCCTCTGAGAAGAATTGTGCCTTGGAAAAGGCGGAAGTGAAGACGATCACCTATTCGCGCTTGCGCGAAGAAAGAGGGTGGATAGGAAGCGCCAAAGACAGACTGCCCTGCCTTTGCCAGCATATAATGGTTCTCCGCACGCATTTCGTAGATGGTAAGGCCATGCCGATGCTCAAACCAATCACGACAATTGGTCGCAATAAGAAACGATCCGAAGACAATTAGTGGTATGGCCGTCCACCTAAGCCATAGAATCACAGACCGATGCCATGGCGCGAAGGAGCGTTTAGGGCACGATGAAGATTCAGTCTTGGCCATTTCGATAGGTCCTCCACACTCGGATAAAAGTGTGGTCTTCAAAACCCAAATATTAGCAGATTGCCTGTCGCTGTCCTATTGCTTATGACATGCATGACGCGTGCGCACCAGTCTGGCCGTCGCGGGAAAGAGGTCCGCGGCACCAACGCCAGTTGAGGAACAGGCGGAGTCCGAAAACGCCCGGCACGGGTTTTCGGACCGGGGTCTGGCATCGCCGGAAAAAGGTCTGTAGCGTAGAAGCCCACGCGAAGAAGCTACGCCTTCGGCAGGTTCCCGGCAAGGCGGGAGGCGCGCATCGCCGCCTGCCCCGCGTAGTCCAGACTCTGCGCAGCGCGACCTTTGATCGGGAAGGGGGTAGTCAAGACGTGACCAGGCGAATTACCTCGCCCACAGTAGATGCCTTCTCAACAGCCGTCTTCAACTTCTCGAAGTCGTCGCGAGTCTGCCAACCATGCCAATTGCGGAAGTCGCGAAGAACGAGACCGCGAACTTCATCCACGCTCAAGGTTTTCACGGCGTCACTGATTTCTATGTCAACCCTTACAGTTCGGTTAAGGAAGATGTTGAAGCCCCAGAGTGGCCCGATACCCTTGAGTTTCCGAACACGACTGACCGTGTATTCTTTGCCACTGGAATCAACGATTCGCAGTCCGTCGAACAGGCCGCCGCGCAAAGCGGCGGTAGTGGTTCGCGTAAGGGCATCAAAGCCCGCTGACGTGAAGACTGTGCCTTTATAGAGACACACGATTGGGAAGTTCAGATCACTTGCATTCATCGGCATCATCTCCACGGAAAGCGTCCCCGATTCTGCCCGCACCCGAGATTTCCGCGTAGCGAAGCCAATCGGGAGTACCGAACCACCATCGTTCAGCGGGATTCAGGCCGGGCAACTTGCCTTCTACCATCTTGTGCCACATGTCCATGCTGTAACCCGGACGGGGTTCAAGTGGCTTGAGGTTCCAAGGTTGGTTGAAGACCTTCTCCGACCATGTTCCCTCGAACACTTCGCGTGCGACAACGCCGTGATGGACGTGTTGACCGGTTTGGGCATAGCGGCGTTTCGCAAGCCATTTGCGCGTTGCCCCCCAAGTGGCCGATCCGGATTTCCATGCGCCCTTGCCGGCCATCGTGGCCGCGGACTTGATCAGAAAGATGTCAGACACCGCCCCGACAGAGTTGATCGAGCCCCACACGTAATTACCCGCAGAAAAGTCGTTGACCGCCTGGCGACCAGAACCCCAAACGGGCATAAGACTCTCTCCCGTACTCACCGGCTCGCCGGAAGCCCATCCAGCCCAGAGGCCATACGGATCGACAGAGTTGACCGGATTATTGGCGCAATATTGGTAAAGGTTCAGCCCTTCCGCTTCCGCCAGCGGGTCACGGGTGATCCACTGGCCCGTCCTTGTGTCGTACCAGCGATAGCCCCAGTAGCCCAGCCCGCTACGGCCGTGGGCGAGTTTCGTCTGGAACCGGAAGGGTTGGACATAACTGCCGGTGTTGGTGAGAATGGTCCCGAACGGCGCATAAGCGTAGGTAGCCAAAACCACCGTGTTGCTTTGGCGGACCTCCGTGACATTGCCCATACCGTCCGTCCTAACGCAGTAGTTGGTCCCGGATCCTGCGTAGCCTCGCATCCCCACCAGGCCACCAATGCCGCCGGCCCCGCCCACCGTAGCACTTAAGTCCAGGCCCCAGGTAAAGGTCCTTTGTGTGCGGTTGCTTGCGTCGAGCTCCG
>CAYOIT010000274.1:0-5217 GCA_964404035.1 uncultured Verrucomicrobiota bacterium | reverse complement strand
CCTGGATTGCTGCCCGCCCTTTATGATCGATGGCAATTTCGGCTTCACAGCCGGGGTGGCCGAACTGCTGATTCAAAGCCATAAGGACGTCTCGAGCCCCGTGTCTCGAGTTGCAAGTCAAGGATCTGGGGATGGTTCTAAAACTTTAGATTTGAATTCCGGACCCGAGACCCGAAACCCGAAACCCGCAACTTTCTTGATTCATTTTCTGCCTGCCCTCCCCAAGGCGTGGCCAACCGGCTCGGTGAAAGGCCTCCGTGCCCGGGGCGGTTTCACGGTGGATATCGAATGGAAGGATGGCAAGATCACGAGTTACCGGGTTTCGTCAAAAGAACCCCGGCAAGTGTCGGTGAGGGTCAACGGTAAATTGGAGACGATGATTTCAGAAAGGGAGCATTCATGAAAAGGTTTCTGTTAGCGCTTGTGGCGCTGTGGTCGGGAAGTTTGTTCGCAACGGAACTCGACCGTAACAATGTTGTTTGGGATACCCCCGGCAAGTCCTCCGCCGATTCGATGCCGCTGGGGAATGGCGAACTTGGAATCAACCTGTGGGTGCAACAGGACGGCGACCTGCACTTTTACTTGGGCCGTAATGACTCGCACAGCGAGATCGGCCAGTTGTGCAAGGCCGGCTGGGTGAGTGTCTCGCTCTCGCCCAATCCGTTCGCCAAGGGGGCGCCATTCCGGCAGGAGTTGAAGATCCGGGACGGCGTGTGCGAGATCACAGCCGGGCCTGCGTCGTCGTCGGTTCGGCTGAAGGTCTTCGTGGATGCCGTGCAGCCGGTGGTGCATGTCGTGGGCGAGTCGGCGACCCCGGTGACGGTGACGGCCAAAATCCTATCCTGGCGGGAGCGTCCGCAGAAGCCCACAGGCCGCGCCGGCATCATGGCGTTGGGCGGATCGCCAGAGCCGGTTATCCAGGCGGCCGACATCTTCCCGCCGGCGCCGCGCCCCAACGCGGTGGCCTGGTATCATCGCAACGAAAACTCTCCGGCCTTCGAATCGACCATCAAGCTGCAATCGCTGGAGCCGATCCGCGATACGCTGCGCGACCCGTTCTTGCATCGCACCTTCGGTGGCTGGCTCACGGCCGAGGGCTTTGAGGCCACGGACCACCGCACCCTGGCGACGCCAGCCCCGGTCAAGACCTTTGATCTTCGCGTTGCCAGCCCCTGCGCCCAGACGCCCAGTGCCGATGCCTGGCTGGCGCTGGCGGAGGCGGCGGCCAAAGGCTCGTCCGATGCCGGTTCGGCTCTGGCGCGGACCAAGGAATACTGGCACTCAATGTGGAGCCGCTCCTGGGTGATCTGCGACCAGTCCAATGCCGCCCCGGTGCCGGTCAACAATCAGGCGCTGCGGATTGGCCCGGTTGCCAGCACGCAGACAACGTCCCAAGTCGCGGGTGTGATGATCGCTGGAGAAGTGCTGGCGGAGGCGGAGATTGCTGCCGCGGCCAAGAGCGCGCCGCCGACCGTCGAAGTGCCGACCACCGTGCCAGCGATGCCCGAGGTCACCAGCGGCCTGACCCTGCAGGGCTGGGTCAAATGGATCAACGGCTCACCCAACATCGTCGAAAAATGCACGCCGGGGAAGGGCGACGCCTTCAGTCTGGGCATCTTCCGCGACGGGAGGGTTCGATTTGTGATTGGCCATCGTTCATTTTGGACCCCCGCCGCTGTGAAGGGCGGCCAATGGCAGCACGTTGCCGGCACTTACGATGTCAAGTCTGCAGTGATGACGGTCTACATTGATGGCGTCCGGGCGGGCGGCATCGGCGCTGAGAACATGACGGTCGGACGCGGCTACACCTTGCAGCGATACCAGCAATTGTGCGCCAGCCGGGGTTCCTATCCGGTTAAGTTCAACGGCAGCATCTTCACCGTGGATCCCTCGCCGATGAAGGTCAATGACACCCCGGATTACCGCTGCTGGGGCGATGGGTTCTGGTGGCAGAACACCCGCCACGCCATCCACTCCATGCTCCCGGCCGGCGACTTCGATCAGATGATGCCGGCATTCAAGTTCTACGAAAGCTTCCGCGCCTTCTACGAAGCCCGCACCAAATTGTTCTTCGGAGCCCAAGGCTGCCACTTCCCCGAGACCGTCACGCCCTTCGGTACCTGGCAAAACGGTGATTACGGCTGGAACCGTGAAGGCCGCCAGCCCGGCGAAATCGCCAGCCCTTATTTGCGCTACAGTTGTAACGAAAGCATGGAACTCCTCTCACTCATGCTCGACTACTACGATTACACGGGCGACCAGCCATTCCTCAAAGAACGCCTCCTTCCCCTGGCCACCTCGGCACTGATGTTCTTTGACACGCGATTCAAGAAGAATGCCGAGGGCCGAATCGTGCTGGATCCCACGCAGGCGCTGGAATGCTACCAGATCGGGGTGGTCAACGACACGCCGACGGTAGCGGGGCTGATCGCCGTCACAACGCGGCTGTGTGCCCTGCCGGAGTCTGCTACCAGCGCCCAGCAACGGCAATTCTTCCAGCGTATGAAGACCGTAGCGCCGCTGCTGCCGATGGAGACGGTCAACGCCGGCGGCAAGGAAATCCGCTATATCCGTCCGGCAGAGAAATTCGCCAAGCGATGCAACGGCGAGAATCCCGAGCTCTATCCGGTTTGGCCTTACCACATGATGGGCCTGGGGCTGCCGATGTTGGACGAGGCCCGCGCCACATGGAACCGGCGGGGGGTCAAATGGATCAGTCCCGGGTGGGATTCCCAGTGCAACCTGGCCGCGTTGTTGGGTAATACCGAGGAGGCGAAGGCCCACCTGCTCAATCGCATTAGCAATTCCAACGGCCTGTATCGCTGGCCGGCCACCTGGGGTCCCAACGCCGATTGGCTTCCCGACGCCAACCACGGCGGCGGCCTTATGAACGTCACGCATTACATGCTGCTGCAAAGCGTCGGCGAAAAAATCCTGCTACTGCCTGCCTGGCCAAAGGATTGGGATGTGTCGTTCAAACTTCACGCGTCCCGCCAGACGACCGTGGAAGCCACGGTTCGTGGTGGGAAAGTGATCGGCTTGAAGGTTGTCCCGGAATCGCGACGAAAAGACGTAGAGCTTAACCCTGAATTCAAATAAGACAGTATAGAAAAGGGAAAATAATCTGAAAATAATCCGCAAAATCCGAAATCGAATCCTTCATGGGTTGTTGATTCTCTTGGCCTCCGGACTTCACGCCGAACCGCCGAAGCAGGAGGCTGGACTACGTATTGAAACTCCCAATGAACGAGCGGTGATTCAGCGCAATGAGCGGAACATGGGCCGGCTCCTGGTTCGCTGCGCCGCAAACGGTGACTCCGTGGAAGTGAAGGTTGTGGACAGGGCCAGCATGAAGACCGTTAAAGATTGGACGGCATTGGGCGCTGATCATTCTTCGTTCACCAACACTCTGGAACTTGCTGGGGGATGGTATCAGCTTGAGTTTCAGGTCAAGCAGGGCGGCAAAATTGTGAAGACCGCGACCTTGCAGCATGTCGGAATCGGCGACGTTTTTGTGACCCTCGGCCAGTCGAACTCCGCCAATTATGGCCAACCGCGGCAAGCCGCAAAATCCGACTGCGTGTCGAGTTGTGATTTCAAAACCGGCCAATGGCGTCACGGGGATGATCCTCAACCTGGCGCCTCCGGAGGGGGCGGCTCGCCATGGGCGCTTCTGGGCGATCTGCTTACCCAGAAAACCGGTCTGCCCGTCGGGTTCATTTGTGTGGGGGTCGGCTCGACGCGAGTCGCGCAATGGGCGCCGACCGGAGATTGTTATGGGCGGCTGAAAAGCGCGCTTGCCCTAGTGGGGGGCAACGGTTGCAGGGCCGTGCTCTGGCATCAGGGGGAATCGGATTCGATTCTGGGGACATCGGCCGAAACCTATGCCCAGACTCTCGCGCAAACCATCACCCAATCGCGTCTGGACGCAGGGTGGCAGGTGCCCTGGGGGGTGGCGCTTGTCTCATTTCATCCCGCCGCGCAGGCGACAGCGGAGCGCCAGAAGGCGATCGTTGCCGGGCAGCAGCAGGTGATCAAGGTTCAACCCGGCGTTTTTCAAGGGCCGACGACCGATGGCTATAAGGACAAGGGATTCCTTGCCGACACCGTCCACTTCAATGCCGATGGCCTGACCGCTCACGCCCAGGGATGGCTGGCGGCGTTGTCCCGGCAGGAGAGTCCAAACCAACCGACTCAACAATGAATAGGCTGAACAGCATGAAGTTTGGAACATTGGCGGTCATTCTGGTGCTTGCCCTGCCGCTGTTTGCGCAGAATATTGATTCTATTGCTGGAAAGAAGACCGTCTTTCTTGGCGACAGCATCACGCAGGATGGTCGCTATGTTACGCTCGGAGATACCGAGACGGAAGCGGCGAAGATGCAGCAAACGATCGATGCCCTCCGGCGTCCCCCCGCCGGCTTACGTGCGGCAGGCGTTGAAACAGATGAGCGGCTGCACCCTGACGGTAAAGGTTGGCGGCTGGACCAAGCGAAGATTGTTGACCGGTCGCGTCCGCGCGTGTTGCTGGTCGGCGATTCGATTTTGGGTGGATATTTCGATTGTGTGAAGGCTGAACTGCAAGGCAAGGTCTATGTGGATGCCTGGATGAATCCCTACTGGCAGTCGGACACATTCAACAAACTGCTGGGCGAGGCGCTGGAGAACGGGCCTTACAACGTGGTACACCTCAACACGGGGTTGCATGGATGGAGTCCGGGCCGCATCAAGCCGGGCACGTTCGAGCCTCTTACAAGGGCGATGATCGGAGTCATCCGGGCGAAATGTCCGCAGGCAAAAATCATCTGGGCCAGCAGCACCCCGGTAACAACAAAGTCACCGGCTCCGATTGCGCTGCATCCGGAAATCAATCCGAACATCATCGATCAGAACCGCCGGGCCGCGAAGGTGATGGCGGAGCTGAACGTGCCGGTGAATGATTTTTATGCGTTGCTGGTGGACAAGCTCGACCTTGCCCGTGGTGACCAGTTTCACTGGAAGAACGAGGCCTATCCGATTCTCGGCAAAGCCTGTGCGGCCTCAATCATGAAGGAGCTAAAACAATGACGACCAAGAAAGGAATCATCGGGCTGCTGGCGCTCACGTTGGTGGCAACGGGTTTTGCTGAGCCGGAGAAGTTGCCCGGCTTGATTTATCATCCCGAGGGGAACGCAATCGTGCTGGAGAACGGCACGCGTTGGTATAACCGTCCACTTT
>CAYOIT010000273.1:0-5227 GCA_964404035.1 uncultured Verrucomicrobiota bacterium | reverse complement strand
TGCTGCGGTGCAACCCGGACGCCGTGCTGATGAAGGACATGCGCCCGTTCCTGGCAGAGTTTCAGCGCGGCATGGGCTCTCAATAATTGAGGTGATGACAGCGTTTCTTTCATCCGCTGCCGAGGCTGATAGACTTTCGCGCATGTCGTAAGGAGCAAGAAATGAAGAACGGAGCCGCATCGCATGCCGCTCGCTGGCTGCTCGCGGGGCTGGCGTTCGGAGTCGCTGGGGGTGTTGCCATGGGAACCGAGGAGGCGGCCTACATCGTTATTTTCAACGGGCCGCTAGGCCAGGTTCCTGTCGTAGGCCCGGCGCCAGACTCCGGGAGGACTCCCGAACACAATACGGAATTCCCGGCTCAGATGGAACTCGTTGCAGAACCCCGTCCGTTCGGCGACCACACGCAAAGGCTCGTCACTGGTCGCCAGCAGTCGGCACGCCTCCGAAAGCCGCAGGTGCTTGAGATGCTCCATGGGTGACCGTCCCATCAGTTTCCGGAAGAACACATGGAATCGCGGCACCGAGAGACTGGCCTGACGAGCCAGATCTGTCACGGCCAGCGGTTCGGCGAGCTGTCCCCGCATGAACTCCAGCACCGGCCCCAGCCGGTCCTTCTGCCGTAACAGTTCAAGCGTTCCCGGTTTCAGCGGCGCCAGATCGCACAGCAGATGCAGCGCGCGAAAGGCCAGTTCCTGGCGGTAAGCCAACGCCCCCAGCGAGTCATCCGGGCCCCTGCTCTCCCGTAACAACGCTTCGATGACCTCGACGAACGGCTCACAATGCCGCGCCGTAACCCGTAGCGGGAGCGCCAGAAGCGACGTGACATCCAGGGAACCAAACAGGGTGAAATGCAGGTGAATCCAGCGCGCCCGCAGGCGAAACCCCTCCCTGGGATCGCCATGATGAACGATGTTCAACGGAAGGTTCGCCCCCGTCAGGAACGCCTCACCTTCCGCCAGATCCGCGCGCCGCCCATCACCACAGGCGATCGCATAGCGCCCCTGCACGCCTTGGGCCAGAATGGTATACGGACAGGTCTTGCTGTGCGGCACTCCGTTCGCAACCACGTCCAGACTCCCCGCCACGCACATCTCGACCGCCAGTTCCTGAAGCGGGATGGATTCGACCCTGTTCATCGGTACCCCTTTCACAAGAGAATACTCCTGTATATAAGAACGATATGAAGGTCAATGGTTTTATTGCATCGAATGACCTAACGTATATTATAGCTTGAAGAGATCATTGGAATGAATAGGACCGAAAACACCCTGGTGGACCCGATCCAGAAAAAGCTGAGAACGGACGGATTCGGCGTGACCACCCCCTTCCGCGGCAGGCAGCGACTGAGCGCCGCCACACGTGAACTGGCGGCGCGTTACCTGGCGGGTGAGATCGGTCGGACCGTCCAACCGGCCGCGTTTGCCCCGGCACCGGAGTTTCTCGCCGCGTCGCCTTCGCCCAACCAGCACTATGCCGAAGCGGTCCGATTGATCGCCGCGCAGGCACCCTTGCGTGTTCTGCCCGGCGAACTTCTGGCAGGGGCCGCCACCCTGAAGGAAGCGACCTGGCACCGTACGCCGGCCTCGCCGTTCGCGTCGATCAGCCACACCACCATCGGCTTTGAGAAAGCGCTCCAGGTCGGCTACCGCGGTCTCCGGGCCGAACTCGAGGAACGACTCCGCCGCGGGGACCTCGACAGCCAAGGGACGGACCTGCTTCAGGCGATGCGAGTCTGCCTGGAAGCGGCGGCGGCCTGGCATGCCCGTTACATCGCCGCCCTGGAACTCCTCGTCGCCGAGACCTCCGGCGAGGACAGCCGCCACTACGCCGAAGTGCTGGCCTCCCTCCGCCGCGTTCCCGAGGCCCCGCCCGAAACGTTCCGGGAGGCCGTCCAGGCGCTGTGGATGCTCTGGGATTTCCAGCGCCTGTGCGGGAATTGGAGCGGCATCGGCCGCATCGATAAGATGCTGGGGGCATTCCTGCGCCGCGACCTGGAGGCGAAGCGCATCACGCTGGACGAGGCCCGCGAACTGCTGGCCCACTTCTGGATTAAAGGGTGCGAATGGATCACGGTTCAGGACCGGGGCAGCGGCGACGCCCAGTTCTACCAGAATATCGTCCTGGCGGGCGTGGACGAAACCGGCACTCCCGTCCTGAATGAAGTCACCGACCTCGTGCTCGATGTGGTTGAGGAACTGCATATCAGTGACTTTCCCATTGCCGTACGTCTGTCCTCGGCCACCCCTGAGCGGCTCCTGCACCGCATCGCGGCCATCCAGCGGCTTGGCGGCGGGATCATCGCCGTCTACAACGACGACCGCATCATTCCCAACCTTGTCCGGTTCGGTTATCCCCTCGCGGAGGCTCGCAACTATGCCAACGATGGCTGCTGGGAGATTCTCATTCCGGGCAAGACTTCGTTCGGCTACCAGCCGTTCGACGCCCTGCTCCTCCTGCAGGAAACGATGGGACTGACGGCCGCGGCCGCCCAGCCCCCCTGCTTCCCCGACTTCGAGTCGCTCTACGCTGACTTCCGGTCCCGTCTCGAACGCGAGGTAAACCGGCTTCTCGACGCTCAGGCCTTCAGCGATCTGCCCTGTCCCCTCTTCTCCCTGCTCGTGGACGGCTGCATCGAACGCGGCCGCAGCTACTGCGAAGGCGGACCGCGTTACACCGTGCGCTCGCCGCATGCCGGTGGTCTTCCCGACGTGGCCAACAGCCTGCTGGTCCTCCGGCGCCTGGTCTTCGAGGAGCACCACCTCACCCTGTCCGCGTTCACCGACATCCTGCAGTCCGATTGGGAAGGCCAGGAGGTCCTGCGGCAGCACATCCGATCGCGCTTCGATTTCTACGGCAATGACAGCGGGGAGGCCGACACCCTTCTGCAGCGGGTGTTCAACGATTTCACGGGCCTCGTGGGCGCGGTCCACGAACGCCACGGGGTCTTGCGGCCGGCGGGCATCAGCACCTTCGGCCGGGAGGGGGTGGCCTTTCTGGCGCACCGTACGGCGGCGGCCTCCGGCCAGAAGAAGAACGCCGTTCTCGCCCCGAACTTCTCCCCTTCCCCGGGCACCGACCGGCGCGGGCCCACCGCCGTCATCCGCTCGCACTGTTCCGTCGACTTCAGCCGGCTGCCCTGCGGAACGGCACTCGACCTGAAAATCCTGCCGGCCAGCGTCGCCGGCGAGACCGGCCTCCAGGCCCTCACCGGGCTGATGCGCACGTTTGTGCAACTCGGCGGCATCTTCATGCAGATCGACGTGGTGGACGGCGTGCTGCTGCGCGACGCCCAGGAACACCCGGAGAAGTACCCCAATCTCTCCGTGCGCATCTCAGGCTGGTCCGCCCGCTTCGCCACGCTGACCAAGGAGTGGCAGGACATGATCATCGCCCGCACCGAGCAAGCCGCAGGCTAACCCCCACAGTGAGACATGTAGATCAACCGACACATCGGCCTTCAACGACGTCGCGAAGCACGACCGTGTTGACATACCCCTGCAGCAGTCGGCAATCAACTGTCGGACAAGGGTCTCCATGATGCCTTCCTTACTTATCCTTATTCAATATAACGACTTTGAATGTTATTGTCCTTCTGCGAAAGGATAATTTGTTGAGGATTCTGTGAGCGCCACACAGAAGTCAGGGCCCCCGTTCTGGAAATTCGGCGAGCGATACGTGAGTGACATCCTCTTCTATGGCCGACTGGCGAAACAAATCCGGCCTAATCCTGAACAGTTCCGCCGCTGATCCCCCACCCGCCCAACACCGCCAACCCCAGATACAAGGCCAGACTCAACCTTCGCTCTTTCATGGCTCCTCTTTCGTTTCGTCTCCTGCAATCCGTTGGCGGCGGTCTCTCGCAAATCGCGATCCTGCGGCTCGAGCCACCGCCATCCGCCATCGCCCCTCCACCTTCCAGCCTCAACCCTTTTCCGCAACCCTTCCCGCCGTCTCGCCGTCCACCAAACGCGCTTCGATCGTCACACGGCGCGGCGGCTCCCCGGGATGCTGCATGCGCCAGGCGATCATGCGCGCCGCCTCGGCACCGAGTTCTTCCAGCGGGATCGCCGCCGTAGTCAGTTTCGGTAGCGGGTCACCCGGGATTTCGACGCCGTCGAACCCCGTCACGCTCAGGTCGTGCGGCACGCGCAGACCGTACTCGGCCTGGACGCAGCGGATCACGGTCGCGGCCATGTAATCGTTGTAGGCGGCAATGGCCGTAAACCGGTCTGCCGCCGGTTGAGTCTGCCGGTGGTTCATCAATGCGCGCACCAACGGCACGGTTGTGTCCGGATTCATCGCGAACTCCCGCAGCCGCACGTCCTCATGGCCTCATGATCGTTCACCGCCACCAAGTCCGCGCCGGGCGCCGGAAAGAGGACGCTCACCAGCGGCACGGGACAGGTCGGCTCATGGAAACGGAAATCTTCATCCGACAGTGCCCAGACGACGCCGTCCACCTGGCGGCGAGCCACTACCCTCGGCAGTCGATCGCCGACGACACTCGGGGCGATCATCAATTCGTTGCCCGCAGATTTGGCCCCGCGTTCGATGCCTCGCAGCAACCGCATGTTGAAATGGTTTGCGCCCTCTCCGGACAGTCACCTGCGAGACCTTGAACATGTCTGCAAGGTCACGCTGGCTTACGATTCTAGGGGCTTCAACTGATTGATTCACGAACAATACTCCTCATGTATACGTATCCAGTCGACGAAACAGCGACGTAGAGTCAAGCGGCGATTCATGGAATTCATTCGGCCAAAGCCTTCGGCAATCGCGTGGTGAGGAATGAGGCCAACTTGGTGTGGGTTAGGGGCCCGCCCGTAACAATTGGTGTTTCCATGTGACAGGTCGTCGGCAAGACGTTGCGCGGGATGGCGGCGCGATGCAAAGGGATGCGCCTTGGCGAGGCAGGCCCGTGGCCTGGCGATCCCGAACCGCTCGCTGGTCGCCGGGTTATGGATTCGCGGGAACCATCGCCGATAATTGGCTTGCAAAGCCATAACACACCTATATAAAGTGGTGTGTTAAGTCATGATTGCCAGACGCTCGGAAGACTACCTCAAGAGTTGGCATGCAAAGCAGCACAGGAAGCCACTGATCTTACGGGGTGCCCGGCAGGTGGGCAAAGCCGTTTACAACTGACGGGCATTTGAAGGGTTATCATCTTGCAGATAAATGAGTTGCGATTCCAGCAATACTCCATTGGGGGGCCGCTGTAACGAAG
>CAYOIT010000272.1:0-5241 GCA_964404035.1 uncultured Verrucomicrobiota bacterium | reverse complement strand
ATGTTGGAGACGTTGATGAATGGCGGAAAGCCGCCGCAAAACCCGGTGCTGATCGGGCCGAAACTCGTGGCCCGGGGCTTTCAGCCTGCCCTGAGCGTGTCGAAGGGCCCGTAGCCCCGTGACTAGCAGCCTGTCGGGTTTGGGCGATGTGGGAAGTCCCCACCGTCGCTACCGGCGGAGGACCGCCGGCTCCAGTTCGATTCTGGGGCGTTTTGGTTCGATTCTGGGGCGTTTTTGAGCCGGCCGTCTCGGCCGGTAGCGAGCATGGTGCCCTGCGGGGCGTAAGTCTGACAGGCTACCGGGCTGGCGACAGAAGAGGCCACGGGCTGGAAGCCCGCGCCACGAAGAAAGTGTGGTCGAAAGTTGGAAACGGAAGGGGAGAACAACGATGAGCACGACGAAATGGATGCGGGGGACGGGGTTCGTAATTTCGCTTGGATTCTTGCTCGCGGCGATGGCGCCGCAGGCGCTGGCGGTGTTGGCCTCGGGCGGGACGGTGACGAACTATACCGACGCGGGCGGCACGAACTGGACTGCACACATTTTCACGAGTTCAGGAGTTTTTACCAATTATTCACTGAGCAGCGTTGAGGTGCTCGTCGTGGGCGGCGGTGGTGGCGGCGGCTGCGCGATTGGCGGGGGCGGGGGCGGGGGTGGCGTTGTGGCCATTTCCTCTGCGGCGTTGACGAGCGGCACCTACACGGTAACGGTGGGAGGCGGCGGCGCGGGCGGTTCCGGCGTGTACACCTCTGGAGGCGATGGAGGCAACGGCACAAACTCGTCAGCCTTCGATGTGATCGCCGCCGGTGGCGGTGGTGGCGGGCACTTTGACGGTAGCACCGGCACTGTTGGAAAGATTGGCGGTTCCGGCGGCGGCGCGGGCGCCAACAGCACATCGAGCGGTTCTGGCGCCAGTGGCGGCACAACCAACGGATCTGCATCCTCCCTAGGCGGTTATGCGGGCAAGATCTACGAATGTGCGGGCGGCAGTGTGACCACCCCGCGCAATGGCGTGACTGACACAGCTGCACGTGGGGGTGGCGGCGCCGGCACCAATGCCACTTCTGGTGTTGCCGCGGGACCGGGCGGAGCCGGGGGCGCAGGCATCACGAACGCGATTCTGGGTGCCAACTATTACTGGGGCGGCGGCGGTGGTGGTGGTGCATTCAATAGCCGGAATGGCGGCAACGGCGGCACGGGCGGTGGTGGTGGCGGTGCCAGTCGCGGTTCGACAGGGGGCGGCTATGGGACCGGGGGACTGACGAACGGCACGGGCGGTGGGGCAGGCAATGGTGCGCAGGGCGGCAACGGCGGCGCCAATACCGGCGGCGGCGGCGGCGGCGGGACTTGGCTGGACTCCGGTTCATCTTTCACGGGTGGTGGTAACGGCGGCTCGGGCATTGTGATCGTGCGGTATCCCACGAGCGGCTCCAGCACCTTGCTCGACATCCGCAACGCCCCTGTCACAGCCGTGACGACGACCGGGGCGACGTTCAACGGCTCGCTCGTGAGCACCGGCACATCGGCCACGGCCGTGTGCGTGCTCTGGGGCACGAACAACGGCGCGGTCAGCGGCGCGTGGGCCAATACCAACTGGTGGAATCCGGGCGACTGGACCAACGGCAGTTATCCATCCACGAATATCAGCCTGAATTCAGGCCGGAATTACTACTATACCTTCGGGGCCTCCAACGCGACGACCAACGTGACGGCGTCCTCGCCGCAATACCTGATTACAGGGGCGTTGACCGTGCAGGCCACAACGCCAGCGGCCTCCGAGTTGGGCACTCCGGGCGCCTTCACCGTCTCGCGGCCTTCGAATTGCACGAATGAGGCTTTGGTCGTTAACTACACGGTGGGCGGCTCCGCCAGTAGCGGCGTGGATTACGCGGCACTCAGCGGCACCGTAACGATCCCGGCCAGCCAGAGCACGGCGGCCATCAACGTGCTGCCGGTTTGTTGGGATCAGATTGTGGAGGGGACCGAAACCGTCCAGGTAACTTTGGCCGCCGGACCCTACGTCATCGGGGCACAGAGCAACGACATTGTGACCATCGCCGACGCACCGATGCAGCGGGTGTGGAGCGGCACGGGCAACTGGAATGTCACCAACTACTGGGCCGGGGGGATCCTGCCGAGTGCCGGCGAAGCCGCAGTGATCAGTAGCGGAACGGTTACCCTGACCAACTCGACCCCGAACCTCGTCAGTTTCTCGAACAACGCCACTGTTACTTTCGACTCGACCAATGCAGCCATTATCGCCACTGATGTTATTCTTGGCGGCACGGTCAACCACACGGCCAATTCGGCGACGACCACCAATGGGCTCGGTCAGTGGATTCCCAACAGCCGGGTGTGGTTCGTCTGCACCAACCTTACCCTTTCAGGAACCATTAGTGTCAACGGTTGCGGGTTCCAGGGAGGTCCCGGAGGCCAAGCGGGCTACGGGCCCGGGCGGGGCTTCAACCATACCCTGGGCGGCGGCGGAGGCTATGGCGGCTCGGGAGGGATGGAGAACAACGCGTATGGGACCACCAACGCCCCCGACATGCCGGGCAGCGGCGCGGCAGGCAGTTCATGGTCGGGCGGCGGCAACGGTGGCGGCCTGGTGACGATCAGCGCCAGCGGGCTGGTCACGATCAATGGTACGATCACGGCCAATGGCACGACGCCGGCGAACTCCGGCGGCGGTTCGGGGGGCGGCGTCTACATTTCCGCCAACCGCTTGGCCGGGAGTGGTTCGATCCAGGCAGATGGGGCCGACAGTACGTCGAGCGGTAACGGTGGTGGTGGGGGCGGCGGGCGGATTGCCGTCGTCTACGATCCGACCGCGCAGGCCGCCCAGAACCTCGTGGCCAAGCCCACCGTGTCGTTGTCCGCGGGCATCGGACGGCGAGTCTACACGGGAACGGTGGTCTACGACTCCTTTGGCGAGGAAGGGACCGTATACCTGTCCGACACCAGTTTCTTCCCCGTGCCGACGCTACCGGGTTCGTATATCGTCTCGCCCGGCTTCACCAGTTGGACGGTGACCAACCTGACCTTGACCAAGGGCATGCTGCGTTTCGATTCCGGATTCCAGTTGACGGTGCTGAGCAACCTTGCCGTGAACGGTGTGGCCGGTCTCGATCTGCGTAATTGCACGTTGAGCGTGGGCAACACGCTGACGATCACCAACAACGATTATGCGAATAGTTACTTGTATGGTGGGACAGGTTCATCCTGCTCGGTGGGATCGAATCTCCTTCTCAGCAAAGGTCGGATGATCTGGAACAACAACACCACTGATTCGAACCAGAAACTGGACGTCTTTGTCGGCGGCGATTTTGTGATGACCAATAACGCGTTACTCTACACGTACGCCGCCGTGACCAACTCGCCCGGTGTCGACTATGGGGCCCGTCTGGTTGTGACGGGGAGTCTGGTCGTGGCCTCAAATTCGGTTATCTATCCCTCGTCGCATGCCTACTCCAACAATGCCGGCGGGCTTCTGATCGTCGCCAGCAATGTCACGATCGCGGCGGGCGCCGCCGTGAACGCGGACGGTCGTGGGTTTAGCGGCGCGCTCGCCGCCAATGGCGACGGGTATGGTCCCGGCAAAGGAAAGGGAAACAACACAGGCGGTGGGCATGGCGGCCTGGGTGGAAACAGCACCCCGACCTCGGGACAAACCTACGACTCGTCCAACGCGCCGGTTCAGGCGGGCAGCGGCGGCGGGGCGACCTATTGGACCGGTGGCGCGAGCGGCGGCGGCATCATCCGGATTGTGGCTTCGCAAACGCTCACGATGGATGGCGCCCTGAGCGCTAATGGGGGCACATTGCCTCACGACGCTGCGGGCGGCGGTGCCGGCGGCGCCATCAACCTTTCGTGCACCGAACTCAAAGGTGCTGGCACCATCCGTGCCTGCGGCCTGAACAGCGTCACCGGGGGTGGCGGCGGGGGCGGGCGGATTGCCGTAACGCGCCAGTACAACTACAATTGGACAGGCATCCTGCGTGACCCGAATGAGGTGATGGGCGGCACCAACTCGTCCGGGCCTAGTGGCGGGACCGGTACGGTGGCGTGGATCCAACTGCCGGCCGTGCCCGTGGCGGCGAACGTGAATGCGACCAACCTCGATTACTACTCGGCCACTCTGCAGGGCACGTTGTTGTCCACCGGCTCGGCACCCGCCCTTGTCTCGGTCTTCTGGGGAACGAATGATGCCGGACCAACCGCTGCCGGTTGGGCGGTCACCAATGCCTTCGCCGGGTATCAGGCTCAGGGCGCTTCGTTTGCCACGAATGTGGTGAACCTCACCCCGGGCACCCGTTACTACTACCGATTCTATGCCACGAATAGCGTCGGCGAGGCATGGGCGAGTGCCGCCCAGTCGTTCATGACGACCGTGCCGCTTCCGGTGATCACCAATGCCGCCGGCGGCGCCTCGGCGATTACCCTGACCTCGGCGACGCTGAACGGCGCACTGATCTCCACCGGCACCGCGCCCACCGTGGTCTCCGTTTACTGGGGCACGTCCGATGGAGGCACGAACCCCGCCGCGTGGGCCAACACGAATACGCTTGGTTACGTCGGCACCGGCGCCGTGGCCAGGACGATCGCGCTGGGCGCGACCAACGTGACGTACTATTACACGTTTGGTGCCACGAACGGTGGCGGTCAGGTGCTGGCCACCCCGTCGTCCGCTTTCCTGGGCGGCGCGTTGTGGATCCAGGCCACCGGCCCCACGGCGTCTGAGGCCCCCGGCATTACGGGCACGTGCACCGTATTTCGTGCCTCCTCGGCGACGGGTCTCGCGCTCACCGTCAATCTCGCGATTTCAGGCAGCGCCAGCAACGGCGTGGATTATCAATATGTGCCGTCCAGCGTGCTGATGCCGGCCGGGGTCTCTAACGTGACGATCGTGATTGCGCCCTACTCGGACGCCCTCGTGGAAGGGACGGAAACCGCGAGCGTCACACTGGCGTCGGGGCTTTACGTTGTGGGGAATCCTTCCAACGGCACCGTCAGCATTCAGGACATGGCTCCCAGCCTCAGCAATACCTGGACCGGAACGGGCAACTGGACGAACTCCGCCAACTGGAGTTCGGGATACGTCCCGCTCGACGGCCAGAATGTGATCGTCAACGGCAGCATCACGCTCGGCCAGTCGACGCCCAACTTTTCGAGCTTCACCCTTGCCGCCGGAAACACGCTCACCTTCACGGGAACGAATACGGTGCTCCAGGCAAACACGAT
>CAYOIT010000271.1:0-5242 GCA_964404035.1 uncultured Verrucomicrobiota bacterium | reverse complement strand
TGAATGGTGAGCCGCCGGGTTCGCTCCGGCATGGTCCAACTGAGGGCGATATGGGCGCGCAGGGCCTCGTGACGGAGATGGATATGGGCGGTCTCGGTCAACTCAGGGAAGATGTTAGCGGAGCGGCTGACGAACTCCAGTGTGAATTCGGCGCCGAACAGGAGCAGCAACAGGGCCAGATCGTGCATGACCAGGTCTTTGATCACGTCGGTCTGTGTGGCGCGTCCCGCGCTTTCCAGGCGGCTGTAGCCCTGAACCCTCAGATTGTCGCCATAGCGCACAGATTCCACATAGCTGACGGGGCCGATGGCGCCGCTTCGCAGAATGGCGCGCAGCTGGCGGCAGGCGGGACTGTAACAGAAGGTGGCGTCGGTCATCAGGACGAGCCCCTGCGCGCCGGCCAGTGCGATCAGTTCCTCCAACTCGGCCAGAGTCTGTGTCGGTGGCTTGGCGACGACCACATGCAGGCCGGACTGCAGGGCCTGCTTCACCATGGGGAAATGGGAAGCCGGTGGGGTCACGATGAAAGCGGCCTTCAAGGGGGCTTTCGCGGCCGCCTCAGCGAGGCTGGCCGCTGTGACGACTCCAAACTCCCTCTCCATATCGGCCCGTCGGCGTGGATCGGGATCCACGCCGACGGTTTGCGCCAGGCGCGTGTGGTGGGCGCAATTCCTCAGAATCTTGCTGCCCCACCACCCGAGCCCGCAGACGGCCACAACGGGTTTGGGAGACATCGTCACGTGGCGCGCCCGGCATAGAAGTTCTTGATCTCTTTGGAGATCAACGTGATCTCTTCGGTCGTCAGTTCGGGGAACATGGGGAGCGAGAGAATCTGCGACGCGCAATGCTCCGCGACGGGGAAGTCGCCGACCTTGTAACCCAACGACGCATAGGCGGGCTGCAGATGCAAGGGGGTGGGATAGTGCAGGCCCGTGGCAATGCCCTTCGAGTTGAGGTATTTCGAAAGCGCGTCGCGTTGTTTGGCCTGAAGGACATAAAGGTGGTAGACGCACTCGGTGCCCTGCCTCTCCTTGGGACACTGCACTTCGGCCACACCGCGCAGGAGATCGGTGTACAAATGGGCGTTGGCCCGCCGTTTGTTAGTCCAATCCTGCAGATGGCGCAGCTTGACATGCAGCAGTGCCGCCTGGAGCTCCTCCATGCGATAGTTGTGACCTGATTCCAGGTGGTGGTACTTGTTATCGGTCACGCCGTGCTGGTGGAGGCACCGCATGCGGGCATGCAGGGCGGCATCATTGGTGATGACCGCGCCAGCTTCGCCGCAGGCACCGAGATTCTTCCCCGGGTAAAAGCTGAAGCAGCCGACGCGGCCAACCGCGCCCACGGGCTGTCCCTGATAGCGGGCGAGATGCGATTGGGCACAGTCTTCGATCAGGATGAGATTGTGTTGGGTGCAGATGCGCTGAATGGCATCCAGCTGAGCCGGTTGGCCGTAGAGATGGACGGCGATGACGGCTTTGGTGCGAGGCGTGATCCGCCGGACCAGGTCCTGCACATCCATGTTGAAATACTCATCGTGATCGGCGAACACAACACGGGCGCCCGTCAGCGCCACGCCTTCAGCGGTGGCGATATAAGTGTTGGCGGGCACAATCACTTCCGCCCCCGGGCCGATATCCAGCGCCCACAGAGCCAGATGGAGCGCGTCGGTGCCGGTGCTCAAACCGAGGCCGAATTGAGCCGCGTGCATCTTGGCAAATTCAGCCATGAAAGCTGTGACGCGGGCTCCCGAGATATAGTTGCAGGACCGTAACACGGCCAGGGCCTCGGTTTCGAGTTCCTGACTGATGGTGGCGTACTGTCGTTTCAGATCGACGAATGCAATGCCTGTCTTTTCCACGGTAGTGCTCCTTTCAATGGTAATTACGGGTTGGTGTCTTACGCAGTCTTAACAGTCGAACTTCCACAGCCATGCGGACAATGTATCCGGCCAGCAGAAAACTGGCCGGGATGTGATAAAAGTGATACCAGCGACCGGAACGGAGAAACCGGCCCAATGCACAGAGAAACGGCCCCAGGAGCGTCAGTGCCCAGGGCAGGAAAAGATACTGGCGCAGACGTCGGGCTGCCGGCAGGGCCTTCTCGCGGACATGGAAGCCATGATTGGCTTGCGTGAAACTCTCCGAGACCTTCCGCAACATGCGACGGCGATAGTGGGCAAAGCTGTCGAAGATATAGTGGCCGATGGTCACCGCAGGCACATAGGCCAGGTCGTAGCCCTGCTCAATGATATGGACGATGGGCAGGATGTCGTCATGACTCGTATCCGGTGGGCGCGGATAGGAGCGGCGCAGGACAAAGCCCTGGGCAAAGGCCACCAGGGGGTAGTAGCGGGCGTCGAATTGATAGACCACGTACTTTTCGGTTCCGGTTTTGACCGGGTAGCGTTTCCTGAACGTTCCCGGATAGGAGGCGTTCCAGTAGACGAAGGCGGAAAAAGGGTCGGTATCGCTGTTGAAGTACTTCAGGAATGCGTTGTCCTGCGGATTACACTCAACCCGGCAGTAGGTGCCCATGATGTTTTGGTCTTCAAGAAAAGGCTGCACCATTTCCCGCAACCAGTGGGTCTCGCGCAGTTCGTTGTCGGCGGCCATGTGGACGAACAACTCGCCCGACGCTTGAGTATAGGCCAGCGCCAGTCCCGGTTCGGCCAGGCGGTGTGGATTGTGCAGAAAGGTGTATCCGTACGATCGGACAATCGCTTCCGTCCGGTCCGTTGATCCGCCATCCGCGACGATGACTTCGATCAGTGACGCGGGGTAATCCTGCTTTCGGATGGACTCCAGACAACGTCCAATGTCTCGCTCCTCGTTCAGGACGGGCAAAGCCAGCGTGACTTTCGGCAAAACGGACATAGAACTGATTACCTTCTATTAGAAATCGGTCAGAATGAGACCACTACGAAACACGCAAAATTCGCGAAAACCATTGAGCATAAAGTCATGCCTAATCCTTCATTTTCGCGTCTTTCGCGTCTTTCGTAGTTGAACTCTTCTTCGCGGGGTTATCCGCGTGCGGGTATTCGACGGTCACGGGACGGAACGCGTCGCATGATCGATAGAGGGCATCCAGGGCGGTCATAACGGATAATCCTTCCGCGGCGTTGCTCATGGGATCGCCGCCCTGGTCGATGGCGTGGCGGAAGTCCTGCCACTCGAGTCGCCAGGACTCGTCCGGTCCGCCAAACGCCTGTTTCTGCAGGTCCGGCGCGCCGCCTTCCGGTTTGCGGAGGGTGACGGTCAGCGATTCCTCGCCGTAACTGCCGCCCAGCCCCTCGATTTCCAGTGCCCCGGCGGTCCCGTAGATCTGGAATGCGAACCGGTTCTTCCATTGGGTCCAGGAGGTGTGCATCTGGGCCAGGCGACCGTCCTTCCAGCCCAGCGTGAAAAAGCCATTGTCTTCGAGCGGCTGTAAGGGCCAGACAAAGGTTCGGCGTTGGGCAAAGGCCCAGTCCGGCCGGCCCAGCAACCAGCAGGTCAGATCGAGCAGGTGGACGCCCTGATCGGTCAGTTCTCCGCCACCGGCCAGATCGGGATTACCACGCCATTCCTTTTCGCAGCCGGGTCTTCCGCCGTGACCGTACGTGGCCCGGATGAAGGTGGGGGAGCCGATCTGGCCTGCGGCGAGGGCGTGGTGGGCCGCCGAAATGGCGGGATGGTACCGGTGGTTGAACCCGACCTTGAAGACGAGGGAAGGATGGCGTGCCTGGGTATCGAAAAGCTGACGCGCCTCCGCCACGTTCCGGCCCATGGGCTTCTCGATCAGGACGTGACGCCCTTCCTCCAGTGAAAAAAGGGCGAGGGGCGCGAGATGTTTGTTGGGGGTGGCAATGACCGCAATCTGCGAAGCGACGATCGCGGCTTCGGCGGTGTCCGTCACTCGGGCCCCGACCTCCGAGGCCAGAAGACGGGCGCGGTCCTGATCGGGATCAAACACCGTGACCACGTCATCGCCGGCCGCACGGGCCACCCGAGCGCGTCGCGTTCCGATCAGGCCGGCGCCTATGATGGAGATCTTCATATGGGTGGTTTAGGGAAAAGCGTGGGATATTTCATTTGGAACTCAGCCGGAAATCAGGGTTGGGATATTCTCGTCCGCCCCTCTTCATTGTCAATGCTCGCAAAGCGACTCTTCCTTGCTTTCGCCTTCTCCCGTCGGTCTGCCTAGGCTCCAAATCTAATCAAATTTCTCAGAATGTCCATGGACAAACATGAAATATTTCATTCGGAACTCATGAAATCAGGAAGGGATGGGTTAAGACGTTCACGCCCGACCCGCTTGACGGTCAATGGCATGGCTGCGAAATTGAGCAGCAGACCCGACTCCACCTGCATGGCCTTCATATAGGATCGGACGACAGAGAAATGAACCGGTTCCAGATCCCGGATGGCTTTGAGTTCAACCACGACTTTCTTGGCAACCAGAAGATCCAAGCGATGCTCGCCAATCGGTTTGCCCTGATAAGTCAACCGGATGCTTCTCTGTCGCTCGAACGAAATACTCCTGCAGGCCAGCTCGATGCAAAGTGCTTCTTCATAGATAGACTCCAGAAAGCCCGGTCCAAGGGCTTTGTGGACCGCGATGGCCGCATTGATAATCCCTGCGGTCAGGTCTCTATTGGGAAGCTCTTCCTTTTTGTCGTCCACTGCCTGGTCTTCTCCAACCATGAGTTCCTGAGTTCCCGATTGAATATGCCCGATTAGCAGGACGGTCAATAAGAAATCCCGCGAGGGAACCAGCAGAACCAGAAAGGCTAGTCGGAGGTGATGATCCTTGACCCCATCTCCTCAATTCCGTACTCGATCCGCTTGCAGCGCTGCTCCTGCATGAAACGGGTCAACTCCTGGTGTTTTCCGGGGCAGTACAACATGAGGAACCCGCCTCCGCCGGCACCCGCGATCTTTCCGCCCAGGACGCCGAAACGTTTTTTGGTTTCCTCGTAGATCTCATTCATCCCTGGCACTGAGACCTTGCTGGAAAGCTTGAGCTTGTATTGCCAGTGTTCATCGCAGAGTCGCCCGAAATCGTCCAAATTGCCTTGTTCGATGGCCTCCAGTGTCCGATGCCCGATGTCCTTGATGCGCAGGAGACTGTCCTCCACCACGGCGGAGTCAGCCTCGTGATGCTGCATTTTGCGGCTCTGCTCGCTCAGAATATCCACGGCGTCACGTTTGACCCCGGTGTAATAGAGATGGACGTTGCTGACAAAATCCGTCGTCGC
>CAYOIT010000270.1:0-5248 GCA_964404035.1 uncultured Verrucomicrobiota bacterium | reverse complement strand
CATTGCTTTTGCCACAGCCGTTCGGGCCGACGATCGCGATCAGCCCCGGTTCGAACGACATGCGGGTGCGTTCGGCGAAACTCTTGAAGCCGATGATATCCAGCGTTTTTAAATACACGGGCGCCTCGGGTTGCAGCAACCGGACACCCAGCGGGGCCCGGCGGGGTCTGTGGACACAAAACAGGCTGATATATACCACGAATGCGGGTGGCCCTGCAAGCCGATCATTACGCGCCCAGCACCGGGCGCATGGCAGTTCTGATGAGGGTTACTCCTTAATCGTAATCTTAATCTTAATCTGCTCGATCACGTGCGGATGGGTCTGGACAGAAGACCGGTCCTTGCCAATCGGAGCTGCGACAGAAGACTGAATGACAAAACGCCCTTGACCAGCGCCGGGTTCGGGTTCATACTCCAACCCATGACGTCGAATGGCATCGGGGCACCGTAATGTTGATCTACCTTGACAACTGCTGTTTCAATCGACCGTTCGACGACCAACGTTCTTGGCGCGTGCGCCTGGAGGCCGAGGCGAAGTTGCGTATTCAGGAACTTATGCGGCAAGGCGAAATCGCCTTCGCGTGGTCGTTCATGCTCGATTTCGAGAACCTGGCGAATCCCTTTCGGGACCGGCGGGAGATGATCGTTGGATGGAAGGCGGCGGCTTCACTCGACCTTCGTTGGGCGGAGTCGGTTGTGGAGAAGGCTAAGGAGTTTGCCGGGCGAGGACTTGGGTCTGCGGATGCCCTCCATCTTGCTTGCGCTATCGCTGCGGGATGCAGTCACTTCTTGACAACGGATCGTAGAATCCTAAGTAAACGCACGCTCTTTGCTGAGACGATGATTCTTGATCCTATCCAGTTCGTGAAGGAGATGGACTTATGAAGACCGATACGGAGATACGGGTTGTGGGTGTGCGCTCGTTGGTTGTCGCATTGGGTGCGGTGGATGCCGAGCGATTCGTTACTCTAATGTTGCGGGAACCGTTCGACTACACAGAGTGGCGGCAGGGTCTTTGGCAAGGCGTGGACGTTGAAACTTTGGCACGTGAGGCTGCCGCGCCCGGAACTGTGCCCGCGCGCGTCGCCGAGGCGGGAGGGACGTACGACGCCGGTCGGAAACCCAGGTCCGTCAACGGAGGCGGCGAGTGAGGATGAATGACAAAACGCCCTTGACCAGCGCCGGGTAAGGAGTGTCTTTGTGACTTCCTTCAACCGAGGCCGGACGCTATCTTCGGCAGGCTTTTGACCTCCGTCAGGAGTGCGACTACGAAGACTTGGTGGAGGCAACGAAACAACAGGCGGAGGAAGTCGTGGCCCATGCCGAGATCTTTATTGCAGAGGCAAAGCGCGTGTGGGAACAATTGCAGGACACGTCGCCAGACAAAACCAAACCTTGAGTGTGAAAGCAATTGGAGAAGTCCCGACCTGACCCCGATGACCCCTTCGGGCAGCCGTGGTGGCGATTTGAGTAGACTCCGCAAGACGAGTAAGACGCGAGCGCGCGTGTCGCCGGGACGGGCGAGACGTGCATCTTGAAGCTGTGTCCACTTCTCTGACGCTGTTTCCCTGTCCCCTTCTCGCCATCCCCGTCTCGCCACCTTCCTACTAGCGGGCGATTCCCCCGGCGGCGCAAAGCACAACCAGGCGCTTGCCCTCGGCATCCCCATCCTCTCCGAATCCGACCTGGAGGCGCGCCTGCTCGCCGCCCCAGCGCCCGCCCCCGCAGTGGCAACCGCCCCCAGACAGGGCAAACTGTTCTGAGTCGTTCGCATTATCACACTTCGCGAAGTGTGATAATGATGGGAGCTTCCATCAGGAACGCGCCGAACAAGCCTATTGGCGCCGGCGTGTGGTGGAGGCCTGCATCCACGGCGTGGACATCAACCCCATGGCCGTGGAACTCGCCAAACTCTCCCTCTGGCTCACCTGCATCGCCGCCGATGAACCCCTGAACTTTCTCGACCACCACCTGCGCCACGGCAATGCCTTGCTCTCGGTCGCACCGGACGAACTGAAGCGCGCGCCGATTCTCGACCAGACCGAAGAACACCAGACCTTCGACCTCGGCGAAACCCTCCAACCCCTCCTCAGCGGCGTCATCCGAGATACCCTCCAGATCGAGACGCAACCAAGCACGGAGATGGAACTGGTTAAACAGAAGGAAAATCTCTGGAAGGCTGCTCGCGAGCGCCTTCTGCCGTTCTTCGACATCGCGGATCTCTGGATCGCCGCCCTCGATGGCATCCCCATGGACGAACTTAACTATCGCACCGCCGCCAAGTTCCGCATCGCGCCCAAGACCCTCTCGCCGGACGAAACGAAGACTGCCAAACGCTTCATGAAGTCCATCGCGGATGACCTCGCGTCCCGCAAAACCACCCTGATGCCCTTCCATTGGCAACTCGAATTTCCGGATGTCTATTTTGACGAAACCGGCCACCCGCGGCCACCCGATCGTTTCGGCTTCGATGCCGTGCTCGGCAACCCGCCGTACGTTTCCGTTCACACCGCCACGGAACCGACCAATCGCCGCATGCGCGACGCGCTCGAACGTCGCGCCGGATTTCTTGAAGACCTCTATGTCCACTTCACCGATCTCGGCTTCAACATTCTCCGCCAACGCGGCCGCTTCGGTTTCATCGTGTCCGACACTTTTTTCACCCTCGCATCCAAACTCCGCATGCGCGAGATGCTCCAACTCCAATCGCTCGATTGGCTGGGCCAGTGCGACCCCTTCGACGCCACCGTGGACGCCGCTATTTTCGTCGCGCAGAAAGAACCGCCATCCAAGGAACACCGCTTTCGGTTTGTTCAGGCCCGCCCCTTGAAACGGCCAGACGGCACCAGAACCACGCCCGAGAAGAAACTGGAAAAACTGCCGCGCGCGGCCGAAATCATCTGGCGCGAACCCGCCACCGCCGCCCAGACCGGCGAAGTCCGTCACACCACCGAAGGTGAACTGCGCGTCCACGACCTGCCGCTGGCCTTGCCGCTGGCCGCGCACAAACGTGTCTTCTTTGAACCCCGCCACGGCACGCTGGCCCTCTTCGACCGGTTCAACCGGCAGGTGAAGAACCTGGTGGAAGAATGGTGGGAACGCATCGAAGACTCTCGCAAGTTCGCCGCCAACCTGCCTGCACTCCAGACCTACCACCAATCCTTGCGCCCCGGCGATGTCACCATCGTGGGCCTCATCGCCGAGGGCGGGCAGGGTCTGGCCACCGCGAACAACGCCAGATTCCTCGCGTATCTGGAAGGCACACCCCAGGCGCGAGAGATCGACGCCAAGGCGGAAGAATGGAAGTGCAAATGGGTCGCGGACGCCAAAATCGGGCCCGTGTTCGCCCGCCTCGTGCGCGAAGCAGGCGGCAATCCAGAACACCCGCTGGATGACCGTGCCGCATGGGAATCGGCCGTGCATGAACTACGGGAGAAGTGGACAGATCGCGAATTAGGCATCGTCAAGACGGCCCTCTTCCGAGTCGCGCCCAAAGCACTCGTTGCCACAGAACAGGATTTCAGTTACTCATTCGGCCGCCGCAGGGTCGAACTGCTCGAACACTGGCGCGCCCAACGCGATCTTGCCCCGTTCTGGGACGACCGCATGGAGATCAACGGCAACTGGGTCACCCACACGCAGTTCCGCGCTGTCACGGATGTCACCCCCGCCGACTTCTGCACCCTCTGCCAGCACATCCAACTCTGGGTGGCCCGGGAAAACGCTTCCCGAACGCCCGAGTCGCGCATTCCCCGGAAAGTCATTGGACTGCGTTCCAGCGAGGACTACACCGATCCTGCGGACGCGCCACGCATCGCCACGATCTACAACGGTCTCTACGGCCGCGCCCAGTTTGTGCCGTTCCGCAAAGGCGATTCGGAAGGCAACCGGTGGCTGGATGACGATCCACTACATATTGATTGGCGACACGACTCGGCGGCATTCCTCTTTGGCAACAGCGGCAGAAAAGCCCCGAGGATGCCGGTTGTAAGGAATCCTCATCTTTACTTCACAACTGGCGTCTCGTGGACGCGAGTGGCAAACCACGTTGCTGTTAAAGCACGACTGCAACCACCATGCGTGTTCGATTCGGATGCAGTACGGTTGACTCCCATTGTGGGAACACTCCAATCGGACACGTTCTTGGCGATCTTCAACAGCGACATTTTCAGTTTCATCAAGATGCGGTTTCACCAACACACGGCAAAGTGGGAAATTGGAAACCTACGGCAGATCCCAATCGTCATGCCGACGAAAGTGCAGGAAACCCGACTGTCCGAACTCGCCACCCTCGCCATGTCCGCCAAACGCCACGAATTTGCGTCATCGCCGCCGACCAACGACTTGGTGTCCCGTGTGCGCGAACTGGGCGAGAGTCTGCGCGACCGCGCCCCGGCCTACTTGCGCCCCAGCGCCCAGGGCCTTCTCCTCGAAACCCCCTCCGATTGCCTCGAAATCATCGAGAAGACTGTCAACTGGGAAGCGGAGAAACTCTACAGCGTCGAAGGCCAAGGGCCCTTCGACGATTTCTGATCAAGGCAGCGCTTATTTAAACACGCAATATTTCAATTGGAAATCAGGAAATCAGGAAAGCCCTGCAGGGCCGCCGCTCGCCTGTGCGCCTTTCTTTCGAAACGAAAACACCCGCAGAAGGGTTGAAGGGTGTGGCCAGCGCGTGTTGATTTCCCTTCCTGTTTTCCTGATTTCTGATTTCCAAATAAACCGCGCATCGAGTCGCAATTTGAGCACAGCCCTGCGGATTTTTCGACACACGATTAACAGGATTCAATAATTAGAATTGCTGATGCCCCCCAATCGATCTGCGCCTTTCTCGGAGCGACCGGGGCGCCGACCGGGTCAGCACATCGCACGGCCTATCGCCTGCGCCAAGGCCTCCGGTGTGAGACCAAACTGCTCGCGCAGGCCGGCGGGGGTTCCCTGCGGAATAAAGCGGTCGGGCCAGCCGAAACGGTGCACCCGCGCGTTCGTCACGCCGAGCGTGTCCAGCTCTTCGGCCAGCGCGCTGCCGAAGCCGCCTGCGACCGAGCCATTTTCCAGCGTCACAAACCGGGCGCCGAGTTCCGCCTGCTGGCGAAGCAACGCACGATCGATCGGCTTGATGAACCGTGCGTTGACGACGCCCGCCGCGATGCCCCGCTCGCGCAACCGCGCCGCCGTCCCGCACGCCAGCGACACAAAATCGCCCAGTGCCCAGATCCAGACCGGCGGGCCGTCACCGGTCAGCGGC
>CAYOIT010000269.1:0-5308 GCA_964404035.1 uncultured Verrucomicrobiota bacterium | reverse complement strand
CCTTCCATGACGAGGTCAAGGGCGACCTCCGCAAGGAAGCCAAGGATATGAAGGACTTCGTCATCGTGCGCTCCGATGGGTCGCCCGTGTTCCATCTGGCCAACGTTGTGGACGACATCACCCAGACTGTCACGCACATCATCCGCGGCGATGACCATGTGGAGAACACGTTCCGCCACGTGGCGTTGTACAAGGCCCTGGGCGCCCCCGTCCCCCGCTACGCCCATCTGCCCATGATCGTGAATGCCCAGGGCAAACCCTATTCCAAGCGCGACGGCGCCGCCTACATCGGACAGTTCCGCGAGATGGGCTACAGCGCCGATGCCTTGTTCAACTATCTCACCCTACTGGGCTGGTCGCCCGGGGAAGACCGCGAGAAGATGTCGCGTGCGGAGATCATTGAGGCCTTCACGCTCGACCGCGTCAAAAGCGCCCCGGCCCAGATGGACCTGCGCAAGCTTTCCCACATGAACGGCTTGTACCTGGCCGAACTCCCGCTCGACCAGTTTGTGGCGGGCGTCCGCGAATTCCTTGCCCGCCTCGACTGGGGCAAGACCCTGGATGAGAGCTATCTCGCCACGGTCTGCAAACTGATGCAGTCCCGCACCCCCTTGTTCTCCCAGGCGGAAGCCTGGCACTACTTCTTCATCGATCCCCCTGTTTACGACGAGAAGGCCGTCCAGAAGAACCTGAAGAAGGACGGGGCCCGGGCCGCGCTCGAAACCCTGTGTGCCGCCCTGGCCGCGAGTGACTTCTCGGAAGCCTCCCTCCAGCAGGCCCTCCGGAGCACCGAGGCCGCCCTGGGCGCCGGTGAAGGCAAACTGAACCAGGCCTTCCGCGTCGCCGTGACCGGCGTCACCATCGGCGCGGGGATCTGCGAAACCCTGCACACCCTGGGCAAGGAACGTTCCTTGACCCGGTTGAATCACGCCCTGTCAACGTTCTGCTAACCCCTGGACCCACTATGACGACGCCTTCATCCGATGCAACGGCCCCCTCCGATTTCATTCGGGAGATCATTGCCGACGACATCAAGTCCGGCAAACACTCGCGGGTCGTCACCCGCTTTCCGCCCGAACCCAACGGTTACCTCCACATCGGCCACGCCAAGGCCATCTGTATCGATTTCGGCACAGCCCAGGAATTCGGAGGCGAATGCCATCTCCGCATGGACGATACCAACCCGTCCAAGGAAACGATGGAATACGTCGACAACATCAAGAACGACGTTCACTGGCTGGGCTTCGACTGGGGCCCCCATTTCTATTTTTCAGCCGACTACTTCGAACGCATGTATGAGTGCGCCCGTCAGCTCATCCGGAACGGCAAGGCTTACGTCTGCGAGCTGACCTCCGAGCAGTGGAAGGAGTATCGCGGCGTTCCCACGTGGCCCGGCAAGGAGAGCCCGTTCCGGAACCGCCCGATCGACGAGAGCCTCGATCTCTTCGCCCGCATGCGCGCCGGCGAGTTTGCCGACGGCACCTTGTGCATCCGGGCGAAGATCGACATGGCCTCCCCCAACCTGCACCTGCGCGACCCCGTGATCTATCGCATCATGCGCGCCTCCCACTATCGCACGGGAGATCAATGGTGCATTTACCCGACCTACGATTACGCCCATCCGCTGGAGGATGCCTTCGAGAACGTCACGCACTCCTTGTGCACCCTGGAGTTCGAGGTGCATCGCCCGCTTTACGACTGGGTGTTGGAGCAACTGGCCTTCACGGCGCCCCCGCGCCAGATCGAGTTTGCGCGCCTGAATATCACCTATACGGTCCTGAGCAAGCGCAAGCTCCTGGAACTGGTGCGCGACGGTTATGTGAACGGCTGGGACGATCCCCGCATGCCCACCCTGGCCGGCCTGCGCCGGCGGGGCTTTACGCCGTCGGCGATCCGCCGTTTCTGCAAGCGCATCGGCGTGACCAAGTTCGACAGCTTCACCGATATCGCCCTGCTCGAATTCTGCATTCGCGAGGAACTCAACCAGAGCGCTCCCCGTTTCATGGCGGTTCTCGATCCCGTGAAGGTCGTCATTGAGAACTACCCCGAAGCCCAGGTGGACTGGTTCGACGCCGTGAACAACCCCGAGGATCCCACGGCCGGCACCCGCCGGGTTCCCTTCTCGCGGGAACTCTACATCGAGCGCGCCGATTTCCGGGAGGATTCGCCCAAGAAGTACTTCAGGCTCGCGCCCGGCAAGGAAGTCCGCCTGCGGTACGGGTACTTCATCACGTGCACCGGCTTCACCCGCGACCCCGCCACCGGTCAGATCAACGAGATCCGCTGCACTTATGACCCGGCCACCCGCGGCGGCAACGCGCCCGATGGCCGCAAAGTCAAGGGCACGATCCACTGGGTTTCCGCGGCGCAAGCGGTTCCGGCGGAAGTGCGGCTCTATGATCGTTTGTTCAAGGTTGAGCACCCCGATGACGTGCCGGATGGCGTGGACTACAAAACCAATATCAATCCGGACTCGCTCAAGGTCATAAAGGCACTGGTCGAGCCGGAATTGGCCCGTCTGCCCAAGGACACGCGCTGTCAGTTCGAACGCAAGGGCTACTTTGTCGCAGACCCCGTGGAATCCACGCTGGACGCCCCGGTGTTCAACCAGATTGTGCCGTTGAAGGATTCCTGGGCCAAGGCCGAGACCCCTCAGGAATAGCCGGGCGCACAGGGTCGGCCTGCAAGGCCACTCGTGAGTTACGCTGGGCGAGTGGTTCATTTTGACGTCGCCGATGGGTTGTGGTAAACTTCCAGCACTTATGACTTTGAAACTGACACTTAAGCCTGGACGGGATATTCCCATTCTCCGGGGGCATCCCTGGATCATGTCCGGGGCCATCGCCGCGACGCAGGGAGATGCCCAGGATGACGAGGCCGACGTTGTCGCGGCCAACGGCACCTTTCTCGCGCGAGCCACCGTTCACCCCCACTCCGAGATCCGGGCTCGTGTTTTTTCCACCTTGCCGGAGTCCCGCCTTGACGCCGCCGGCATCAGGGAGCGACTGGCGCTCGCCATTGAGCGCAGACAAAAGTGGCAGCCCTCAGGTCCTGATGGCGCCTCACGACTGGTCTTTTCCGAGAGTGACGGCCTTCCCGGCCTGATCATTGACCGCTACAGCCAGACGATCGTCGTCCAGATCCTGACGGCGCCTTGGGACGTCCGGCGCGAGATGCTCGTCGAAGCCCTGGTAGACCTGCTGCATCCCCGTACCATCTGGGAACGTTCCGATGTCGATGTCCGCCGGCATGAAGAACTGGAGCCGCGGAAAGGACTGCTCTGGGGGCAAGCCCTCACCGAGCCGCAAGCCTTCAAGGAGAACGCCTGGCAGTTCCTGGCCGACATCGAGAATGGCCACAAGACCGGCTTCTACCTCGACCAGCGCGCCAACCGCCAGAAGCTGGCCATCTGGACCCGGCGCCTGGGCAAGCCGCAGGTGCTCAACGTCTTTGCCTACACTGACTCCATGGGCATCTGCGCCCTGCAGTCCGGCGCCGCGCATGTGGTGTCGATCGATTCCTCCACCGCGGCACGTGACCTGGCGCATCGCCAATACGCGCTGAATCCGGATTGTGACGCCTCCCGCTGCGACTACCGTATCGGTGATGCGTTCGAAACGCTGCGGTCCCTGCGCGACCAGAATGCCCGCTTTGATCTGATCGTTCTCGATCCGCCGAAGCTCGTCACGCGCAAGGACAGGATGCAGCAGGGCCTCCGCGCCTATAAGGACATCAACCTGCTGGCCTGCCAGCTGATCAAACCGGGCGGAGTGCTCTTTACTTATTCCTGCAGTGGCCTCGTCACGCGGGAGCTTTTCGGGAAGGTGCTCGAGGGAGCCGCGCGCGATGCCAAGCGACCGGTCCAATTCCTTGAGGATATGGGCCAACCGCCGGATCATCCCCGCAAGCCTAATTTTCCGGAGTCTGAATACCTAAAGGGGTTTGTGGTCGGATTCTAGCCGCGTGGGCAGGGGTTTGGCAGACGTGTTGTCGGCTAGGGGAAACACGAGAACGGCACAGGCGACGGCAGTGGCCGTTTTTTGTTGGATCCTGATGGCCTGGGTGCCCTCCGTGAGGGCACAGGATAACGGCATTTACGCCGACTTCACCACGAGCCTGGGTGCCTTTACGTGCCGGCTCGACTACACCAACGCCCCGAAAACCACGGCGAATTTCATCGGCCTCGCCACAGGCGCAAGCTCCTGGCTCAGCGGCTCCACCGGTCTGGCGCGCACGAATCTCTTCCATGATGGCCTGATGTTTCATCGCGTCATCAGGAACTTCATGATTCAAGGCGGCTCGCCGAACGGTCAGGGCACCGACAGCCCCGGTTATGTGTTCCCCGACGAATTCACCCCCGGGTTCAACGACGTGCACACCATCTTTGGCCGGGTGACCAGTGGACAGGACGTCGTAACCGCCATCAGCCAGGTCGCCACCGGAGCCAATGACAAGCCCCTCACCAATGTGACGGTGCTGAGCGTCGCCGTTCGCCGTGTCGGGACCGCGGCGCAAGCTTTCGATATCGGGGCGCAGGGCTTGCCGGTCATCGTCTGCCCTCCGCTCCGACCTGTGTCAGGAACCTCGGGCTTGTCGCTCGCGTTTTCCAACACCCTGCACGCAGAGAACATCCTATCGACCTCAACCGACCTGGTCCACTGGACCAGTGCCTCGCTCGGCGTCGATCTCGAGGGCCCTGTGACCAACACCGTGTCACGCGCCACGATCGCTCCGGCTCAGTTCCATACGCTGTCGCAGGTTCAATACCCGGCGTCCACCTTTGCCCCTCGCACCCTCAACAACCGGACATTGACACTGGCGTTCAGGACAACGGTCTCGGGGGAACTATCCATGCAGTTCAATGCAGCAGGCGGCGGCACCTACACCTATGGGGCCAGTTCGGGCACAATCGACGCCTTCAATTGGATCCAGAAGATCTATCGTGGGCACCTTGTGCCGATTGAGTTTTCGGGCTTTCCGCCCATGACGCTACAGTTGAATTTCTCCACCAACGGCAACGGCAGCTTTTCCGGAACGATGTATCTCTCGCCCACGTTCACCCCCAGCGTCGCCGGCACCTTCACGCTGTCCCCACCTTGACGGCCGTTCGCCATCAGCGGGTTTCCCCGCTATCGTTCGCGGGGCACTTCTGCGATTCGTTGCAAGCTAAGGGGTGCAGTACGGCCGGCGCTACGTCGCCGGCCGGGGCGGGCGACGTAGCGCCCGCCCTACTGGCGCTCGCCTCGGTCCATCGGTTCCCAAGGGAATGCTTGTCGGCCACCCCAGCGGCAAGGTACGATACAGCATT
>CAYOIT010000268.1:0-5322 GCA_964404035.1 uncultured Verrucomicrobiota bacterium | reverse complement strand
GCGACAAGATCGTCCCGGGCATGTTGATGGGCGCCCTGCGCGCGAACGTCCCGACCCTCATGGTCAGCGGCGGGCCCATGGCCGCCGGGAAACTGCCGGATGGCAAGAGCGCCGACCTGATCACGGTGTTCGAAGGCGTCGCCGCCCATAGTCGGGGCACCCTGGATGACGCCGGTCTCCAGACGCTCGAGGAATGCGCCTGTCCCGGTTGCGGGTCCTGCTCCGGCATGTTCACCGCGAACTCCATGAACTGCCTCTGCGAAGCCATTGGCATTGCCCTGCCGGGCAACGGCACGATCCTCGCCCTGGATCCCCGCCGCAAGAAGCTCTTCAAGCAGGCCGCCAAGAGGATCGTCGCGATGGCCCTGGCCGAAGGCCCCAAACCTCGCGATATCGTCACGCAGGACTCGCTGGACAACGCCTTCGCCATCGACATGGCCATGGGCGGCAGCTCCAACACCGTCCTGCACGCGCTGGCGATCGCGCATGAGGCCGGGGTCAGCTATGACCTCCAGCGCATCAACAAGATTTCGCAGAAGTGTCCCAACATCTGCAAAGTGTCGCCGTCCTCCAAGTACCACATGGAAGACGTGGACCGCGCCGGCGGCATCAGCGCCATCGCGAGACAGATCGGCTCCATCCGCGGACTGCTCCATCGGGATTGCCCCACCGTCACGGGGAAGACCTTCTGGCGGAACGTCGCGCACGCCGAGGTGAAGGACACGGAAGTGATCCGTCCCCTTGAAAACCCCTACTCCGCCGACGGCGGCCTCACCATTCTCTGGGGCAACCTGGCTGAAGGCGGCGCCGTGGTCAAAAAGGCCGGCGTGTCGGCGAACATGTTGAAATTCCGCGGTCCCGCCGTCATCTTTGAATCGCAGGAGGACGCCTGTGAGGGCATTCTCAAGGGCCGGGTCAAAGCCGGCGATGTGGTCATCATCCGTTACGAAGGCCCGCGTGGCGGCCCCGGTATGCAGGAAATGCTGGCCCCCACCTCTTACATCATGGGACGCGGACTCGGCGAGAGCGTGGCGTTGATCACCGATGGCCGCTTCTCCGGCGGCACACGCGGCGCGTGCATCGGCCATGTCTCGCCCGAGGCGGCGGCCGGGGGCGTGATCGGCCTGCTTCGGCCCGGAGACATCATCAGTCTCGACATCCCCAACCACAAGCTGGAGGTGGTGCTTTCGGCTGATGA
The DNA here is from genome assembly GCA_964404035.1 of uncultured Verrucomicrobiota bacterium. Classification (GTDB taxonomy): domain Bacteria; phylum Verrucomicrobiota; class Kiritimatiellia; order CAIKKV01; family CAITUY01; genus CAMBRF01. The sequence continues at coordinate 4,124 of CAYOIT010000268.1, read as the reverse complement.
ACTGAACCGGCGCCGTGCGGACGCCAAGCCTTTCGTGCCCCGCGTCACCACCGGGTATCTCAAGCGTTACGCCCAGGTCGTCACCAGCGCCGGCACCGGCGCCGTGATGGAGTGAGGCAGCAGGATGTATCCACGCAGTACGGCGGGCACTACGCTGCCCGCCGCGCAGATGGCTGGCGACGTAGCGCCAGCCCTACTGTGTGGTTCCCGCTTCATTTTGGCCTTGCCCAGTACGGCGGGCACTACGCTGCCCGCCGATGCCAGGCGGCATAGCGCCCAGCCTGCGTAATCCGCCTCGGACTACAGAACTCTTGCGCCGGCCGAAGGCTTGATCACCATCGTGGTGCACGGATGCCCGAAGGTCTCGTTGTACGTGTCGGCCAGGTTCTTGGCCACGTGCCGGGCATCGCCCGCCCGCACCAGGACCACCACGCTGCCGCCAAATCCGCCACCCGACAGTCGGGCGCCCAACGCCTCCGGCAACCTCCGGGAAGCGTCGACGATCACGTCCAGTTCAGGACAGGAATTCTCGAACTGCAGACGCGAACTCTCGTGCGAGAGAAACATCAGTTCCCCAAAGGCTTCCAGGTCGTGGTACTTGAGCAGCGCCTTGCCCTGGATCACACGGGTGTTCTCGCCGATCACATGCGTGGCACGCTGGGCGACGACCGGATCCATCTTGTCACGATGCTGCTCCAGTTCTTCCCAACTGACGTCACGCAGATGACTCACCGGATGATTCAGGACGGAGGCGAAAAACCGGGCCGCTTTCTCGCAGCACTCCCGGCGCTCGTTGTACTCCGACTCCACCAGCGCATGTTTGACCGCCGTGTTGCAGATCAGGAAGCACGCATCCGGACCGAGCGGAACGCTTTGCACCTCCAGGCTCCGGAAGTCCGACATGACCAGCGCATTCTCCTTCCCGTACAGACTGGAGATCTGGTCCAGCAACCCGCATTTTACTCCTGCATAATGGTGCTCCGCCGCCTGCCCGATCTTGGCGAGATCGAGGGCGGGAATCGTCACACCGTAGAGCTTGGATAACGCCAACCCCGAACACATTTCAAGGGCCGCCGAACTGGACAGGCCGGCCCCGAGTGGAACATCTCCAAGAAACATGCCCAGGAACCCGGTGCCCACCTTGGCCCGCGCCTGAATCCCGGCCAGCACGCCCTTCACATAGTTCGCCCAGGACATCGCCTTGGAGGGCGAACTGTCGGAAAGTGAGAACTTGCACTCTTCGCCGAGGTCTCCCGCCACCAACCGGCAGTTTCCGTCGGCCGCCGGTGCGCACACGAAATACGTGCCGTGATTGATCGCCGCCGACAGAACGAACCCTTCGTTGTAGTCCGTGTGATTGCCAAGCACCTCGACACGCCCTGGCGCGTAGGCCACCACGATCGGATCGATCCCGAAATGCCCGCGGAACTTGCTCTTCAATTGATTTAACACCGTCACATTCACGTTTGCCTCGCTTATTTCATCAACAGATTCTCGGACGCGTCTTCATCGCAGAACAGATATCCCTTGGTCCCTGCCTACACTCACCAACACGTGGGTTCGTCATCACCTTAGTAAACCTCGGCCTCACAATCCAAGCTCCGGTTGCTGGGAGGAATGAACAGCCCCGGTTCGTGGCCCGCGAGCCCGCTTTGGCTTCGGGACGGGAGCGCTCTCCAAAGTGCTCGTAGCGGCCTGTTCCGGCCGGCTTCCAGCACCGATCATTTTCAAGAAATCATCCTCAGACAGGACCGGCACCTCAAGCGCCCTCGCTTTATCCAGCTTGGACCCGGCGTCCTCGCCAGCGAGGAGATAGTCCGTCTTCTTGCTGACCGTATCGGTGACCGTCCCGCCCGCATCACGAACCAGCGCCGCGGCCTCATCGCGCGCGAGCGTGGGCAACCTGCCCGTGAGGACGAAGGTCTTGCCTGCAACGGCTCCCCCGGACGGCGCGACGCTGTCAGTTTTGGCATTGCCCGGCATGAACTCCAACTGGGCAAACCGATTCAGCAGGCGGCTCCCCAGCTCTGACGCGAAAAAGCCCACGATGCTCTCGGCCGCCTGGTACTCGACCCGCGGGAGATACTCAGGAATGGCGGAACTGCCCTTCTCGAGCAGCTTCAGCCACTTGTCACTCTTCACGGCGGCACCGGACTCGCACAACTGGTCCCCCACCTCTTTGATCTGCTGCTTGAGCACTTCAAACTCGACAATCCGGCTCTGGCGATCAGCCTCAGCTTTCGGCAGGTTGCTGGAGAGATAGGGCGACACCTCCCGTAGACGGTCGTAGAGTCTGCCAAGGTTGACAATTCCCGCCAGCACCGGCGACTCAGCCACCTGCTTCAGGTCTTTGTGCAGCCGACCGATCTCGTACGCCATCTTTTCACCGACTTCGGAAATGGCCAGAGCCTGGATCCAGCGGTTCAAGGGAGCCTGCCTGGCGCGACTCAGTGCCTCGACGACTTTCGCCGCATTCTTCTCGCCGAAGACGCGCGGTTCGTCATCGGTGCCGAGATTGAGTCTGGCCAGAGCTTCCTTGTCGATGCTGAAAAGGTCGAGGGGTTCCTTCACCAGCCCGCGCTCAACAAGCTTTTCTGCGACAATGCCACCGAGCGATTCAATGTCGAGAGCCTTGCGCTGGGCAAAGTACTCGATGCGGCGGGTCTGTTGCGCGGGACAACCCGCCACGTTCTGGCACCGCCAGGAGACTTCCTCCTTATCGCCCGCGGAAACTTTGTCCTTCGCAATCGGCGCGCCGCACGCGGGACATTTCCCTCCAATATGGGCTCCGAAGTCGAACGCCTTGGTATGGGGGGGCCGTTTGGATTCCACAACTTCAACAACCTCGGGGATCACCATGCCCGCCTTTCGGATGACCACGGTATCGCCGATTCGGATATCCTTGCGGCGGATTTCGTCCTCGTTATGCAGTGTGGCGCGCGAAATGGTCGAGCCTTCCAGCTCGACACTCACCAGTTCAGCCACCGGTGTCAGCACGCCGGTGCGGCCGACCTGGATGGTGATATCACGCAAGACGGTCTCAGCGGTCGCAATCCAGGGAACCGGCTTATGGACAATGGCATCCCCGGGCTTCCGTGTTTTCGCAGGAATGCGTTGCGCGTCGACACGGTTGTTCACCTTGATGACCACGCCGTCGATCTGGTAAGGCACCTGCCCGCGCAGGTCATGCGCCTCGTCGTAATGGCAGACGACTTCTTCACGGTAGACCTTGAGCACTTCGTCCATGCCCCGGCAACGCCACCACCGCCGCTGCGTCGGCAACCCGTATCCTGAGAGAGCCTTGAGCACATCCTCATGCGTTTCAAACTCGATACCCTCACACACCCCCACCGCGTAGAACACGGCGCTAAGGGGCCGTTGGGCGACCAGCTTGGGATCCAGTTGCTTGAGCGTGCCCGCGGTCGCGTTTCTCGCGTTATCGAAAGGCTTCTCCCCGGCAGCGACCTGCTGGGATCTCAGCTCTGCAAAGGCGTCAATGGACATATACGCCTCCCCCCGAACCTCGATCAACGCGGGGGGATGCGGCATCTTCAACTCCTGCGGAATGGCACCGACCGTGCGGAGATTGGCGGTGATGTCGTCTCCGGACTGGCCATCGCCTCGCGTCACGCCAAGGGCAAGCTTGCCATGCCGGTAATGCACCCCGATGGAAACGCCGTCCACCTTTGGCTCCATGACGTATTCAACACTGTCACGACCCAGGCGTTTACGGAGCTCCGTGTCGAAGGCAAGCAGTTGCGGCAGCGTGTTTTCGTCCTGCTGCAAGCTCCGACGAAACCAGTCCGGTTCGGTCTTCCTGTCAGGTTGCCGGGAATGAAACGTTTTCCCCAACGACAGCATGGGCTGGAGATGCTTGACCCGTTTGAAGCCCTCCGAGGGCGCGCCGCCGACGTGTTGCGTGGGGGAATCAGGCGTGAGCCACTGGGGATGCTGTGCTTCGAGTTGCTGCAGCTCCTCGTAAAGCGCATCGTAGTCCCGGTCCGAGATCTCGGGACGGGCGTCCTGATAATAGAGCCGGTTATGACGGTTGATCTCCGCCCGCAAAAAATCAATCCGTTGTCTGGCACCCGACTCTGTCATTCTCGATCCTCTGCCCGGGACTC
>CAYOIT010000267.1:0-5346 GCA_964404035.1 uncultured Verrucomicrobiota bacterium | reverse complement strand
CGAACGCGCAGGCCATTACCCCGGCCGGAAACACCTTCTACACCGTGCGGGTGACGAATACGGCGGGGGTCGTGACCTTCGCCAATGCGTTCACGACGACGTACCTGCGGAGCGAGTCGGCGTCCGTGACGTACGGCGGGAACCTGACGGCCACCGAGGCGCGGCTGTACAGCACGGCGGGAACCGTGACGCAGACGTTCAATGCCGGGTCGGCGTACGCTATCCGCGACCTCAGCGTGCCGGTGTCGGGCGCGAACGGGATCTCGCTCCGGAGTTCGAGCAGCGGGACGGCGTGGCTGCTCAACGTGTCGCGTTCGGCCTTCGTGCGCAATGCCACGGTGCAGGACAGCAATGCCGGCGGCATCCTGATCCGTGCCATGACCTCGACGGACGTGTCCGGCAACAACAACTGGGACTTCGGCGGCACGTGGGGGGCGTGGATGGGCGGAACGTCGACGGTGTTCACCAACGCGCTGAACTGGTCGCCCGCCGTGGCGCCGGGCGCGTCGACCCGCGTGGTGATTGACGGCGGGTATGTGAATGCGCCCGTGATCGCGACGGCCGTGTCGATCCGCCAGTTGGTCCTGGGCCTGGAGCAGGCCTCCGCGCTGACGGCGAACGCGGCGCTGACCGTCGTGGAGGACGTCAATGTCGGGGGCTACGGCACGCTGACCTTGAACCAGCCCAGCGTGGTCAGCAACAACGTGACCGTGCTCACGGGCGGAACCGTCACGCACACGGCCAACGCGAGTTCCGAGGCCAACAAGCTGAACCTGCGGGTGGTCGGAAACCTGGTGCTGGATCAGGGGGCTGCCATTACGGCCAACAACAGAGGTTACGCGGCGAACCAAGGCTTTGGCAAGCCCGTCAGCGCCGCCGCCTACGAAAGCACCGCCGCCAGCCACGGCGGCCGCGGCGGCGCCCACGGCGGGGGCATTGCCGGCCCCACGTACGGTTCCGTGCTGTCGCCCACCAACTGCGGCAGCGGGGCCACCGTGGCCGGCGGCGGCGTTGTGCTCCTCACGGTCGGCGGCACCGCCACCGTGAACGGGACCATCTCCGCCAATAGCGCCTCCGTGATCAACGGTTCCGGCGGCGCGGGAGGCAGCGTGTGGCTGACCGCGGGCGTGCTGGCCGGCTCGGGGGCCATCGAGGCCAAGGGCGGACCCACCGCCGCCGGGGGCGCCACCGACAAAGGCGACGGCGGCGGCGGCCGCCTCGCGGTGATACTGACGGGCAGCGAGAGCTTTGGCAGCGTCACCCTCTCTGCAGCGGCCGTGGATGGAGTGGGCGTCAACGGCGGCGCGGGAACGATCTACCGCCAGACTCCGTCGCAGGGCGCCGGCAAGGGCGTGGTGACGATCGATAACAATATGACCGCGTCCGGAACGACCCCCATCCCGCCGATGACCAACGCGGTGCTGGACGAACTCCGCTACGCCTCCGTGATCGTGACCAACCGCGGGGCCATAGCCCTGACCACCAACGACCAGATTCAGTCCCTGACGGTCGTCAGCGTCAACGAACTGCTCAATCTGGGGACCAGCAACACGGTGCTGACCGTCAAGGCCCTGAGCGTCAACGGCACGGTCTACACCCGCAGCGGGCTCTACACGACCAACAACTGGAACGACTACACGCCGGTTCCCGTGAACGTGAGCGGCGCCGGGGCGATCTCGCTGATCGGAATGAAGGGAACGGTGTTTAGGTTCAGGTAGAGGGGAGCGAAGGGCCAGCCCCTGATAATTGACATTCACGTGTGAAACATCGGCGGCAAACCGTTTCGCTGGCTGACTTCATGGGCAGGACCATCGTGTGGGCGGGGTCAGACTGTAAAGAGTAAATATAGATTGATGGGCGATAGGCGAGTGTGGGACGGTGCGCACATGCCAAGACCACCGCGGAAGGAATATGCCGGGGCGCTTTACCATGTGACCTGCCGGGGAAACGGGCGCCATTCGGGCCAGCCCTTGACAATTGACATTCACCTGTGAGAGGTCCCTGGCAAGACGTTGCGCGGAATCACTTCATGCAACCTGGCCCCGAGGCCCCCTGACTCCGTCGCCTTCGTCTGCAACGACGGACAACACCCATCCCGCTTGCGCTTGGAGATCGACTATCTTCATTTCAGGTGGTCAGACCGTGCCGTGCCGTGACGAGGGCGTCCCGGGCTACCACTCTCCGTATTCGACTTCGACCAGCCGTTGGCCGGCGGCCAATTCGTTCAGCACGTTCGGGAAGAGGGGCGCGAGCCAGGCCAGGAGCACCCGATTCACGCTGTTTCCGATCCGCAGCCACACCACTTGCGGGCCGGGGTCCTGTCGCATGGCACGGTCCGCGAAATCGTCTTCCTTGGTGACGACCACCCATCCGCCTTGCGCAGCGTATCTCCAGATTGTGGAGTCGGTGGCCTCGCGCAAACCGACCTCGCACACGGCCTTGGCTTCGTGCCCCTGCGCTTCGATCCACCGGGCAAGGGTGGGGGGCAACTGAGCATCCACGAGAAAGCGCACGGTTTAGCCCGCCACCAAAACGGGGTGATCCACATAGCGAGCCGCGTAGGAAATGCAGGCACGAATATCCTCGGCATCCAAGTCCGGAAAGTCGCGGAGGATCTCTTCCTGCGTGGCTCCGCCGCCCAGCATGTCGAGCACATCCTTGACGCGGATGCGCATGCCGCGAATGCAGGGGCGTCCGCCACACTGCGCCGGGTTCGTTGTAATTCGGTTCATTCGCGCGTCTCCTCTTGCTCGTTTCACACTACACGGTTTGCCCCTCGGCAGCAAGATGGCTCGCACCGCGACAGATGGTTCGCAAGCAACTCCCGCAGACGAATTGCGCCACATTAGATGTTACCGAAGTGCATCGGGGACAGTCCTTTCAAGGCATTGATGAACAATAGACTAGGCTGATAATGGCACAGGTTCGAAGACGTCGCGATGGTCGAGCCCTGTCACACCGAATAGGGAGGTCGTCCGACCAAGCGAGGTTATGCATGTGCGAATATCGGCAACAGAGGCCGCCTGGTAACCTGTTATAATGACTGTCCCTGTCCCCTGAAATTGACGCCTTCTGTTATCAGTTCCGTTCATCACCCGGCAGAGGGGGGCGCGCGGGGACACGATCCAGTATCTTCTTGAAGGCGCCCGGGCGGGCATGTTTTGCGCGAGAGGTGATGTAATCCTCCGTGGTTAGGGCGGAGATTTTCTCGGAAACGGCAGAGGTGATGAAGAGGTTAATGGACACCCCGTCATGTTTGGCTATCGCTTTGATATGACGATGAATGGAATCTGGAAGACGTAGGTTCAAAGCACTCATTTCATTTCTCCCAATAGTACCGAAGGTCTGATGATCCTGACTCCGAAGGGTTCCGCGTTCGCAAAATCGCCCTCATTGTGTGTCACGATATCTGCGCCGCCGGCGGCCACCGCCAGCTCGAGGATGTGGTCGTCCTTGGCGTCCGAAAGCTGGGGCCGCCAGAGGAAGTGAATCCTGCGGCATTCGCCTCGGCTGCATAACCCATCCAGAACATCTTCAATTTCTCGATCAGACAGACCAAGTGTCTCCCGCTTGCGTTTCAGCACATCCTCGTACTCGAACAGCAGCGTTGTCGAGAGGAGCGGAGTCAGACGCCCACGCTCTACCATCAGGAGGAGTTGGTAAGAGGCCCCTCCCGATGAGTACAGACCCGAATACAAGACATTCGTGTCAATGACGGCTCTGTGTATTCTCACGCGTTGACGGTACTAAATGCAGTACCATTCATCAAGGATGCTTTTTTGACGTTGCAGTAGTCCAAGACAGTTGCATAAGCTATCGGGGACGGTCTAGGTAAGTATTGGCTGTCACATCTCTTGTGATGTAATTGGCGCACTCTTGGCCGGCTTTCCTCGCTTCACGCGGTTAATGCGGACGTGGATTCGCCACGGTAAGTGGTTGTGGCGCAATTGAGTACAGCACAATAGTACGGCGACACAGGGCTTAGAAGGCTGTTTTGTGTGCAAAAATAGGCTTCCAAGGAGGTCGGCGTTCAGTTGGTAGTGAATGCGGTGGCTCCCGCCAGTGGCTTACAGTGCAGATTCGAGCCACAAATCGTTAGTTTAAGGTCGGAAAAGGGGCCGTAATTCGGCATAAGTGTCGTAGAGTCAGGTTGTTGTCGTGGCGAATCCACGATCGCACGAATCCACGATCGCACGTGGGTAGACGCGACGCCCCCATAACAGTCAAGCTCGGGATGACAAGAAGAAGACTGTCATTCCGAGCGCAGCGAAGCGGAGTCGAGGAATCTCGGTCTCCAGAGAATACGTTATGGTATCTGCAAAAGCGTGTAGTAAGGCCTCGAAGGTGTTGCCGCTTTCCGCAAGTTATGCGACAGGACTTTAGCTCGACCATTAGTATCAGCTACGTCCGCAACATGACCTTCGGCAACTGTTTCCTGATTGCCCGGCGAATGGTCCGTGCAAACTTCACCGCGCGGTGGGCTTCCGACAACGGAATGGGCTCATAATCCCCCGGGTAACGTGATGAAACAGAGTATTCGGTCAGCCGGTCAAGCTCTTCAGCCGACAGTCCCAGCGCCAATGCCCCTGGACAGCGTTGAGCTAAGACACTCAAGTCATGCGTTCTCGGGAAATCAACGCCCAGTAGGGTAAGCCTGGCCTTCATGTACTTCTCGGCACATTGCTGGGCGTGAAAACAAACGGTGTCCGTTGGACACCGTTTGCGCAGTTTTAGAGTGTGGGATGCCGCCACCAAATCGTTCTCGGCCTTTTGAACCCAATCCCTGACCACCCGAACGACATCGTCATCCACGTGCATACATAACCCTGCCTTCCTTCATGGCAGGATATTCAATCGTCCCGACAATCTTCCGGCGTCGCTCAAGTTCCGAAGGAGTGACGACAATGATATCCTTCGGCAAAGGCATGTCGTGAAGCGCCATGCGAATCCGCACCTGTTGCTCCCGCCGCTCGCCGCCTGTAGGCATGACCACAAGCAAATCCACATCGCTTTCCGGGGTGGCGGTCCCGCGCGCATGCGATCCAAACAAAATGATCTTATCCGGATGAAATTGTTCAGCAATCCGCCGAACCATCCGTGATATCACCTTGCCTGTACTCGCCTGAATCGTCTTGCTCATAACAACCTTGGTATCATACCGACATGAGCTTTCCAAGCACGAGAAACAGGATGGCGCCGCCAAACGCTTTCCTCGTTGACCTTGGCATGCCTCCGCTCCCGCACCCCATTCCCTCCCCGTCAACTAACAGTATCGCAGTATAGGGGACGTTCTAGGCAAGACTTTGACTGGCGGCGCGAAGGGCCTGCCCTTGATAATTGACATTC
>CAYOIT010000266.1:0-5359 GCA_964404035.1 uncultured Verrucomicrobiota bacterium | reverse complement strand
CGCCGCTGTGTCCCGGCATCTCGATCTCCGGCACGATGGTCACGTACCGGCTTGCGGCGTAGGCCACGAGTTCCCTGATGTCATCCTGGGAGTAGAACCAGCCTTCGCCCTTCTTGCCGCCGTAATTTGGCAGACGCGCACCGACTTCCACCAGTTTTGGATACTTTTTTATTTCAACCCGCCAGCCTTGGTCATCGGTCAGGTGTAGCTGAAGGATATTCATCTTGTGGAGAGCAAGCAGGTCGATGTACCGCTTCAACTCATCCTTTGGGCGGAAATGCCGGGCAGGATCCAGCAAATAACCACGCCACTTAAAGCGAGGACGGTCCTCAACCAACACGCCGGGGACGATCCATTCCCGTCCCTCGACCTTTTGCCGCCGCTCGATCTCCGGAGGAAGCAGTTGGCGCAGGGTCTGAACGCCGTAGAAAACGCCGGCTGGGGTCGTTGCGGTAATCGTGACGCCCTTTGGCGTGCACCGAAGCAGATAGCCCTCCTCCCCCAAGTCCTCCCTTGAATCGTCAAGTTTCAGAATGATGCCGCCGGAAGGCGTAAACCACGAAGACGTGATCTCCGGTTTGAGCCCAGTCGCTGGCCCCAGAAGTTCCGCGAGGTATCGGCCCGTATGCTTCAACTTGGCAGACCTCACATGGATAACCGTTTTTTCTGTCAGTTTATACCCTCCTTCCTGATACTCCGCTTTCAAGGGCTTGGGGATGATCTGACAGGGGGACGGCTTGGTTGGTTCAACCGCCATGAGCAGGTTTTGTCCGGCCAGCAATAGCGAGCCTATTAACACAGATGCGCTTACGTTTCTCATTGCTTCTCTCCTCTTTCTTTTCTTTTTTTATCTTTAGAATACAGCCCCGACAGCCAACTCCACCATGGTTTCGTAGTTGCGCAGGCAGAGCGGGGAAATCTGCCGGCCGTAGGGACTCGCCGATGGCATCAAAACAAAGCCTCGCCCAGAGCCCGATGTCCCCTGATCCAGAGCCCGCTTCACTTTTTCCGCGAACAACGGCGCGGGAAGGTTTTCGAGATCCGTGCTCTCCAGATTCCCGAAGAGAACCCATTGACTCCCATAGCGTTCCCGGACTTCGCGCAACTCCACATCTCCCTGAGGGGGCGGTTCGATTGGATCAATCGCATCGACTCCCATCTCGTCAATCAGCGACAGTATCCCCCGCAGCCGCCCGTGACTGTGGATGCGCACCGTTCCTCCGTGGGCCTGTATCGCCCGCGCCATAGGGCTTACATAACGTACCACGTATTCGCTGAACAACTCCGGCGGCAGATAGGGTTCCGAGGCATACTCCGGCCCGTAGATGCGCCAGAGCCGTCCCGGGAAACGACGGCTGACCTTTTCGGTGCGCGGCAAAATGATACCAGCCATCTTATCCAGAAGCCGTAAGAATAACTTGCGTTCGGTAAATGCCAGAACTGTATAATCCTCCATGCTGAACAGGGCTGCCGCCGCGCAGAGCGGATCCTCGGTGTCGACCATCACGAGCCCGCGGTCTCCCAAGTCGGACTCCTCCGACTCCAGTCGCGCGATGTCGAGCACCTCTGTGAAGGCCTCATCCGGTATGGTCAGATAGGCTTCGACATCTTCCACGCTTTTCAGCAGATGCTCGGTCGTCCACACCGTGTTCAGCTCACGCGCCTGTACGGTTAACTGCGTCATCACCCGCCCCCCGGTCGTCACCGTCAGCCGCTTCTCGCGTCGATGCCCGTCATCCGTCGATGTCGTTTTAAAGATGTCACTCCGTTCGGAGGCCGCTCCGGCGACCCCGGGGTCGAAAGAGCGCGCCCTGACCGCACTGACCATCCGGATAATATCCGTCTTTGCTTCGGCCAGTTCGAGCAAAGGCTTCCAATCCGGCGAGTTGTAAACATTGTAAATATCCTGATCGTGCCGGTCAACCGAGAAGCCACCGATCTCATAAAAATTCACAGCTGGGCGGTCTACTGGATGCCCCTGCATCGTGGCTGTCAAACGTTCCCTGCGCGTCATCTTTCATTCTCCGTGTGTTTCATGTTGAACAGTATCGCATATCCGCAGAATCTGTGCTTCGCGATTACAACACTAAAAAGTCGCTAGTCTTGCCATACGGTTTTATGCTATCCTTGTGCCTGAAGAAAGGATTCGCCCCACCATGAATACGAATGCCCTTGTATCTCCCGTGGAAAAATTACTGCTTGTGGATGAAGTTGTACGGACTCAGGCCGAGCCTTTCCAGTCGCAGAGTTTGCCTGGGCATTTGTTGCATATTGTCTTGGCAGGCGCGGTCGACCAATGGGCTGAAGGACGGCCAGAGCTGTTGCGCGAGGGCACTGTTGTCTGGTATCACGAGAACGAGCCTGTGCGCGGCACGATCCTGCGTGCGCCCTGGAGATTTATCACCATCAATTTTATCGCGCCTACCCTTTCGCCCCCTCCAGATGAACGACGCGTAATACGCGTTGACGCAGCGACAATAAGTCTGGGGAGGCAACTCCTGAAGTTTTGGAGGAACGGTCGCCAAACACTGGCGAGTCGCCAGTTGAACTGCCATCTCACCCTTCTCAAACTGCTCGTGAAACTAATGCCTTCTACCGAACAGGTACTGCCGTCAGACACGGGTGCAAATTCTTGGTGGCGCATCGAGAAGCAACTCCGCCTCCAGTTGGATGTACCGCACACACTCGAAAGCATCCGAAAATTAAGTGGTTTGAGTCTACGGACAGTCATACGCGTATGTCAGGCCGCCACCGGCATGCCGCCTATGAAACGATTGAAGGAACTGCGGCTCGGCTATGCGCGCGGTCTGGTACAGCACACCGATTTGCCGATGACCGAAATCGCCTTCCGAATCGGCTATTCTCGGTCACAAGAATTATCGCGCGATTATCGCCTCCGTTTTCATATAACACCTCGTGACGACCGTAATGGTACGCCTAGTTATCTACGAATCGAAACTTCTGAATGAAGGAGCTGGAGTCAACCTAACTGTCACTGACTCTGCGGCTCACCGGGTTTCTTCAACCCAGACGATCTCCGAGACGTTCTGGCCGGTCATGGTCACGTCGAACCCCTGGTCCATCAGGTCCGCGCCGGTCTTGCGGGTGTTCTGCTCGGGGCGATCCTGGAAGGTCAGGGCATAGGTTTTGTTCCGCTCGAGCCCTTTGAGTACGATGCGCCGGGTATCCACCTTGTTGTCCGGCTTGAACAGCATGATCGCGCCTGTGCCCTTGACCGAGTCGTGGTACTGGATGCCGTCCCAGTCCACGCCGTCGGGACGCAAGAAAATGTGGTACAGATTTGCTTCCCGGATCAGCGGGCGAAGTCGGGTCTTGTAGAGGCCGATGTTCTCCCTGAGCATGGGAATGCACGAGGGCAAGTCGGAGGGCATCGAGAAACCAGCCCACAGGAAGAACGCACCCTGCAGCGCGCTGCGCAGATCGAATACTTCGCCCGACCCAAAGTCGCCCTTGCCGGCCTTGTTGCCGTTCAACATCGAGAAACGAACGGGGGTCTGCAACTGCGCCGGATGGATGCAGTAGGAACTGACCTGCCACATCTTGCGATTCGAGAGGGGATCGTACACATCGATGCCAAACACGATAGACGCCCGTTGCATGGCGACGAAGTCCTTGTACGCCCCGCCGCATTCGCAGTTCTCCCAGCGGAAGTTCGGATGGTTGGTCATCAACCAGTCGAGCATCGCGATGCCGCCGGGCCCGTGGGGGGCGCCAAAGTCGCTGCGATAGGTATCCACACCGTAATCGGTCATGTGCTGGGAGAGTTTCTTTCCCCACTCCAGGGTGTTGTTGCAACCGGGGAAGTAGAGGGTCAGTTTGAAACCGTTCTCGTGGGCCAGCCTTCCGGCCACGGCCATTCCATCTGGCCAGCGTCCGGGATCCCCAACCCACTTGTTCTCCTTGCTCCACCACCCATTGTCGATGTTCACCGACTCGAAACCGACGTCCGACAGTTTCTCCTTCATGCCGCGGGCGAACGCTTTTTCCTCACTCCACCATTCCTTGGTATCGGACTTATTGCCAGTATTCTGCCAGAAGGCACCCCACTGAGCCCACGGTTCCGTCGGGTCCTTGCGCATGTTTGGCGGCGCCTTGTGGAGGAAGAACCAGCGTTTGAATCCGTTGCCGCCGTCGTCCATGTCGCCCGCATAGGCGCCCAGGTATGTGGCCGGCAAGGCCGCCATCACTCCGGGCACGTCAGTATGATCCATCCCAACAGGATGCCTCACGCGCACCGTCACCGGCCGGGGCCCTTCCGCCGCCACGCTGATGATGCCCTCCTGGCGTTCGTCGGCGCAATAGACGCCGTGGTTGCCGCCATCCAGCGCGATGAACGGAATGAAGCCGTATCCGCCGCCCTGGCCGCCCGCCATGATCGGGGCCTCGTGTATCCCCCCATCCACCAGACGATCGACGAACAAAGCCTTCTTGACCGCTGGCGCGCCGGCATCCTTGTGGAACCGCCACAGGACGGCTTCGCGTTCCGGTTTCACGCTCAGGTTGAGCGTGTCGCGTTGCGGCCAGAGCGCGACGGAGTTGCCGGTGCCATTCTCGACCACCTCCTGGTACTGGATGGGCCCCGGCCCCTTGGCCGCCCACCAGATGAACGTCATCTGCACCTTCGGCTCTTCGTTGCAGGTGAAACGTAACGTCACTTTCTTCCCGTGGGTCGCGTCTTCGGTCGCTTCCTGGAAGGCCCAGGTCGCCGCGGTGTGATCCTTGCCCTTGAGGACATTCACCCGAGTCGGCAATGGAATCACTGCCGGCGCGGCCAGCCAGTTCCAACCCGCGCGCGGATTCTTCCATTCCCAGATCGCGGGCCGGTTGTCCACGACGGTCAACGTCATCGCCGTGTCATCCGTCTGCAGACGCCAGTGTTGCCGGGGTGGAGTGGTTGCCGCCTTCTGCGGAGTCGGCGCGCCGGGCCCCAGCACTTCCACTTCCGCCAGGCGCAAGGCATACGTGGCTTCGCCAGGTGGCGGTTCGCTGACACGACTCACGGCGATCTTCACGAAGCGGGCCTTCTGTTTCGGGACCGCCAGGACCAGAGGGGCAATCCCGGGATTCGCCTGGTTGGTCACCGTCTTGACCGTGGCATACTGGCCGCCTGCGACCTTCGTCTCGATGGTGTAGTCCAGCGGGAAGTTCGGCGCGCCCTCCCCGTTCCTCGCATGCGCCCGCACAGGGTACACCCGGATCTCGTGAAACAGCCGATCCGCGCCAAGGTCAATCTCGACCCCTTCATCCACGTTCGACCCGCGATACACCGGCTCGCACGAGTAACCGCCCACGACACGAACGCCATCCGTAAGTTGGTCCGGCGACCAGGGGTAGATTG
>CAYOIT010000265.1:0-5379 GCA_964404035.1 uncultured Verrucomicrobiota bacterium | reverse complement strand
TGTGCTCTTTGCGGTGAAACAGTTAACTCCCTCGAGTGGCACCCCCGGCAGGGTTCGAACCTGCGACCGCCGGATTAGAAATCCGATGCTCTATCCAGCTGAGCTACGGGGGTAACGTGCCGTATCCATTGAGCACAAACGCAACGGGAAGATACGCCAGACGGTTTCGCGTGTCAACGGGCGGGAGTAGGCCCAGATCCTCGCGGGAGCATCTGCGATCCGATGCAAGTGAAGGGGCGTAGTACGGCCGGCGCTACGCCGCCGGCCGGGGCGGGCGACGTAGCGCCCGCCCTACTGGAACTCGCCTCGCCCCGTCGATGTTCTGGATCCCGTATTCTGGAGGGCGAGGCTCCGGCGAGCCGTGTCGGCAGGGCGTCACATCAGAGTCCCTGCCTTGCCGGACGAGACCGCAAGCCTCAAGCACCACAAGAATCACGCTGACGAGACCGGGAAGTGACTCTGTTCAGAGTGAAGACGTGACTCTCCGCCCTGTGATTGCGTTTTCGACTCTGTTTTGACACCCTCACACCGTTTGCCCATATGAACAAGATCGCTCAACCGAATATTATCATATGCCAGTGTGATCAGCTCCGCGCCCATGCCGTGGGTTGCTACGGGGACCCCGTCGCCAGCACCCCAAACATGGATCGTTTGGCACGCGAAGGCGTGCGCTTTGCCAACGCCTTCACCAATAACCCCGTCTGCACCCCCGCCCGTTCCTGCCTGCTTTCCGGCCAGTACAGCCGAACTTGCACCGGCATGCTCGGAAACGTTGAAGACAACCCGCCGAATCCACAGCGCGTTCGATTGTGCGATCCGACACTCGCGGAAATCGCCGCGGCAGCGGGTTATCGGACCGCACACTTCGGTAAATGGCATATCGACCCCCAACCTCAACTGGTTGGGTTTCAATCCGCCTCGTACCCCAACTACGACCACAAGTACTATGGCCAGACTTACTATGACGAGCACGCCTGTTCCCGCGTGGTGCCCGAATTCGGGGGCGACTTTGATGCGCGATGCGTGACGGAATTCCTGGAGGCCACGCGCCAACAGCCGTTCCTCCTGCACTACAACATATCGCTCCCACACCAACCCATTGGCGCAGGGCACATGCCCGGGCAATATGCCCGACTGTTCTCACGTGACGCAGTGCCGCTCCGTCCCAATACCCTTATCGATGGGCAACCCACCTATGATCGCCACTGGTTTAAGATCTATACGAGTGACGACTATTACTGGGATGAAACCAAGCGTGGCGGTTACCGCGGGCCGGAATGGCTTCCGCCCGACTTCGATCTCCACGACCTGACCGCCCTTTACTATGGCGCCACCACGTGTGTGGATGATCTGCTCGGGCGCCTCTTGGCTGACTTGGATCGGCTCGGGCTTGCGGATAATACCATCCTCGCCTTCACGTCCGACCACGGTGACAATCTCGGTAGCCACGGGCTGTTCAACAAGGATGTGCTTTACGAAGAATCCGTGCGTATCCCCTTGCTGGTCCGATGGCAGGCGGGTCTGAAGACCCGCCTCGTCCAAGACAGCCTTGCGCAAACCATCGATGTTATGCCCACGCTGCTGAACCTGGCTGATCTTCCCGTGCCTGACTGCGTGCAGGGGCGCACCCTCGCCCCCTTCTGCCGCGGCGCTTCGCCAGCGGCGGATGATGCTGTCTTCATCGAAACCGATCAATATCACATCGGCATCCGAACCGCCACCCACCTCTACGGCATGCAACTCGATACGAGCACCCGAAAGATTACCAACCGTGCCATGCTGTTCTACGATCTCCGTGCCGATCCATACCAGGAGCGTAATCTCGCGGGCACCGCCGAACAGGTCGACACGGCAACCCGACTACAGGCACGCCTGACAGCCTGGAATGAACAAACCCAGTGGCGGCAAGTCACCTGACAGGCTGCAGGCCGTGTTGTAGTGCGAGGTCTCTTCATGGCGAAACCACATGACGAACTGCCGGGTCACGCGGTTGAAAACGACCTTGGGCCGCTAATACACACCGTCGTGGAACATCACGCCGCCGCCGTGGGCGTTGATGGGGATCCCGTGATCGTCGAGCCAGAGTTGGCCCGGCCTGAAAAGAGTGTCCTGGGTCATACGTTTCGCTTTCGTTGATTAGTAAGTGATGCCGAGGGGAACGAACTCTCCCTCGACCAGGAACTCCCGGGCCAGCAGCGCGGCCAGCGACTGAACGCCAAAGGATTCGGTGGCGTAATGGCCGCCGAAGACGGCGTTGATCCCCCAATCGCGAGCCTGATTGCGGGCATTCAGATTCGGTTCACCCGACAGAAAGACGTCCACGCCCGCCCTGGCCGCCTCTTCAAGCCCGACCGCGCCGCCACCCACCACCATGGCCACTGAACGCACCATCGGCTTGCCGAACGGCATGACCTGGGTTTCGTTGCCGACGGCTTCCTTGACCCGCTCCGCAAACCTTGCCAGCGGTTGGGGACGGGCCAGACGGCCCTGCAAGCCGATGGCCTTCCCGTGATAGACCCCAAACGGCTTGAGCTGTTGCAACCCCAACGCCCTGGCCATCCCCATGTTGTTGCCCCACTTGGGATGAGCATCCAGCGGCAGGTGACAGGCATAGAGGGCCATATCATGACGGATCAGAAACCCGACCCGCTGGTAGTTCAGGTCGGTGATCCGCTTCAGCGAATCGCGCCAGCTCAAGCCGTGGTGACAGACCACCAGATCCGCCCCCCTCTGCTGCGCTGCCTGAAAGAATTCGAGCGAGGCATCCACTCCGCAGCACACCTTGCGGATGGTGCCGGAGT
Source organism: uncultured Verrucomicrobiota bacterium (assembly GCA_964404035.1). GTDB lineage: Bacteria > Verrucomicrobiota > Kiritimatiellia > CAIKKV01 > CAITUY01 > CAMBRF01. The sequence continues at coordinate 2,578 of CAYOIT010000265.1, read as the reverse complement.
TTTCGACTTGAAGGCCGTTGTTTGAATCGTCCTCGAATTCGGTCACCTTCAGTTCGCGATCCAGAAATCCGACGATATCGATCAGCGTTGCCATGAGGGCTCCTTTTGAAATGCTGGTTGCGGGGAGACTACACTGCAGGAAGGCCGTTCGCAAGGCGACTCGACAAGGCTGCCGCCCCGCGTCACGGCAGCCTGAACACGGCCAGCGTGGCCCGATCTCCCCGTTCGCCGGTCCCGTAACAGAAAAGAAAAGGCGCCTCGAGTTGAACAAGCCACTTCTGGGAAAACGTCTTGGAGGCATCGCCCTCCACCAGAACGGCCGCCTCGGGAATCGCACCTTTCCATGACTCAGCCGGGCAAAGCCCCTGCCGCGTGCTGAGCCCGAGTCTGTACCACTGGTACCGCAGCGCATGAACCCATCGGACCTCTACCCCGCCCACAAACTGATCCAGCCAGCGGAAGCGATGCTCCAGGTTCGGCCGGATCTGAAAATCCGTCCGACCTTCCAGGAACCCCTCAAATCCTTCAAGGAAGCCGGTCCTATTCCTGACTCCGGCCATGAACGTCTCCTGCAACGAGGGAACGTTGTGAAACCAGTCGAGCAGCTTGGCGATTCGATCGGCACGGCACAGGTCCTCGAAAGACATATCGGGGGTCCGCAGGATCTCATAGGGAGGATCGGCGGCGGCCTCGAGCCCCCAGCGTTCCGGAGTCTCTGAAAAGGGCGTTCCGGGCAGAAGCTTCAGGCGCTCCAACTGGATTTCGGCAGGGCCCAGCAGGATCAACGTCCGAATATCGTTGAGGAGATCGGCCAGGCTTTCCCCCGGCAAGCCGGAAATCATGTCGGCATGCACCTCCAGACCGGGAACCGAAAGCAGTCGCTCCAGACCTTTCAGCGTTTCGGACACCGTCGTGGCCCGGCCCATCCTGCGATAGACTCCGGCACTCAGGCTTTGGACGCCCGCTTCCACATGGAAACGGCCCGCACCGCCGCGCGCCAGTTCACCCGCCAACTCGGGCGACACCAGCGCCGGATCGACCTCCAGGTGAAAACGCATCGAGGGAAACTCGTCTCGAAACAGACGCACCAAGTCAAGCGAACGCTCCGACCGTTCATTGAACGTCCGGTCGACCACCCGAATCTCACGGACGCCCGCGTTGCCAATGGCCTGCAAGTCCGCCCTGACACGGGCGAGGGAATGATACCGGACCGGCGTTTCCCGGCTCGTGCAAAAAAGACAGTGATTGGAACAGCCGCGGGAGGTTTCGATCTGGACAAACGGCTTACGGAAACCCTCCAGTTCCTTCTGGAAGAAAGGCGGGATGTCGTCCAACTCCCCCCCCCCCGACGCCACGCCGTTGTCATGATAGGCCCCGTCAACGACGCCGCAAAACCCGGGAATATCCGGCCAGTTACGCGGGGTATCGAGCTTGGTCAACCATTCGGCAAACGCGCGTTCGCCCTCGCCTCGAATGGCGGCATCGGCGGCCTGTTCATCCACCAGAAGGGCACGATTATCCCCCCAGCACTCCGGCCCACCCACCACGATCCGGCAGGCCGGCATCAGGCGCCGGCAGCGTTTGAGCAGCGACACCACCTGACGACGGTTGAAGAGATAGAGCGTGGCCGCCAGCACCTCGGGCTGCAGCCGTACGATCCGGTCCAGAACCGCCATCGGCGCATCATTGGTGCTCACCTCGAGGGTGTGCCATTCCCCGGCCACCCCGCCCACAGCACTCCGGAGACTCCAGGCGGCCAGACTGCTGTGCGAATAGGATGAGTTGACAGCCAGAAAGACGATGCGCTTGCCCGTCAAACGAGGCCCCCTCCCGTGACCGGCCAGGCGTCAGGCTCCGAGGCGAGAACAGCGCCCCATTCGCGAACCGCCCGGTCGAGGGCCTTGGCACGGTGGGAAATCCGATTCTTCACTCCGGCCTCCAGTTCGGCGAAAGAGAGTTCGAAGCCGTCCGGTATAAAAAGCGGATCGTATCCGAATCCCCCGCGCCCCCGTTGGTCGCGCAACAGAGTTCCCGCACAGGAACCGGAGACGGTTCGCGTCCGGCCGGCCGGGTCGGAAAGCGCGATCACGCACCGGAACCGGGCCCGGCGATCACACACCGTTTCCAGACAGGCCAGCAGTTTGTGATTATTGGCGGCATCGTTGGAGGGTTCGCCGGCGTACCGGGCAGACCTGACACCGGGCGCTCCATCTAGCGCCTCGACTTCCAGTCCCGAATCATCCGCCAGTGTCCACAGACCGGACGCCCGGGCCAACGCAACAGCCTTCAGGATGGCATTGGCCTCAAAAGTGTCGCCGTCTTCTTCGACCGTGGGCAGCGGCCCAAAGTCGCGGATGCCCATGAGGTCAAGCTGCGGTACCTGAAGGATCGACCGGATTTCGGCGAGCTTGTGGGCGTTCCCGGTGGCAATGAGAAGTTTCATCTTGAAGCACGCCTGTCGATGGGCGAAGCCGGGTTTGCCTCGCCGGAGTCCCGCCGCCTGAACGGCGAGTGAAGATTGGTGCTCGGGGGGGGACTTGAACCCCCACGATCTTGCGATCACTAGCCCCTCAAACTA